>JANXOP010000133.1 GCA_025357755.1 Kofleriaceae bacterium | reverse complement strand
GGAGCCTCGATCGGAGCCTCGATCGGAGCCTCGATCGGAGCCTCGATCGGAGCCTCGATTGGAGCGTCGATCGGAGCCTCGATCGGAGCCTCGATCGGAGGTCAACGAGGTGCGCGCGCGGGCTATCTTCGAGCGGGGCGTTCGTTACTCGGCGCCGTCGTCACCGTCTTCGCGGTCGTCGAGGCGCGGCGAGCCGGTGTCGTCGTCTTCGTCGGCATCCTTCACCGCTTCTTCGCCGCCGTGGATGCGCTCGGCGAGCTCTTCGGATTCCTCGACCGGCGAGACGAGCGCACCTTCGTGGTCGTGGAGTGCGAGGGTCGGCGTGCCCGACGGCTCGGTCATCTGCGGCATCGGGGCCGCAGCGTCCGCGTCCTTCTTGAGCGCGGCGTTGCCCCACGCATCACCGTGCGTCGGTGCTTTCGGTGCTCTGGCCTTCGCAGGCGCCTTGGCCTTCGCGGGCGCCTTGGCCTTCGGTACGGGCTTCTTGGCCGCGAGCTTCTTCGCCGCAGGCTTGGCCTTCGGCGCAGGCTTTTTCGAAGCGGGCTTCGCTTTCGGCGCAGGCTTCTTCGCCTTTGCTTTCGGTGCAGCCTTGGCCTTGGCCTTGGCTACGGGCTTCTTCGAGGACGTTTTTTTCTTCGAGCTCGCCATACCGTTCAATCGTAGCTCAAACCAAAACCGGCATTCGCTTTCGACCGAAACTTCCGAGGGTGGCGACGAATCTTCCAGGGATCTGCGTCCCGCACTGCGCGCAGGCGCCCAGTAGGGGTCCCGCGCTGCCGTAGCCGGGCCAGGCCCGAGCGCGGCCGCCGCCACTCCTCGAACTTCGTCGCGGTGTCGCGCCAGGTCCCGAGCGGTCGCGACGTAGTTCAGGCAGCTCCTTCGGTTCGACCTCGTGCCCACGCGCTTCGCTGTGACGTCGCGATCGGGATGCCCGTCGCGCGAGGCGCAATAGCTCGACCTCGTCCGCGGCGGGATACGCGGCGGGATGTGCGTCGAGCTCGGAGCGCCGTCGGCCCGGAGCGCTCGGCGATGCGAGACACCCGGCCACGTGAGCGCCTCGTTCTAGGCCCGATCTACAGGCCGATGATCATCACGCCATCGAGGCGATCTGCCGCCGTCGCGACACGCGCGAATCCGGATGCGGTGGACCCGAGTCGATCAGGTCTGCGTGCGGGACGACGAGAGTCTTGCGGAACGTCGCGATTCTCGACGGAAACTCCGGCCAGGATGGCCGGGCCCCGGAGCCGATCCAGGGTTGACGGTGCCTGCAACGGCGGCCGGACACACTGTCGAGGACATATGTCCACTCTACCCGCCTGTAACTATTTGACGATCCAAAGCGTTCTCAGGGAGTTGCCGTTGTCAGACGCTCGGGGCAAGTTAGGCCCCCTATGGAGAGCAACGAAACGACCACCAGCGAATCGGACGGCCACAGCGTTCCTCGCTTCACCGAGCTGCAGGCCCTCATCGCGAAGATGGCCCCCGACTTCGAGAAGTTCTACAAGGACGGCAACAAGGCAGCCGGCACGCGCGTGCGTAACGCGATGCAAGAGCTCAAGACCTTCGCGCAAGCTGTTCGCACGGAAGTGCAAGCGATCAAGAACGGCGGCGAAGGTGGTGGCGAGAAGGACGAGAAGGACGCTGACTAAGAAGCGTAGGACTTCGCGACACGTCGTTGCCGCCACCTGCAGTTTCTAGGCGGTTGGCAGCGGCATAGCGGGTGCAATCGTTGTGAGTCCCGAAGGGGAATCCAACATGCGCATCCTCGTTTTAGCTTTTTTAGCCTCGTGCGGGAACAGTCCCGATCCGCGGGTGATCACCGGTGGTGGTGTCGGCGACGGCGCGATCGACGGGGTGGTCAACATCTACGTCATCGACAACGACACGTACTCGCCGATCGTCGATGCGACGGTCGAGATCGCGGGCAGAGACCAGCAGACCGATGCGACGGGGCTGGTGATCTTCAACGACGTCCACGGCCCTCAGACCCTCGCGATCAAGGCCGCCGGATATCGCGGCACGCTGTGGCAGGACGCGAACGGCGCGAACCTCACGGTCCCCGTGACCAAGCTCGGCAACCTCGCCGCGCAGCAAGCGACGCTCGCCGGTGAGGTCGCGAACTGGAGCGCGGTCACCGTCCCGACGGGTCACGTCAAAGCCGCGGTCGTGAGCTACTCGCAGAGCGATACGTTCGGCGATCCCGCAAACAACCTCGCGACGCCAGCGAACGGCAACGTGTGCGTGGGCAACCCCACGACGTGCTCGTTCTCGGTCGTGACGCGCACCGGTGCGGTGACCTTGACCGCCGCGATCGTGGATCTCGATCCGCACGGCAACGCGGACGCGAGCGACGATACGTACACGATCATCGGCTGGGCGATGTCGCCGAGCCTCCAGGTCGATGCCGGGATCGATCAGACCGGCTTGCACCTGACGCAGCTCGCGACGGCGCAGCTCCAGACCGTGACGATCGACTACGCGACGCCTCCGAGTGCGTTGACGAAGCGTGACGCGGTCGTCGGCATCGAGATCAGCAAGGACGAGGTCGTGCAGCTGCCAGTATTGCCGAGCGGTGCGACGAGTGCGCTGATGCCGCTACCGACCGCGTTCGCGACGGGCGCGACGTATCGGCTGACGGGGATCGCGCAGACGGCGGCGGGTGGTACGGGGGCCCAGAGCGTGATCATCCAGCACGGCCAGACCGCGGCGACGCTCGGAGCGGAGCGCTGGTTGGAGGCGCCAACCGGCCTGGCCGCGACGCGGACCGCCGCGAGCGTGAACGTGGTCGCGAACGCGAAGCTGCACACCATCACGTGGAGCGATGCGAATGGCGAGCTGTTCGATGCGACGCTGTTCGATGCGAAGAAGCTGACGGTCTCCGTGCCAGCGCTCGTCGCGCTACCGACGACCGGTAGCATGACCGTCAAGGCCCAGGGCATCGGCGCAGACTTCGATCTCGGCAATTTCAGTCTCGACACGGACACGGCCTTGTTGTGGGGCGTGTCGAGCGAGCCCGCGACGATCAATTGATACGCTCGGGAGGCGATGCCCCATCGAGACGGCGACCGGCATGTCTGCGCCGCCGATCGCAGCGACGAGGTGAACGCCGAGCACGTAACCCCGGTGGCACCCGCGAGCGCCCAGGTCTCGTGATCAGCGCATCGTTCTTCCGCGCAGCGGCGGTCCAACCCAAGTAGCTGTCGAGCATTGGAGATGATCGCGGCGACTCGGCTACGTGCTCACCGCGACGGCCAGGTGCGGACCAGGCCGAGATCCGTCGCCTGCTCGAGAACGGAGTGAATCCCGATCAAGCTCACCGAAGACGCGTTCGGGTTCGCGAAGTTGCTCTCGCGACCGATGAGAGCTTGTTGTGGGCTGTGTCGAGCAAGCCCCACGACGATCAACTGACACGATCGCCCAACGATAGATCTTGAAAGCAGAAGCGCGACCGACACACTTGTTGTCGCGCGCCCGAACACGTTGGTCGTGCGCAGCGGGCCGTGGATCGGACCTTCGGCCACGGGCCGCAACGGTCACCTCGATTGGTTGCGGTATCGCCATGCGCGCGGTTTGCCGATGACCGTGATCGCCGATGAATCGCGCTGCGTGCTGTGGGCCGACGAGGCCGCGGGTGAGGTGTGTCGAGCGAGCCCACGACGATCAACTGATACGATCGCACGGAGATGTCCCTCGCGATCGATCTTGGAGGCAAGCGCGCGCTCGTCGCGGGGGTCGGAGATGATCGTGGGTTCGGGTTCGCGATCGCGAAGTCGCTCGTGGCTGCCGGTGCGACGGTCTCGGTCGCGACCTGGCCGCCGCTGTTGAAGCTGTTCGATCTGCTGCTGACGCGCGAGCCGATCGCACTCGAGGCGGTCCATCCGTTCGACGCGGACTACGATCGGCTCGAAGACGTGCCCGCGAAGGTGCGCGAGCACCGCAGGTACAAAGACGCTGGCGATTTTTCGATCGCGGGGCTCGCGACTGCGGTGGGAAGTGTCGACATCGTGGTGCACAGCCTGGCCAACGGACCGGAAGTTACCAAGCCGCTCCTCAGCACGTCGCGCGCCGGATATCTCGCTGCGGTCGGAACGTCCGCCTACTCGCACGTCGCGCTGGTCCAGGCGCTCGGGCCGACGATGCGGCCCGGTGGATCGTTCGTGACCCTGTCGTACCTCGCGGCGCAGCGGGTGGTTGCGGGCTACGGCGGTGGGATGGCCGCGGCGAAGGCCGCGCTCGAGTCTGACGTGCGCATGCTCGCGTTCGAAGCCGGCCGAAAGTGGGGCCATCGGGTCAACGCGATCTCGGCGGGACCGTACAAGTCACGCGCGGCAGAGGCGATCGGTCCGATCGATCAGTTGATTGTTTCAGCGGCCGAGCGCTCTCCCTTGGCCGAGCCGATCGCTGCCGAGGAAGTCGCGACGACGGCCGCGTGGCTGGCGAGTCCGCTTGCCACCGGGATCACGGGAAGCGTGATCTACGTCGACAAGGGGTATGCCGCGATGGGACTTGTCCCGGGCTGACGCGATAGTCTTCCGGCGTGAGAGCTCGCCTCGTCGTCGCGCTGATGCTGGCGAGTAGCGTCGCGGAGGCCGATCCGGATCCCGCACCGCCGGCGATCCAGACGATCACCGCGAGCGGTCGCGTGATCGACGCACTCGGTAAACCCGTGCGTGGTGCGACGATCGAGGTCGAGGGCGGTGGTGCGAAGGCGGTCTCCGACAAGCAAGGTCGTTACACGATCACGGCGTCGCTCGGCGCGACGCTGGTGGTCAATGCCGACAAGCGCGGCGTCGCGCTCGGTAGCGTGACCGGCGAAGCGATCGACGACGTGGTGGTCCTGAGCGAGCTCTCCAACGAGAACATCGAGATCGGTGGCGAGACCCCGATCGCCGCGACAGGCGCCGCGACACTCGACCGCGAGGAGATCCAGCGGTTGCCGGGTGCCGGCGGCGATGTCGTGCGCACGCTGTCGGCGATGCCGGGCGTCGTGAACACGCAGATTCCGCTCGGCTACAACGGCATCGTGATCCGCGGCTCGTCGCCACAAGACTCGAAGGTGCTCGTCGATGACTTCGAGATTCCGATCTTGTTCCACGCGCTCGCGTTTCGCGCGATCGTGCCGGCCGAGACGATCGAGACCCTGACCTTTGTCCCGGGAGGCTTCGCGGTCGACTACGGTCGATCGTCATCGGGCATCGTGCTGCTCACGACTCGCGGTGGTAGCGACAAGCGGAGTACGTCGGCCGAAGTCTCGTTGATCGATGGCGGGCTGGTTGCCCAGGGCCCGATCGATGACAAGACCAAGTACATGATCGCGCTCCGTCGCTCGGTGATCGATTTCATCGTGCCGCTCGTGATCCCGAGTAGCGTCGATCTCTCGCTCACCACGGTGCCGCAGTACTGGGACGAACAGTTCAAGATCGATCACGAGCTGAGCTCCGCGTGGAAGCTCTCGATCTCGAGCATCGGTACCGATGATCGCTTCGAGCTGTTCACCACGAAAGATCAAGACGCGGGCGCGAAGCGGTTCTACGCGCGCACGCGCTTCCTGCGGCTCACCGCTGCGGCGACCTATCACGAGGGCGAGTGGAGCGCGAAGGTCGCGTTGTCGTCGATGATTCAGGAGATCCAGGCCAAGATCGGTCTGTATCAGGGCGTCGACATCGTGACCCCGACGGTGACGCCACGCGCGAGCATGACGCGGTCGATGGCCACGGCGTGGGGGCTCAAGGATGTCGTGTGGACCGCTGGTGCCGAGGCCCAAATCGGCTACTCCAATGTCGACCTCGCGATCCCGCTCGAGCGCCGCGAAGGCGAGCCGTACCCCGCATACGATCCGAAAGATACGACCAGTCACTTCACCGGCTCGGTCTGGTTTCCAGACTTCGCGGCGTGGACCTCGCTCGAGGCCTCGTTCGATCCGCGCATCCGCCTGACGGGTGGGCTGCGCGTCGACTACTTCGGTCGCCCGAACGAGCTCGCGCTCGAGCCGCGGAGCGAGATCCAGATCAAGCTCGATCCGACCCTGACCGCGCGCCTCGGCGCTGGCGCGTATCGCCGCCCACCCGAGTTCCAGTCCGAGTTCCTGCAGAAGTCCGTGCAGTCCGAGCGTAGCGATCAGTACACGATGGGCCTCGAGTACAACCCGGTCCTCGGGGTGAAGATCCAGGGCTCGCTGTACTACACGAACCGATCCTTCTTGATCACGCACAACGCCGACGACACGCTCGGCAACAACGGTCGCGGCACGAGCAAGGGCGCCGAGATCCTCGCGATCCTCACGAACGGCACCTGGTTTGGTTGGTTCGGCTACTCGTACTCCAACTCCGTGCGGGTCGATGCACCGGGCGATGCGCCGCGCCTCTTCGACTACGACCAGCCGCACAGCCTCAACATCGCGCTCAGCCGCAAGCATGGCCGCTGGCAGCTCGGCGGCCGGTTCTCTCTCTACTCCGGCCTCCCGAACACGCCCGTCATCGGCTCCGAGTTCGATAGCGACCGCAACCTGCACCTCCCGATCTCGGGGCCCGTGAACTCCGACCGCGCGCCGCTCCATCATCAGCTCGATCTTCGTGTCGACTACAACTTCACGTGGGGACCCGCGGCGATGACCGCGTACCTCGACGTCCAGAACGTCTACCTCGATCGCAGCGTGGTCACGTACTTCTACGGCTACGACTACTCGCAACGTTCCGCGTTCGAGTCACTGCCCCTCATCCCTTCGATCGGCTTGCGAGGCACGATATGAAGTGGCTCGCGCTCCTCGCCTTGGCTGGTTGCAGCGGCGATGTCGACGCCGAGTACGAGCTCGATCACGATCGAGTGATCGCCGTCAGGATGGAACCGCCCCGGATCCAGCCGGGCGAGACGGCCACCATCACCGCACTGATCGGTCACAAGGGTGCGCCGCCCGACGAGGAAGTGCCGGTGGCCGCTGTCGTCGATTCCCCCACCGGAGTTGATAGCGCACTGACAAAAACGGCCACAGGATGGACCGTCACCGCGCCCCCCGATTCAGATCTTTCGGCTGCGCGCACCGAGCTTGGCCTCGCCGCTACCGACCCGGTGCCGTTGCGCGTCAAGATGTCGTTCCTCACCAACGATCCGGTCGCCTACAAGATCGTCTGGCTGAGTGATACCGCCGCTAACCCGGTGATCGATCCGATCACGATCGACGGCAAGGACGCCTTGACGGAGACGTCGCTGACGATCGCCAAGGAGACCAAGATTCCAGCAGTGGTCGTCTTCGATGACACGTACAACATCAACTGGCTGACCTCGTGCGGCACGATGCACGACTTCGACCTCGCCAGCGCTTATCTAAAGGTCGATCCTGGGGATTCGCAGAGCGGCACGTTCGCGATCGTGGTGCGTGACATTCGTGGTGGTGTCGCTTGGCACTTGTGGCCGATCACCGCGGAGTGAAGGAAAGGCAACACCGGCGCGAACTGGGCGCGCATCAAACAGCCCGCCTTAAAACTACGCGTTCTCCATCGATGGAGATGCTCCCCAACAGCGAGACGCATCGACTGCTCGTGACTCTCTCAACTTGAACAGCTGAGTACCGGCACGCTCGCGAAGCGCGCCAACCAATACGTACCAGGCGGGAATAGCGTTGGCTTTGCTCTCAGCCACGCTGCTCGAGCGAGGCGATAGGCGATCAGGAACGCTTCGTTTCGTCCGAGCGCTTCGATGCGGTGCCACTTCGACCGGGCCGCGACTCGCGGATTTAGGTTGCGTCGTGGTTCATGGCTTGTAGGTGAGTCTCGCCACGACTGCCGAAGTGCAGCCCGTCGACCTAGAATCCGCGTTCCACTTTCGCTACGTTTGCGAGCCTGCTCCTGCTCGGTTTCGCCGATACGTCGTCGAACTTCCTCCACGAAAGCGTCGGGGTCGCCGAGCTCGGGCGGAATCGTGAAGTGCAGTTCGATGATGGCTGGCATCACTCCTTTTTCTCGAAAGAAGTGACTGGGTCGATGCGCTCGAAGCGGCTTTCTTCGAAGCATCGCGTGTACGAGCTTTGCGCCCGGCCAGTGATCGACGCGATCCACGAGGTTGTCGAGTACGGGATTGGTCGCCATATACACGACCTTGTCGATCACGTCGGAGCGCTCTACGAGCTCGACCAAGGACGGAGATTGGGTCGACCACATGTTTTCCCAACGACCCCAATGAGCGTTCTGACACTTTGCTAGCATCTTGTGAAAGTGAGCCGTGAATTCGATCACCCGCCCAAACCTGTCGAACAACACCGTGTGGTGATGGTTTGACATCTGTTGGGACCCGATGAGCTCGATTTCGAATCGTTGAGCGGCCTCAGCTAAGCAGTAAACGAACGCGTTATTCGTCTCTTCGTCGGGACGGAGCAGGAACTGCCGCTGCGTGCAGCGCCGCGAGAGCATGTAAAATCGGTTGGGTAGTACCTGGCGCGGCAATGTCATCGCCACCCGAAGAGCAGTTCGGATGCCAACCGTAGGTATTTGAAATCAGTTCCTCATCGAGAAAATATGTCCGGAGTCCGGCCGAACGCGTCCGGTTTTCGGTAGTGCGTTGGCCGGACGCCGGACACAACGTCAACTCCGGTGGGGCGACCACCCCGGTGGGGCGACCACCGGTGGGGCGACCAGGCCGGACGCCGGACACAACGTCAACCCCGGTGGGGCGACCAACCGGTGGGGGTGACCAGGTGCCGGCTAGATTGGAAGTCGACCGCCGTGGAAATCGGCCAGGCACTGCGCGAGCATGATGTCGTGCCGGCGATCGTCCATCGTCGCCGAGCAGGTCATTCGAATCGCGGTGTAGAGGGCATGTAGGGGGGCAGGTAGCTCTTTGGCTCGATTCGTCGCGTCGGTCGCTTGCGCGGCGGCAAGCAGGCCGATCACAAGCGTGTGATCGGCGAGCATCTGGATCGACCGCAGATCGCGCGCCGCGATCGGCCCCATCGGTACCTTGTCTTGGTTATGACCTTCCGTGCTCCGCGAGAACACGCTCGCTGGCGATGCGAGCTTCATGGCTTCGGCCACGAGCGACGACGCGAGGATCTCGACGGCCTTGAAGCCGTGATGCGAGTTCTGGCTAGGCCCCGCAACTGCGACGAGATTCTCCGGGATGCCCGACGTCTGGGTGGAGTGGCACAGAAGTACGAGTTGGCGTTCGAGGACTTCGGCTGCGTGGGCGAGATGAAGCTTGAGCGTATCGGCGACGTGGGTGACGTGGCTGCCATAGAAGTTACCGCCGTGGAGTGCGACTCCGGTTGCTTCGTCCATCAACGGGTTGTCGCCAGCGCCGTTCAGCTCGATCTCGATGGTCGTTGCAGCTTGGTCGAGGATCTCGAGCAGCACGCCGACCACGTGCGGGGCGCAGCGGATCGAGTACGGGTCCTGGACCTTGCCCGGAGTGAGCGCGGGTTGCGCGGGCGATGCAAGACCGGAGCGGACCCAGGCGGCGTAGCGAACAGAACCAGGGTGCGGCTTTGCGAGGAAGAGTCGCTCGTCGAAGTGCGCGGCTTGACCCCGGAGAAGAAAGGAATTCCAAGCGGTTACAAGCGCGTGGCCGCGCGCGAACGCTTCCGTTCGATCGAGAGCGAGGCTCACGAGCGCCGTCATCACGCTCGTGCCATTCATGATCGAGAGCGCCTCTTTGTGCCGGAGCGTGATCGGCGTGAGGCCCGCGGTAGCCAGCGCTTCGGCCGCGGGCCGGACAGAGGGACCAGAAAAATCAACTCCGGTGAGGGCGCCGGGACCGGTCGGGGCGCCGAGAAGGGAGCCAGAAAAATCAACTCCGGTGGGGGCGACGAACACCTCGCGCTCACCCGACAGCACCGCCGCCACGTAGGACATCGGCGTGAGGTCTCCGCTCGCGCCCACAGACCCGAGCTCGGGGATCACCGGGATGATGTCGTGTGCGAGGAGGTCGACCATCGCGCGCAAGGTCTCGGTACGAATGCCGGACCAGCCGGCGGCGAGCTGCGCGAGGCGCGTGACGATCACGGCGCGGCCCTCTTCGCGCGACAGCTTCGGGCCGACGCCGACACCGTGGAAGCGGTAGAGGTTTGCGACGAGGTTCGCGCCGTACTCGGACGCGACGGAGTTGACGACGGACGCGCCGAAGCCGGTGTTGACGCCGTAGAACGGCTCACCACTCGCGACGCGGGTCTCGACCGCGGCGCGGTCCTTCGCCATGCGCGCGTGCCAGCTCGCTTGCTCGGTGAGTGCGACCGCGAGCTCGCCACGCGCGACGCGCGCGACATCGCGGTGGTTGACTCGCGCTTCGCCGATCTCGAGGGTCACGAGGCGCTCCAGAAGTCGTAGAAGTTGAACCAGTTCAGCGGCGCCGCGCGGGCATAGGTCTCGAGCATGGAAGCGTACGCCTGAGAGTAGCGCGCCAGCGCCGCAGCACGATCGTTGCGGTCGAGCTTTACGTGCTCGGCGAGGACTTCGAGGTGGAGCGCGTAGTGATTTGGTTTGGCGTAGAGGCCTGCGACAAAGTAGACCGGACAGCGCAACGTGTGAGCGAGCAGCCACGGGCCCGCGGGAAACGCGGCCGGCGCACCGAGAAAGTTGGCCATCACGATGCGCTCGCGCTTGCCGCGTGTGGCATCCGGAGTGCGATCGGCCAGGATCGCGACGAGCTCGCCGCGCTCGATCGCGGAGCGGATCGCGAGCATCGCGGTGAGCGGATCATCTCCGAGAGAGATGAGGTTGGTTTGCATGTTGGGAGCGAGCGAGCGCAGCACGCCGTTGATCTTCTCGGCGTTCGAGAAATCGACGACCACGTTGATGGGCAATTGGTAGGCCTTGCCGAGCGCGCGCATCACCTCGAAGCTGCCGAGGTGCGCGCCGAGCAGCATCACACCGCGCTTCGCTTCGGCGGCCTGGACCAGCAACTCGTGACCGTGATGTTCGAATGTGAACGGCTTCAACGTGCCGGTGAGAAAGAACAGCCGGTCGAGGGCGACCTGCGCGAACATCTGGATGTGCAGCACGATCGTGCCGAACGTGGCGCGGTGGCCGATGCGGCGCAGATAGTCGCGGGAGGCGCGGCGTGCGGTGCGGCCGAACACGGCGTAGTAGAACGCGACGATGTAGAGGAACCAGCCCGCCACGCGACGCCCGAAGATGCGCGCGAACAAGACGAGCAGCCGGATCCCGAGCACCGATCCGACCTCTGGAATCTTCTTCCAGCTAGCCACGCGCTCGCCGCCACAGCCAGCGGAAGGGCTTCGTGATCAGGCGCAGCACACCCTCGGTGCACAGCCACACGTGCGCCTTCGCGATCAGCAAGGTATCGGTGAGCCCGCGATAGTGCGAGACGCCACCCGTGTAGACCA
Source organism: Kofleriaceae bacterium (assembly GCA_025357755.1). Taxonomy (GTDB): domain Bacteria; phylum Myxococcota_A; class Polyangia; order Haliangiales; family Haliangiaceae; genus JABFXX01. The sequence goes on along the minus strand of JANXOP010000133.1, from coordinate 2,180 downwards.
CCGGGGTCGGCACGTGGACGATCGCGACGCCCGCCCACGCGAGGCGCACCGCGATCTCCGGATCGAAGTCCATCGCATCACCGCGCGCCTTGACGCCGAGGGCTTGCGCGACGGGATAGACGCGAAAGCCACACAGCGGATCGCCGACCCGAGTCCCGAGCGTCTCCACGATCGCCATGAACTCGGTGATCTTGCGCGCGCGCAACCGGCCCTTCGGCGCCGACGCATCGAACACGGGCTGCGCGAGCACGAGCGTGGGATCCGCGGTGATCGCCGCGATCAGCTTCGGGATGTCGTGCGAGTCGTGCTGGAGGTCGGCGTCGATCTGGAGGGCGTAGTCGAAGCCGTGATCGCGGGCCCACGCGAGGCCGGTCTTGACCGCTGCGCCCTTGCCGCCATTGTGCTCGCGGATCACGAGCTCGCATTGCTTGGCGGCGGCGAGCGCGGCGGCGATCGCTCGCGCCGGGGGTGCGCTGCCGTCATCGACGACGACAATCTCCGTGATGTGCTCGCGCACGCGCCTGACTTGCTCCTCGAGCGTGGTCGGGTTGTCGTACGTCGGGATGATCGCGCAGAGCCGCATCAGGTCACGACCAGCTGGCCGGAGGCGACCTGCGCGGTGGCCTCGAGGATCTCGAACTGGATCTTGCCGGGGGTCAACGCGAGCTTGATCGAGAGCGTCTGTGCCGGCCCGATCGGCTTCTTGAAGCGCAGCCTCCGGATCGCGCGGAGCTCGCCGATCTCCGGATGCTCGAGCTTCACGATCGGCCAGACGATCCGGTCGATCACCGCGGCCCCGCACAACACCTTGAAGGTGTCGAAGTGGCCATCGAAGAACACGAGGTCGCTCGGAATCTCGGCGCGATACTCGTCCGGGCCGAGGCGCTCCACCGGAATCTGATCGGTCGCGCGGTCGGCAAGGCCGAGGAGCGCGCGCAGCTCGCGAGCATCGAGCTTGCCGCGCTCCGTGCGCGGGATCCGTGGCACCACACGAAAGATCTTCGGTACGAACACCGCGTCGAAGTGATGCCGGATCGCATTGGCGATCGCATCGCGCGTGACGGCGCTCTCGCTGGTCTCGCTGGTCTCGCTGGTCTCGCTGGCATCTCTGGCATCTCTGGCATCTCTGGCATCGATCGTCACGGCGAGCGCGACCCGGGGTTCCTTGTCGGCTGCCGCATGCACGAGCACCGCGGCATCGGTGACGCCCGGCACGGCACGCACGGTCGCTTCGATCGCGCTCGCATCGGCGCGCTTGCCCGCGATCTTCACGAGCTCGCTCGTGCGCCCGAGATATTCGAACGTGCCATCCGCGGCAAGCTCGATCCGGTCGTCGAGGGCGATACGCTCACCCGTACACCACGCCGATGCGACCGTGAGCTGCTGCGCGGGTGCGGTGACCGTTGCCCCGGGGAGCGGCGACCAGGCGGCGTATGGATCGGAGCGCGTCGCGATGCCTCCGGTCTCCGTCGAACCGAGGACGTCGGTGACGCGCCACGCGTGCTTCGCGATCAAGCTCGCGTGCAATGGTGACGGCAGCCGCGCCCCACTCGAGATGACGCGCAGCGCGCGCGGCATCGTGGCTTCTGCCATCGCGCGGAGGTGCGCGGGCGTCGAGATCAACAGATCGACGTGCTCGCGCTCGACCGCGGTCGCGACATCCGCAGGCAGCAACGCCTCGTGACTCGCGATCCGCGCGCCCAGCCGGAGCGGCAACATCACCCCCCAGAGCAGCCCGTAGAGGTGCGAGAACGGTACCGTCGAGAGCACGCAGTCCGCTGCCATCACCACGTTCGCGAGCACGGTGATCTCGTCGACCAGCTGGGCGAGCGTCTTCTCGACATACTTCGGGCGCTCCGTCGTTCCCGAGGTCGTCATCCGCACCGCGAGCTCGGGCAACGAGCGAACCGTGAACGGCGCGTCTCGAGTCACGAGCTCCGGCACGTAGAGCGCCTTGGTCGACCGGTCTCGACGATCCGGATCGTCGTGCAGCACGGCCGCGATCGCCGGATCGGCATCGACACGATCGAGCGTGCCCGGCTGAACGTTCGGCAGCAGCTCCACGGTCGCGCCGGCGAGCCACGCACCGAGCAACCCGGGCACGTACGACCGCGCGTGCTTGCACGACAGCACGATGCGTTGCGCCTGGATCGGGCGGATCGCCGCGGCGATCCGCCCGA
>JANXOP010000128.1 GCA_025357755.1 Kofleriaceae bacterium | reverse complement strand
GATCGAGCAGGCGGAGCAGGGCGTCGATTACTTCACGATCCACGCGGGCGTCCGCATGGCGTACATCCCGCTCACCACTTCGCCATGATCGAGCCGCCGCGCGACACGATGCCGGTCATGCGATTCGCGGTGAGCGGGATGTACGCCATGCGGACGCCCGCGTGGATCGTGAAGTAATCGACGCCCTGCTCCGCCTGCTCGATCAGCGTCTCGATGAAGAGATCGATGTTGAGCTTCTCCGGGTCGCCATCGACCTTCTCGAGGCACTGATAGATCGGCACCGTGCCGATCGGCACCGGCGAGTTGCGGATGATCCACTCGCGGGTGTCGTGGATGTTCTTGCCGGTGGACAGATCCATCACGGTGTCCGCGCCCCACTTGACCGACCAGCGCAGCTTGTCGACCTCTTCACCGATCGTCGAGGTCACGGCCGAGTTGCCGATGTTCGCGTTGATCTTCACGAGGAACTTCGAGCCGATGATCATCGGCTCGCTCTCGGGGTGGTTGATGTTCGCCGGCAAGATCGCGCGGCCGCGCGCGATCTCGTCGCGGACGAACTCGGCGGGCATGTTCTCGCGGATCGCGACGAACTTCATCTCTTGCGTGATGATGCCGCGCCGTGCGTAGTGCATCTGCGAGCGGTTGCCATCGTCGCCGTCCTTGAACCGCGCGTCGATCCAGGGCTTCCTCAGCTTCGGCAGACCCTTGTGCGGATCGTGGCCCTGCGGACCGCTCGTATCGTAGACATCGAGCGGCGCCTCGCCACCCGAGAGCGAGATCCGGCGTACCGGAACGCTCAGCCCGCCTTCTTCGATGAACACTTTTTGCGAGGCCGGGAAGTCGGTGATGACCGGCAGGTTCGCGACGGGGTCAGTGACAACAGGAAGCTTGGTGCTCATTTGCTCTCCCTACGCCGGCATTACCCGGGTCAGGTTCGTGGGGTCGCACGGTGATCGTGCCTCTCAGCCTTGCCACCCTACTTGGGTGGGCTTCAGCTCCCCCTTATGTTTGCCGGACCTTATGCTGTAGATAGGTGCTGTGCAAGCACTGGGTCGGCACCTGCTCTGCGAATACCACGGGTGCGATCGCGAGCTCCTGAACCACCCCGCGAGCATCCAGGCGGCGCTCGTCGCGGCCGTCAAGCTCGCTGGTGCCACACCCCTGCACGAGGTCGTGCACGCCTTCTCGCCACACGGCGTGACGGGAGTGATCGTGATCGCCGAATCGCACTTCGCGATCCACACCTGGCCCGAGCACGGCTTCGCGGCGGTCGACCTGTTCACGTGTGGCGACAAGGTCGATCCGTACCTCGCGTTCGAAGATCTCAAGCGGGCGTTGCAGGCAACGAGTCACTCGGTCGTCGAGATCCGCCGCGGGCTGCTGCCCTAGACGAGATGATCGATCGAGACGAACGCGGTGTCGACCGCGCTCGTCATCGCGGCGGCGGTCGGGAACCGGTGCGCGGGATCCTTCACGAGCGCGCCTTCGAGGAGCGCGACGAGCTCGGGCGTACACCACGGCTTGCCCTTCGCGAACATGTCGAGCCGCGGTGGAGGCGACTTGATCTGCATCCGCATCACCATCATCGGATCGGTGCTCTCGAACGGTACGCGACCGACGATCATCTCGAACAGCATCGTCGCGAGCGCATAGAGGTCCGCGCGACCATCGACGGGCCGACCGAGCGCTTGCTCCGGCGACATGTACGCGGGGGTGCCAAACACCACCCCCATGTTCGTGAGCTTGCCGCCGCCCATCAGGTTCTCGGCATCGCCGACGAGCTTGACGAGTCCGAAATCGACGATCTTCGCGCGCTCCCAGCCACCCATATCGACGAGCATCACGTTGTCGGGCTTGAGATCGCGATGGATGATGCCCTGGTCGTGCGCGTGCGCGATGCCATCGAGCAGCTGACGCGTGATCACGAGTGCGCGACGCGGGCCGATCGGGCCCTGCTGGATCACCTTCGTGAGCGTGTGCCCCTCGACGAGCTCCATCACGAGGAACAAGAAGCCCTCGTCGACGAAGACGTCGACCGCGTGCACGAGGTTCTCGTGATCGAGCAGGCGCACCGCGTTCGCTTCGCGCGCGAACCGCTTCACGGGCTCGGCCGCGGGATTCATGCCCGAGGCAGGAGACTTGAGCGCGAGCTCGCGGCCTTCCGGATCGGTGACGCGCCAGACCCCACCCATGCCGCCCTGGCCGAGCTGGTCGACCAGCTTGTACTTGCCGAGCTGCATGCCGGCGGCAAGGTGCGGTGAGATGGCGGCGAGCACGACCCGGAAACTCTAACAGATCAGAGGAGCTAGGCGGCTGCATCGAGTGCAGCGAGATGGTCGCGCAGACCTTCGCGCGCACGCGCGAGCCGGCTGCGGATCGTGTTCGCCGGCACACCGATCACGGCGGCGATCTCCGGAGCGGAGAGGTCCTCGAAGTACGCGAGCTCGAGAGCGATCTGATGATCGACGGGTAGCCGGCGCAGCGCTTCGTGCAGTTGCAGCTGCCTGTGATCGCGGCTCATCCGCTGACTCGGGGTCGTGCCGAGGTTCGCGACGCTCGTGACCTCGGCGTCGAAGCGCGCGGCGTCGCGGTACTTGTCGCGAAGGTGGCGGAGCAAGCGGTGGCGAGCGATGCCGAACAGGTACGCGCGAAACCCACCGAGCTCGATCCTCTCGAGGTTCTGCACGCAGTCGAGAAACGTCCGCTGGATCAGGTCGCCGACGTCGTCGCCGACCTTGGTGCGAAAGAACCGGCAGATGCTGTCGAAGTGGCGGGCGACCAGCGTGTTGCCTGCCTGCTTGTCGCCGCCACGCCACGCAGCGATCAGCGCGTTGTCGTCGGGAGCAGTGGCCACCACGCGCCGAGCTTGCCACAGCCGCCGGTCTTCAGGTACGACGACATTCAGTGGCAGACGATTCAGAGGACGACGCGCTCGGCGACGAGCTGCGTGCACTCGCGAGCCCGTCGCCCGATCTAGTCGATGCGCTGCTGCGCGCGCAGGTCTCGCGCGAGCTGTTCGCGACCGGCGACGCGCTGCCGAAGGTCGGCCGGTTCGAGATCCGGGGCGTGCTCGGCCGCGGCATGACGATCGTCTACGACGCTTGGGATCCACGGCTGCTCCGCCGGGTCGCGCTCAAGCTCGTCCCCGCGATCGGTGACGATCATGATCGCGTGTACGCGGAGGCGCGCGCGCTGGCCAAGCTGCAGCACCCGCACGTCGTGACCGTGCACGACGCCGAGCTCATCGGCGACGAGGTCGCGATCGCGCTCGAGTGGATCGATGGTTCGGATCTGCGCAGTTACCAGCGTACGAAATCTCCTTCCGCTCGCGAAGCGCTGCGGCTGGTCATCGAAGCCGGTCGCGGCCTGGTCGCGGCACACGTCGCGGGGCTCGTCCATCGCGATGTCAAACCCGAGAACATCCTGGTCGGCACCGACGGGCGCGCGCGGATCAGCGATTTCGGACTCGCGCGATCGCAGGCGATGTACGTGGGTGGCACGACACCCTCGGGCACGCCGGGCTACATGGCGCCGGAACAGCTCGGCGGTGGCGCGATCGACGCCCGCACCGATCAATACGGTTTCGCGATCACGATCGGCGATGTGTGGCGCGCGACCGGAGAGCGTATGCCCCGCGACCTCGCCGCGGCGCTCGCACGTGGCCGCGCCGATGTACCCGCCGAGCGATTTCCCGCGATGACCGATTTCGTCGCCGAGCTCGACCGCTGTGCGACGGCACCTGCGCGGCAGCGTCGCCGACTCGCAGTTGGCGGAACGGCTGCCGTGCTCGCGATCGCGGTGGTGATCCTGTGGATCGCGTGGCCGCGAACGTCGTCGGCAGCGTGCATCGCGGCGGTCGGAACGCCGACCTGGAATCCGACGCGCGCCGCGCACATCCGCGCCGCGATGGCCGGTAGCGCACTCGCCGGCTCGACGATGGATCGCGTCGAGGCCACGCTCGCGCACTATCAGGTCGCGCTCCGCGAGGGCGGAACGGCCGCGTGTACGGTCGAAGGTCCACCCCGCGCCGCGCGCACGACGTGCCTCGCGCGATCGGTGCACCGGGTCGATGCGCTCCTTGCAGAGCTCGATCATCCCGATCCGACGGTGATCGAGCACGCGGTCTCCGCGGCGCTGGCCGCCACCGAGCTCACCGCGTGCAGTGATGCGCCACCCGCACCTGATCCGAATACGCCGAATGCGACGGTCATTGCGGGCCTGCGCGCGAAGCTCGACCAGGCGCAGACCCTCGACGACGCCGGCCTGACCAAGCGCGCGCTCGCGGTCGCGACCGAGGTCACGACGGCCGCGGAACCCCTCGGCGATCGGCGCTTGCTCGGTGAAGCTTGGTATCGGCTCGGCGTCGAGCGCGCCACCGCGCGCGCACCGGAAGCCGATGTCGCGCAGCGGCGTGCCGCGAGCGAAGCGGAAGCCGCTGGCGACGATTCAATCGCGGCCCAGGCGTGGATCCGGTTGATCTCGGTCGGGCGCGCCGCGAAACGCTACGACGATGCCGATGCCGCCGCGATGCAAGCCAGAGCGAAGCTCACCCGCATCGGTCAGCCCCCGGCGCTCGCCGGGTTTCTGCACATGAACCTCGGCCTGCTCGCAGAGGCTCGCAATGACTTCGCGGGTGCGCGCACCGAGATCGAGCGCTGCCTCGCGCTCTACGAGCCGCTCGGTGTCGAACGCCCTCGTGTGGTCGGCGCGCTGACGACGCTCGCACGCCTCCTCGATGATCTGGGCGAGCGAGACAAGGCGCGGACCACCGTGCAGCGCGCGGCCGAGATCGCCGCCAAGATCTACGGTTCCGAACATCCGAACCTCGCCGACGTGCTCTTGCAGCAGGCCGATGTCGCGATCGAGAGCGGTGATCTGATCGCGGGGCGCGATCTGGATCTCCGCGCGATCGCGATCGAAGAGGCCGCGGGTGCGCCACCGCTCCACATCGCAGCCGCGATGAACAGCTTGGCCAGCGCGTACTCCGGTCTCGGCGACCGGGCGGCCACGCTCGCCACGATGCAGCGCGTGCTGACCCTCAAGGAGCAGAGCGTCGGCAAGGCCTCGCCGGCGCTCGTCGTGACGCTCCTCAACCTGAGCCAGACCGTTGTCGACGAGGACGGCGCCGCCGCGCGCGCCTATCTCGAACGGGCCGCGACGATCGTGGCGACCGAGCCCGAGCCGGATCGCCTCCGCGATCAGCCGCTGATCGAGCTCGGCCTCAGCGATGTCGACGTCGAGCAGCGCGCGTTCGACCACGCGATCGCACACGCCCTCGCCGGGCGCGACGGCATGATCGCGATGTACGGCGCGAGCCATCCAAAAGTTGCCAGCGCCGACGCCAAGCTCGCGCACATCTATCTCGAAGCCGCGCGCCCTGCCGACGCCGTCCGCGCGATCGATCCAGTCTCGGAGATCCACGGCCGCAACCCGTTCGACATCGCGTACGGCGAGCTGCTGGCCGCGCAGGCCTACTACCGGACCAAGAACCGCGACCGCGCGATGGCCCTGGCCGGCGCCGCTGCCGATCGCGTCGCGCACCTGCAAGGCGCGCAGGCGGCCGAATTGGCCAAGAAAATCGGGGCCTGGCGCGCGTCGCCAAACTAGCTGACGATTGTTGGGATCACTTTGCACCCGGCTGGAACTACCCCGGCATGCAGACCTTCGCAGCATCCCCCTCCTCGACGACCTCCTCGACCCACGACGACCTCGAAGCCGAGATTGCTCTCTTCCATCAGCCAGCGATCGATCAGGCTCGCCGCATCATCGTTCGCGCCGGTTTCATCTATCCGCTGATTCCGGTCGCGATCTTCGCGATGCTCGCCTCGTTCACCGGCCCCAAGATCTTCCTGACGCCCGCGTTCCTCGTGATGTTCGGCGCCGGGCTGGCGATCCTCGGCGTGCATGTAGCGCTATCGCGCTGGGCGAAGACCTCTCCGTTGGCCGCGACCTCGGTCGCGCTCGGCGTGTTCATCGGCTGGATGGCGTACATCGCCGTGACCGACACTCCGCACCTGGTCATTTCACTATTCGGCCTGATCTTTCTCGGCCGCGGCGTGCTCGCAGGCTATCGCGTGCACCAGCTGCGCAAGCGGATGCGCTAGCTCGGCGTCCACGTCGAAGCACCGGTCGCACTCGGTCGGCCGAGGTAGAACCCCTGCGCGAGGGGGATACCCGCAGCGATCACGGCCATCAGCTCCTCGCGAGTCTCGATGCCCTCGGCGATCACGGTCGCGCCTTGCGAGATGCAAAGCGCGTTGAGCGCCTGCAGCAACTTTTGTTGGCGCGAGTGCATCGTAACTCCAGCGATCAGCTCGCGATCGAGCTTCACGAGATCGGGGGCGAGCTGCGCGATATAGCCGAAGTTCGAATAGCCCGCGCCGAAGTCATCGAGCGCGATCTGGACACCGCGCTCGCGCAACCTCTCGAGCGTCGAGTGCGCGTTGCGATAGCGGATCAACGGCGAGGACTCGGGTACTTCGATCACCAGCGGACCGGTATGCAAAGCGATCGGATCGGTCGAGCCGAGCAGCTCCGGCGCGTCGAGCTCGCTCGGGTGGACGTTGAGGAACAAGGTCGCGCCCCGCGCGGCGACCACGGCCTGGCGACGCAGCTCGCGACCGAGCCGCCCGACGGCACCCTGCTCGTGCGCGGTCGCGAACATCTGGATCGGCGACGTGTACGCCTCGGCCCGCGAACGGGCGAGCGCCTCGTACCCGAAGATCCGGCCACTCGCGAGCTCGACCACCGGCTGGAGATCCACGTAGATCTGGCCGGCCGCCAGCGCCGCGTCCGTTCGAAAATCAAACCCCATCCCCGCCTGGCTCATCGCAGGAATGAATCGTCCAGCTCTGGCGTCCATGTGGACCGGCTCACCCGCACCTCATCTACAGCTGCGGGTCGTGCTAGAGAACCTCATGGACAAGCTCTCCGTCCTCGGCACCCCCGCACCCACCTTGGACATGACCGACGAGGAGCTCGAGTCCGAGATCAAGCGCCTCAAGAAGGAGCGCAACGCCGTGATCCTGGCGCACTACTACCAGGAGTCGGAGATCCAGGACATCGCCGACTTCGTCGGTGATTCGCTCCAGCTGTCGCAAGCCGCGGCGAAGACGCCGGCCGACGTGATCGCGTTCTGCGGCGTTCACTTCATGGCCGAGACCGCGAAGATCTTGAACCCGAACAAGATCGTCGTGATTCCGGATATGAAGGCGGGCTGCTCGCTCGCCGATGGCTGCCCGGCACCGGCGTTCGAGCACTGGCTCGCGCAGTATCCCGGTCACACGGTCGTGAGCTACATCAACTGCTCTGCCGAGGTGAAGGCGCTGAGCGATGTCATCTGCACGTCGTCGAACGCGGTGAAGATCGTCAAAGCACTTGGCGATCAAAAGATCGTCTTCGCGCCAGATCGTCACCTCGGCGCGTTCGTGAAGAAGCAGGCAGATCGTCCAGACCTCGTGCTGTGGGAAGGTACGTGCATCGTCCACGAGACGTTCAGCGAGCGCCGCTTGCTGCTCTTGATGGCGCAGTATCCCGAGGCCGAAGTGATCGCGCACCCCGAGTGCCACGAGGGCATCCTGCGCCACGCCGCCTTCATCGCCTCGACGAGCGGCTTGATCGAGCGCGCGCGGACGAGCCCGAAGCAGCAATTCATCGTCGCGACCGAGGCCGGCATCCTCCACAAGATGGCGCAAGCCGCGCCGGGCAAGCTGCTCGTCCCGGCCCCGCCCGAGGACGAGAGTTGCTCGTGCAATGAGTGCCCGTTCATGCGGATGAACACGCTCGCGAAGCTCTACCTCGCGCTGCGTGATCTGGCGCCGCAGGTCGATGTGCCCGAGCCGGTGCGCGTCCGTGCGCTCCAGCCGATCCAGCGCATGTTAGACATGTCGGTATGAGGTTCTTGCTCGTCGCGCTCGTGGTTGCCGCATGCAACCGCGCGAAGAGCGAACCACCCGCGGCCGCCGAGCCGGTGCACTCCGTCGAGCTGCGTAAGCCCGCGCCGCAAGCGCTACCCGAGGCGACCACGCAACTGCTCACCGCGGTGCCGGCGGATTGGAACGCGGTGACCGCGACGCTCCAGCTGTGGCACCGCGAGAAGGCCACCGCGTGGCAGCGCGTTGGTGATCCGTGGACCGCGGTGATCGGTGCGACGGGGTCGGCCTGGGGCATCGGCTTGCACGGGGACGCGGTGCCGATCGGCCGTACCGGCCCCCTGAAGCAAGAAGGCGACAAGAAGAGCCCGGCTGGCAGCTTCGCAGTTCGCGGTGCCTACGGGTACGCGCCGAATCCGCCGGTGGGCACGCGCCTGCCGTACACGCCGACCGACGACAACACGCTGTGCATCGACGATCCGGCATCGCTTCACTACACGACGATCGTCGACAAGACCGCGACCGAGCTCGACTGGCACTCCGCCGAACAGATGCACCGCAAGGATGCGCTCTACACCTGGGTGATCGACGTCGCGCACAATCCGTCGCACCAGCCCGGCGATGGTAGCTGCATCTTCCTGCATGTCTGGAAGGATGCAGCGACGCCTACGGTGGGCTGTACCGCGATGCCCGAGGACCAGCTCGCTCGCTTGCTGACCTCGCTCGACCCCGCGCAGCATCCGGTGTTCGTTCTCTTGCCGCACGACGACTACGTCGCACTGACCGCGGTGTGGGGCTTGCCGGAGCTCTGAGCGTCTCTGAGCGTGCGGATGCTTACAGTGCCGCCGCCCGATCACTCGTGAGCACCGGTACGTGACGTGGCGTGGAGCCGTGCCGTGCGGTGAGCAGCGCCGCGCCCATCGAGACCGCGAGGTCTGCATCCGGCGACACGGCCACGCGATCGCGCCCAAACTTTGCCGCGATCAGCTCCTGAAATTTCGGCACGAGTGAGGTGCCGCCGATCAACGCGACCGCACCGACGTCTGCGGGCGACCAACCGGCTTGGCGGAGCACTTCATCGACGACATCGATCGCGCGATCGAACAGCGGTTTCCACCGCTCCTCGATCCAAGGCCGATCGATCTTGAGATCGAGCGAGCGCGGCTTGCCACCGACGATGAAGGCTTCGTTCATAGTGAAGGGCGCATCCCTGCGCGACGACAAGATCCGCTTGGTTTGCTCGCAGCGATAGCGCAGCTCGGCAAACTTCAAGATATCGCGGTGCATGTCGACGCCGTACTGGCGATGCACCGCACCAGCGATCGCCTCGGCGAACTCGTCATCGAGATCATCGCCGCCGAGCAGCGAATCACCGAAGGTGGCGACCGGCGAGAACTTCATGCCTGCTTGCACGATCGCCGAGGCATCGAACGTGCCGCCGCCGAAATCGAGCACGAGCAAGCGGCGCTGCGCCGAGGTCGAGTGGAGTCCGACCGCGAGCGCGCCCGCGATCGGCTCGGCGACGAGCTCGAGGATATCGAGGTGCGCGATCTTCCCCGCGCGGACGATCGCATCGCGATAGCCGGCAGGCGCGGCTGCCGAGAGCGTCACCACGCACTTCCTGATCTGGCCACCGAAGCGTTGCTCCGCAAGCTCGCGGATGCGGTTCAACACCGAGGCCGCGATCTGCTCCGGCGCGTACGTCGCGGTGCCGATCTTGTAGAGGAGCTTGTCGCCGGTCGCCTCGAGCCTCGCGCCGGAGCTCGCCGCATAGCGCCGCACGAGCTCGTTGCCCGGCTCCATGCCGAGCACGCGCTTGACCGAGCGCACCACCCGATTCGGCTGGCTCTGCTGGCGCAGCACCGCGCGCTTGCCGACCTCGACGTCGCCGCGCTCGGGCACGTACACGACGGTAGGAACCACGGGATCGCTGTTGTCGCGCACGAGCTCGACCCGGTCGCCGATCAGCGTGCCCGCGCTGGTGCAGCTCGTACCGAAATCGATACCGATCACGGTCTCGGCCATACCCGTGAAAATCGGCCATCCTTGTAGTGTGTCGAGGGCTCAGATCTCGGCGGCGTGTAAGACGACGGCCGAGATCACCCACATCGCGCCGCTGTCGACGACGACGACCGGCACGTAGATCCCCGGCGTGGTCGCGACGAGGATCTCGGAGATGTCCGCCTCGAAGTCGAGCACCATCGCGTAGGGGCTCATCGCGTGGACGATGCCGCTCAGCGCGAGTACGAAGATCAGATCGTTCGGCTCGGTTGTCGTGATCTCGGCACCGGTCTCGATGACGCCCGCACCGCTGACGGTGCCGGACGCCACGCTCGTCGAATTCGCTGCAAGTGGAGCGAGTCCGGTGAATTCGTGAATGCGGAGATCGAACAGGTTGCTGGGTGCATCGATCGTCGCCTTGACCGAGTCGTGCCCCCCGGTCGTGATCGGCGCGGCGTAGAGATAGGTGCGTGAGACTAGATCCGAAGGACCGAACACGCGTGTGAAGCTGTTGCCGAGTGAATCGGTCAGGTCGACCAGATTCGCGCTGGTGTTGTTGAAATCGACGGCGACGACGAGCGTGTTGCCGACGACGATGTCACCACCGAGGGTGCCCGAGACGCCCGACACCGCGTTCGTGTCAGTCGCGCCGATCGCCTGGACGAACGTCGGCACTGCACGATGCGTCGGCCCATCAACGAGCGCACCCGGGTCGCCGTCGCGACCAGCCAGTTCGCCAAAACCAACGCGACCGCAGCCTGCCAGCAGTGCTACAGCGACCAGAGCCTTCACCCGACCAGAATCCCACGCCACGGTAACGGGTTGAACGAGGATCGCCTCACGTGAGCTTCGCCTACTTGTGAAAGTCGAACGCGTACTTCATCTTGACCTGCTGACCGGGCGACGGAAACGTCAATGCCTTGATCCCGGCCACCACGCACGCATCCACTTTATCGTCGAGCGGGGTGGTCACCGTCACCGCGCTCACGTTGCCCTTCTCCTCGATCGTGATGACCACGCCGAGCTTGCCAGCGAGCTTGGTGCTGACCTTCACGCGGTCGGTGTAGCAGGCCTGCAAGTTGGTCGCGTCCTTGATGACCTTCGCGACCTGCTCCTGTGGTGTGGGCTCGGTGTCTGCGAACGCGACCGAACCCAGCCAGACGACCAGAACCCCGGCGAGCATCTTCATGGCCGGAAGCGTAACGCGGATCGGCTCGGCTTACTCGCGATCGAGGTACGTGTAGCCGATCATGCCCTGGCGGAAGCGATTGATCAGCGTGCGGCTCTCTTCGATCGTCATCAGCTTCTTGCGCAGCGCCTGCTCGACGTTGTTGCGCATGCGGCCGAGCAAGTCGCTCGGCGAGTAGTCGACGAACTGGAGGACCTCGCTGACGGTATCGCCGGCGACGACTTCCTTGACGTCGTAGTCACCCTCGGGAGAGAGCTGGACGTGCACGGTGTTCGTGTCCCCGAACAGGTTGTGCAGATCGCCAAGGATCTCCTGGTACGCGCCGACCAGGAAGATGCCCAGGTAGTAGTCTTGGTGATCGATCTTCGGATGGAGCTCGAGCACGTGCTTGACGTCGCGCAGATCGATGAACGAATCGATCTTCCCATCGGAGTCGCACGTGATGTCGGCGAGCGTGGCGCGCCGGGTCGGCTCCTCGTTGAGGCGATGGATCGGGCAGATCGGGAAGAGCTGATCGACCGCCCATGCATCCGGCACCGACTGGAACATGGAGAAGTTGCAGAAGTAGGTATCGCTGAGCGCCTTCTCGAGGCCCTCGAGCTCCTCGGGGACGTGCGCCTGGCGGCTGACCAGCATCAGGACCTTCTCGCAGGTCGCCCAGAACAAGTTCTCGCAGGTCACGCGGTGCTCGAGCGAGAGGTGGCCGAGGTTGAAGAGCTGGAGGACCTGGTCCTTGTACTCGACCGCGTCGTGATAGCTCTCGAGCAGATTCTTCTGCGAGACCGCCTGGTACGTGTCCCACATGTTGGTGACGAGCGGCGGCACCGGCTTGGTGATCGCGGCCGGGATCGAGGTGTTGAACTCGGTCACGCCGAGCACGTTGACCACGAGCACCGAGTGGTGCGCGGCGATCGCGCGACCGGACTCCGAGACGATGTTCGGATGCGGGACCTGATCGGCGTCGCAGATCTCTTTGATCGCGTAGACGACATCGTTCGCGTACTCCTGCACGGAGTAGTTCATCGACGAGGCGAAGTTGGTCTGCGAGCCGTCGTAGTCGACGCCGAGCCCGCCGCCGACATCCATGTACGAGAGGCCCTTAGCGCCGAGCTTGTAGCACTCGCAGAACAAGCGACCGGCCTCGCGCAGCGCGTTCTTCACGCTCTTGATCGCGGAGATCTGCGAGCCGAGGTGGAAGTGCATGAGCTTGAGCGAATCGACCTCGCCCCACGACTTGAGGCGCTCGACGGCCGCGACCATCTCGGCGGCCGAGAGGCCAAACTTCGAGAAGTCACCGCCCGATTGCTCCCAGCGCCCGGCGCCGCGCGACGAGAGGCGCGCGCGCATGCCGAGCTGCGGCTTGATCTTGATCCGCTCGCTGACGCGATGGATGTGCTCGAGCTCGGTCGGCTTCTCGATCACTAGGATGATCGTCTTGCCCATCTTCGACGCGAGCAGCGCGGTCTCGATGTACTCCTCGTCCTTGTAGCCATTGCAGATGATCAGGGCGTCTTCGTCCTGATGGATCGCCATGATCGCGAGCAGCTCGGGCTTGGAGCCGGCTTCGAGACCGTAGTGGAATGGTCGACCGTACTCGATGATCTCCTCGACGACGGTGCGGTTCTGGTTGACCTTGATCGGGTAGACGCCGCGGTACTGACCCTTGTAGTCGTACTCCTTGATCGCGCCGTTGAACGAGGCGCAGAGCAGCTCGATGCGCGCCTTCAGGATATCGCTGAAGCGCAGCAGGATCGGCAGCTGGATGCCGCGCGCGACGAGCTCGTCGACGAGCTCCTTCATGTCGATCGCGCCCGCGCCCTCGCCGCTGCCACGTGGAGTGACGATCAAGTTGCCGGCGTCATTGACGCCGAAATAACCGCAGCCCCAGCGCGGAATATTGTAGGTGTCGTTCGCGTCCGCAGACGACCAACGGCGAAGCGGATCGTGGGCGAGGAGGAGCTTGGCGCGTGCCATCGTTTGAAACGTAGGTACGGCCTATTTCCCCCTGATGCAATAGGGTTTTAGGCCGTGTGCACGATGTCGAAATCGATCGCGGCGGTCAGAGCTGTGAACGACGTCCATCACCGTGCCTGGCGGTCCGGATTGGCGGCAAAGGTGCCGACGAGGATCTCTCGTACTTGCGTGTGACCCAAGAGGTCACTAGATTCGCCGACCACTTATGGGCCAGGAAATCGAAAAAGGCAGTGACGCCGCGACGATCATCGCGGAGGAGGAACGCCTCTTCGGTCAGGTCCAAGCGCGTGTCGCCCTGGGCGAAGAGGTCGACGAAGACCGGGTCGGCGCGAACGACCTGGACAAGGATCTCCTCTCGCTGCGCGACCAGATCTCGGAAGCGCGCGCGGAGGACCTCCCGCCGCTGGTCGAGCAGATGACCCGCCTCGCTGCCCTGCGCGCGCGGATCGGTGGAGGTCGCTCGCTGCCCGTCGACATCACGTCGCCGTACTTCGCGCACATGAAGTTGAAGGAGGGCGGCAAGTCCAAGGACGTGATGATCGGGAAGCGCGGCTTCATCGACCGCAAGACGAACGTCCAGATCGTCGATTGGCGCAACGCACCGATCTCGCGGATCTACTACCGTTACGACGAGGGCGATGACTACGAGGACGAGATCGCCGGCCGCACCGTCGAGGGCATGGTCGAGACCCGACGCAATGTCTCGATCGCGAAGGGCAACCTGCGGCGGATCGGCGCACCCCAAGGCACGTACCTGCGCGATGCCCACGGCACGTGGCTCCAGGCGGTCGGCCAGATGACGCCCGTGCTCCACGGTGGCATGGGCAAAGCCTCGCGCCCCGCCGCAGCTGCGCCGCCAGAGCGAGGAGAGAAGGGCAAGCTCGGCGTTCATCACAACGCCGGCGCCGTGCGCGCCGACAAGGCGCTGCCCGAGATCGCGGCCCTCATCGACAAGGAGCAGTTCGACCTCATCACGCAGCCGGACTCTGGCATCGTCGTGATCCAGGGTGGTGCAGGCTCCGGCAAGACGACCGTCGCGCTCCATCGCGTCGCGTTCTTGAACTTCCAGGATCCGCGCCGGTTCAGCGCCCGCAACACGCTGTTCGTCGTGCCCACGTCATCCCTCGTGCGCTACGTCGGCGGCGTGCTCCCCGCGCTCGGCGTCACCGGCGTCCCGGTCGTCACGTACACCGGATGGGCGCGCCAGATGCGCATGCGCTGCTTGCCGGATTCACCGACGCTCTACAACGACGACCCGCCCGAGAACGTCTCGCGCGTGAAGAAGCACCCGATGATGATCCGCTTGCTCGAGAACGCGGTCGGCGAGCAGACCGCGAAGGTCGGCGCCGAGCTGGCCGAGATGTCGGCGGTCGCGCTGGAGGAGTGGAACCGGTTGGTCAAGCGCGCGCTCGTGCCGCGGCTCTCCGGCATGAACAGCTGGCTGAAGAAGCAGACCGAGCTCGACGTCAACGTGCGAGTCGCGCTCGAGGGCCTGGTCAAGCGCTCGCGCAAGCGCGCCGACAACATCACGCTCGACTGGGCGGAGCTGTTCACCGATGCCAAGGCGCTGATCGATGGCTTCGAAGGCACGGATGTCACCGACCGCGATATCGAACGCTTGATCATCTGGGTCAAGCGCCAGCTCACGGTGCCGCAGAAGGCGCCGGTCGACGAGGAGGGCAATCCCGAGCTCGATAGCGAAGGGCTCGAGGTCGTTGCCGATCCGGATGATCCGGCCGGCCGCTTCGACGACGAGGATGATCCGATCCTGCTCCGCTTGATCCAGCTCAAGCGCGGCGTCCTGATGCCGAGCGGTGGGGACGAGATCTCGTACGAGCACGTCGCGATCGACGAGGCGCAGGATCGCTCCGCGCTCGAGGTCAAGGTGCTGTTCGAGGCCGTGCGGACGCCCGATGGCGATCCGCGCAAGCGCTCGATCACGATCGCGGGCGATACCGCGCAGCGCCTCGTGTTCGACAACAACTTCACGACCTGGGAAGAGCTGCTCGGCCAGATCTCGAACGATCACTCCCAGGCCGCGATCGTGCGACCGCTGAAGCTATCGTACCGTTCGACCGCCGAGGTCATGATGCTCGCGCGCGCGGTGCTCGGCCCCGAGCTCGCGCCGACCGATCCGATCGCCGCGCGCCCTGGCGAGCCGGTCGAGCTCCACGAGTTCGGAGATCTCGGCGAAGCGGTCGCGTTCCTCGGAGATGCCTTGCGCACGCTGATGAACCACGAGCCGACCGCGTCGTGCGCCGTCGTCGCGCGCCACTCCGAGCAAGCGGATGCGTACTTCGATGGCCTCAAGCGCGCCGAGGTCCCTGCCCTACGCCGCGTGAAGCGCGACGAGTTCAACTTCCAACCCGGCGTCGACGTCACCGATGTCACGCACGTGAAGGGCCTCGAGTTCGATTACGTCGTGATGGTCGACGTCAACGACACCAGCTATCCCGCGGTCAACTGGGCACGCCACCTGCTCCACATCGGCGTCACGCGCGCGGCTCACCAGCTCTGGATGGTGTCGACCGGTGAAGTCTCGCCGCTCGTCCCCAACGAGCTGCGCGACGGCGGTCGGATGGTCGTCGAGCCGACCGAGGCCCCAGCGGCCCCAGCGGTTTCCGAGGGCTGATGGCGTTCGCGCTGCGCCCCGCGACGCTCGCAGATGTACCCGCACTCCTGCCGCGCTCGCGCGCGCTGCAGGATCACGAGGGCATCGAAATCTCGGATGTGGCGCTCGAGACCGCGATGCGCCAGATGCTCGCGGATCCGAACCTCGGTTGCGTGTTCGTGATCGAAGACGATGGCCGTGATGTCGGCTATGCGTTCCTCTCGTACAGCTTCGATCTCGAGTTCGGGGGCCGCGAGGCGTGGCTGACCGAGCTCTACATCGACGATGCGGTGCGAGGTCGCGGCGCCGGCGCGTTCGCGCTCGCCGCGATCGAGCCCGAGCTCCGCACCCGCGGCGTGCGCGCATTTCATCTCCAGGTCCGCGAGGAGAATCCCGCGGTGCGCTTGTACGAGCGCGCCGGCATGCACCGCGTGCCGCGCCTGATCATGTCGAAGAAGATCTAGTGCGTATCTCCAGAACGACCCCAGCGCGAGCGTAACCAACGACGAGAGGCCCGGCGAGCTCGCCGAGACGCTTGCGCTACCCCGTCACGTCGCGCGGCGCACCGACCCGAGCAACGAGCCCGAGCTCCGGAGGCAGGTTGCGCAGCGGCGTCCGCTCGTCGACGAGCGCGAGTGCGATCACGTGCTTGCACGGCTGGATACTGCTCGGGCACGAACATGCGAAGCGCGCGAGGTCCTTCGAGATGTAGAGCTCGTAGTCGGTGTCACCGGCGTACCGCGCCCACCGCAGATCGCCATCGAAGCCAGAGCGCTTCCAATGTTTGGGATCGGAGATGAGCTCCGCGGGTTGCAGGCGCGAGCCCGCGAATCGCCGCACGCGTTGCTCCATGGCGCTGCCGCGCTTGTGCTGGCGCGTGCTGATCACGACCGGCGCGAACCGCTTCGCGTGCGCGACCCCTGCACCGGTCAGCTCGTTGAAGCTGACGTCGATCTCGGAGAGGTTCGTGAAGTCACCGGGCGTCATCGCCGCGAGCATGGCGTCGGTGAGCTCGAGCCCGGTGAGCCCGAGCTTGGTGATCCGCTTCGCGATCGGCAGCTGCGCGATCGTCGCGAAGGTTGCGGGATCGATCCGGCCCGATGCCAGCTCGAGGTGCGTGATCGGGCTCTCGCACGCGCGGAGGATACCCGCGAGCTCGCGCAGGGGTAGGTGCTCGAGCTCGAGCCGCAGCCGCTCGAGGCCGGGGAGCTCGAGCTGGCCGAGCAGGTTCAGCGAATCGGCACGGAGCTCGAGGTCGAGCTCGCGAATTGTCAGCTGGACGCGACCCTCGATCGCTGTCTCGCGCACGCGCCAGACCAGGCGCTCGAGCTTCGCGGGCAGCGCCGCGCCGAGCGTGGCACGCGATCCCGAGACGCTCAGCTCGCGGAGCTCGCGCGAGCCCAGCGCCGTCAGATCGTCGCCGTGCACGCCCTCGATGCTGACTGCACGCAGGCTCGGCGCGGCGAGGGTGACGATGATGTTGGCGACATCCGGGCGAAGGCCCGACAACCGGATCGCCTCGAGCGTGCTCGCCACGCGCAGCGCGAGCAGCTCGGGCCACGCGTGCATCGCGCCGATCTGCTCGATCGCGCGGATCATGCCGAACCGCCACTCGAGCTGTATGCCCGCGAGCCGCGTCCCGAGCCCGCCCATCAGGCGTACGTCGTGGAGCTTGCGATAGCGCGCGAAGCGTTCGCTCGCCTCGTCGCCGCCCTTGTCCGCGAGGATGCCGAGGGCGATCCACTCGCCGAGCGGATCGCCGCGCTCCTGGAGAAAGTCCGCGTAGACCGTATACGGCTCGATCTGCTCGGGATGCGCGACCATCTCGGCTTCGAGCGCGGGATTGCGAAGATCGATCTCGGAGAGCGCGACGACTCTCGTCTCGGTCAGGTGCCGCTCGATCAGGGTGTCGAGCAGGCTGGTCGGCGCATAGAAGTCCGTGACCTGCGCGTGATCGGAGATCCAGGTCGCGAGCTCCTCGCCCGAGACCTGGCTGCGAGCCTCGACCCACTTCGCCAGATCTCGGCTCACGATCTCGGCGCGTCGGACCTCGATCTGCTCGGCCTTGACGAGCTCGTTGATCAGCTTCCGGGCACCACCTGCGAGATCCACTACAACATCTTCTGCCAGAAGCCGACGTCGTGCCACGTGCCGAACTTGCTACCGGCTTCGCGGACCACGCCGACCGAGGCAAACCCGAGCTGCTCGTGCAGGACGACCGACGCGGGATTCGGTAGCGTGATGCCGCCGATCGCGGAGTGAAAGCCACGCGCACGACACGCGTCGAGTAGCGCGTTGTAGAGCTGCATGCCGAAGCCTTTGCCGCGCGCGGATGCCGCCAGGTAGATCGTGGTCTCGCAGGTCCAGCGATATGCGGCACGCGCACGCCAGGTGCCGGCCTTCGCATAGCCGAGGACCGTGCTGCCTTCGTACAGCGTCAGCCATGGGAAGTCCTCGCGTTGCGTACGCCACAGCGCGACCAGTTCGTCATCGGCCAGCGGCTCGTAGCCAAAATGGATCGCGGTCGTCACGATGACCTCGTTGGTCATCGCAGTGATCGCAGCGAAGTCCTCTGCGGCGGTCTCGCGGATCGGCACGCCCAGACAATAGCGCCGTGGTACACCGGCCGTCATGAACGACGCGATCGTCCATGTTCCGGAACCTGTCAACGAGCCCGTGCTCGGCTACGCGCCGGGCTCGCCCGAGAAGGCGAGGCTCAAGACCGCACTCGCCGAGGTCGAACGCGAGGTCGTCGAGATTCCGTGCGTGATCGGCGGCCAACACGTTCACACCGGCCACCTGCGCGACGTCACCATGCCGCACCGGCACGGCCACGTCATCGCGCGCTTCCACGCCGCCGACGAGGACACGGTCCAGCAAGCGATCCGCGCCGCGATGCGAGCGCGCCACGAGTGGTCCGCGATGCCGTGGTCGGCACGCGCCGCTTGCTTGCTCAAGGCGGCCGACCTGCTCGCCGGGCCGTGGCGCATGAAGATGAATGCGGCCACGATGCACGGCCAATCCAAGACCTGCCATCAGGCCGAGATCGACTCCGCGTGCGAGCTGATCGACTTCTGGCGCTTCAACCCCGCGTTCGCCGAGCAGCTCTATCACCAGCAGCCCAAGTCCTCACCGGGCATCTGGAACCAGCAAGAGCTGCGCTCGCTCGAGGGCTTCGTGTTCGCGCTCACGCCCTTCAACTTCACCGCGATCGGCGGCAACCTGCCGACCGCGCCCGCGTTGATGGGCAACACCGTCGTGTGGAAGCCGGCCGAGACCCAGGTGCTCGCCGCGTGGCGCACGATGCAGATCCTCGAAGAGGCGGGCTTTCCGCCGGGCGTCATCAACTTCATCCCGGGCCTGCCGCACGACAAGACCCACATCATCCTCGACCATCCCGATCTCTCCGGCGTCCACTTCACGGGCTCGACCGAGGTGTTCCACAACTTCTGGCGCCGGATCAGCGGCAACATCGATCGCTACAAGACCTACCCCCGCCTCGTTGGCGAGACCGGTGGCAAGGACTTCGTGCTCGCGCACGCCTCCGCAGACCCGAAAGCCGTGCTGACCGGGCTCGTCCGCGGCGCGTACGAGTACCAGGGCCAGAAGTGCTCCGCGGCGTCTCGCGCGTACATCGCGGAGTCGGTCTGGAAGGCGATGAAGGACGAGCTGATCGAGACCGTCAATGGCCTCACGATCGGCGATGTCTCCGACTTCACGAACTTCTGCGGCGCGGTGATCAAGAAGGGCGCCTTCGACAAGCACGCCAAGGCGATCGCCGAAGCGCGAGACAAGGCCGGCATGAAGATCGTCGCCGGTGGTGGCACCGACGACAAGCTCGGCTACTTCGTCAAGCCGACCCTGATCACGACCGAAGACCCGATGGTCAGGCACATGCAGGAAGAGCTGTTCGGGCCGATCCTCACGCTGCACGTCTATCCCGATCACGCGTGGGAAGAGACCTTGAAGCTCGTCGATGCGACCTCGCCGTACGCGCTCACCGGCGCGGTGTTCGCCCGCGACCGCGGCGCGATCGTCCACGCGCAGCAAGAGCTCCGTCACGCCGCCGGCAACTTCTACATCAACGACAAGCCGACCGGCGCGGTCGTCGGTCAGCAGCCATTCGGTGGTGCGCGCGCCTCGGGCACGAACGACAAGGCCGGTTCGATGCTGAACCTCGTGCGCTGGACCTCGGCGCGGACGATCAAGGAGACGTTCGCGCCGCCGACCCACTACCGCTACCCATTTCTCGACGAGAGCTAGCGTGGCAACGGCTCGAACCGACCTTGACCGGAGTCGAAGTGGCGCGCTGCACGACCCTCGAGCCCTGGAAGCTCGACGCAGCCGACCGTGCGGCGATCGCGGCTGCCGATAGCCACGAAGTGCTGCTGCCGTGACGCTTCGTGGCCATCGCGAAGGAAACCGCCCTGCTTCGCCACGCGTGCTTCAGCTGCCCGGTGAAGTCGCGACGAGCAAAGGCGAAGTCGCAGTCGCCTCCGAGGCCGCCCTCCGAGGCCGGTCGAGGCTCGGCTTAGATTGTTACCTCGCCGACGTTCGCGATCTCGCGCGGCGTCCGCCTCGGGGTCAAATCTCGCGAGCGTGTTGGCTCGGTTGTAGTGATGCCTCGAGATGCGCTGCCGCTGCGACCGAGCGCCGCTTTGAATGTGGTGGGTGCCGCCGACCTCACTCTTCGCCACGCCCAGGTACTTCTAGCTGATCGACCAAGCCATACCGACGCCAGCCCTCGCTCAGCAACCACGTCTTTGGCAACCAAACGAACGGCGGCGGATAGCCCTTCGGGGCCGCGTAGTAGAAGCCGATCTTCTCGCGCTGCTTCCAGCCGTCGAACGACAGCGAGCTCGAGTACGGGTCGACTTTCCACGGGCGCTTTAGGCGCTCGCGATCCGCTCCGTGATGGCGCCAATTATTGAGCACGTACGCGATGCAGTTCCGAACCTGGCGCGGCGAGGTGAGCGCACGCGCGTGATAGCGGTCCGCAAACACCTGACCACCCTTGCGCCCGATCGCCGCATTGATCTGACGCGCCGCCGAGATCGAGAACGCCTGCATGCCTTTCCACAGCGCCTTGCGATTCGCCGCCTCGACGATCAGATGAATGTGCGTGCGCTGGATGCTCAGGTGCACGATCCGAAAAGGCGGCGGATATTCCTCGCTCGCCGCGACGACGAGCGTCGCCTCGCGAATCGCCAGGAAAACCGCGTGACGACGCAGCGACCCGACATCGCTACACGCGCGCATGATCACGTGGGCCGGTTCGCTCGCGCGGTGATTTGCACGAACTTTATGCTTCTCGCTCGCGCGAAACCCCTTCTTTGGCCGCCCCGCACCTTTGCGCTTGCCGCCACGGCGCTGGCCGTTCTTGTCGAGCTTCGGTAGCTCGAGCTGAACGTGACGTTTGCGAGTCTTCGGCACGCTCAAAATATAGCATTGGTTGGACCTTCGATCAATTGAATTCGCCGATCTGTTTAAAAACTGCATCTAGCGGTCGCCGCGACCTGCACCCTACAGGGGTACAGACCTGATACAGGGGTCTGGAACGCCGCCTGATCCTCAGGCCGCCGCCAAGCTCGCGGACTGAAACGAAACGATGAGGTCGAAGCACGGGCGAAGGCGACGATTCAGGTGCGGGGTCGTAAACATGGAGAGAGTCCGGACTCGAACCAGCGCTGGCCTGATCGTTTGCAGCGCATGCCGATGACCGATTTGCATGCGCCTTCGGTGACACCGCTTCCAATTGGGAAGCCTCGCTTCTTCGCCGTTGCGTACGAGATCTTGGCTCTATAGCGGACGAACTACTCGAGATTTGACCCAAGCACCGCTCCCCTCCCCTAGCTTCATCGATGTTCCGGCGCGCACGTGAGCGCCAATAGCGCGGCATTGACACGTCGTCGGTAGCGCCACACACGAGCCACGTCGAGAGCGACTCCAATCGCCGACAGATCCTAACGATCGCGGTGTCGCTTCGATCGAGTCGCATGCGCCAGGATTCGTAGAGAGCTCGCGCATCCTTGGCGTCGTACGTGATTGCTTCGCACACCTGAGCCAGACGTTCGTCGACGTGATAACGGTCGCTCAGTTTAGCCGTTGCCTTTCAATTTCGGGACGCGAGCAAGTCCTCGACGAGGTTCCACAGCTCCGGCGCTCCATCCTGGACGATGGTCAATGGAAGAGCGCCGCAACGCGCGAACACATGTCGAACCTCGGAGCCGAGTCGTTCGAGCAACCCCGTCGGCCCCTCCTCGGCCGTCGCTGCGAATCGTTTACTTTCGATCGTATCGCCGTGCTCGTCGTGAATCGTCATCGTTCGCGACGTACGCCATCCGATAGTTGACCGTGACGGGTGGCTGCGGACAGCGAACGTACGTCCGGCCTCGAGGCGGGCGGGCGACCCGCTCGGCCATCGGTACCGATGTTCGATCGAGCCCGATCGAGAGCGATCGGGCTCGCGGGCTGATCGGCAATGCCTCGCGAATACGACCGCCGACCCGCTTTCCGATTCCCTCGAGCGTGGATCGCGATGGAATAGGGCGGTGTGCCGCATGCATCTCATCTTCGTAGTGGCGCAGTGGACGCTCGGCGAACGCGCGCGTCACGCTAAACGCCAGCGCGGGTGTCGCGTTCTCGACGATACCGGCCGCGATGTCGCCGTGGTCGATGCCGACGAGACTGTCGACTTCCATCCGAGCCTGGAGACCAAGAACTCCGCTGTCGAGCCGTACGCCTTCGCTGACCAGACCCTGCCGCTCGCGCTGTTCGCCGGGGCGCTGCTCGAGCCCGGTGACTACATGTCCGTGTACGCCGGCGCGGACTCGATGGACCACACCACCGCGCGGTGGCTAACTCGTACCAACGATCTCATCCATACCCACTGGGAGTGGCTGCCGCGTTTGACCAATGTCGCGATCGCAGCTTCGACCACATCCTCGTCGGTGCCGCGCATCGATTATGCGTACACCATGGTGTCGCTCGAGTGCTGGAACGGTAACTACGGGACTGGCACGACCGAGCTGGTCGTCGAGAGCACGAGCTGGCGTGAGGCGCACGATCCCGAGTCGCCTGGCTCGATCGCGTTCGACGAAGCCGTCGCGGGCTGGGATCCGGCGTGGACACCGACGACCGAGAACCGGAGATGCAGGTTCGCCGTCACGCATACGCTCTCGCCAGGTAACAACGATGTCACGGCCTTCAATTCGGGCGGTGCAATGGCGTCGCTCCTGCCACGGCGTCCGAACCACCGGCGCTAGCGCTGTCGCAGGCCGAGGGAAAGCGACGTCGCAGCCGGTGTCGCGGCGCTGTCGCATCTTTTTTCCGAGATCGAGCCGACTTAGCGTGCGGCTGTGAAACGAATCATCGGTGGTGTCGCGGTGGTGCTCCTCGTCGCAGCCGCCGCGCTGTTCCTGAAGTTCCGACACGGTAGCGATGGCGTCGCTACGAACGCGAAGCCCGCTGGAAAAGCTCCCTCGCTCGCCGTACAACACGCGACGACGAAGGCGGAGCAGCCGAGGGCGATGCTCGATCTCGACGAGGAAGGGCCGCTGCGCCTCGAAGGCCAGGTGGTCGATCACGAGGGCCACGGCGTGGGTGGCGCGGAGGTGTGGTTGGGCTCGGTGCCGCCGCGCAGCGCGAAGACCGAGGAGGATGGCTCGTTCTCGTTCGACAAGCTGGTCGGCCGCAGCTACCGGCTGACCGCGCGGCACGCAAATGATGTCGGCGGCCCGGTCGTCTACAAGCTGAGTGCGAAGAGTGACCCCGCCATTCTCGAGCTCGCGGGTGGCGCGAAGATCACGGTGACCATCACCGACGACGCGAAGCATCCGATCGCGAATGCGAAGGTCCAGGTCGAGGGCGACACGACGATGAGCACGACGACCGGAGCCGATGGCAACGCCGCCATCACACCGGTGCACCCGGGTTGGGTGTCGGTCTGGGCGAGCGCCGATGGCTACGCAGCGAACACGGCGTACGCGAGCGTGGGCTCGGCAAATTCGACGGGCCACGTCGACATGATCTTGCACGCCGGCGTGACCGTGACCGGGCACGTGATCGACGAGACCGGCAAGCCGATCGCCAAGGCGCAGGTCGCGACATCGGGGATGTGGCAGATGGAGAGCTCGACGTTGCCGGTGACGAGCGACGACAAGGGTGGCTTCTCGCTCGTGCTTTCGGCAGGCACGCACACGCTCTCGGCGAACGACGGCGAGCACGCGCCGAGTCGCTCGACGCCGGTGGTGGTGACGACCAAGCCGGTCGACAACGTCGAGATCGTGATGAAGGCCGGCGGCCGGATCGCCGGGCGCGTCGTGGATACCAAGCATCAACCGGTCGCGTTCGCGACGGTCCAGCTCGCCGGCAAGGGCGTCGACTTCGCGGCGCCGCGGCGGCAGACCACGACGAAGGTGGACGGCACGTTCGAGCTCCGCGGGCTCGCGCGCACGAAGCTCGACGTGCGCGCCGAATCGGAGACGAGTGCCTCGAAGATCGTCGCGATCGATCTGACCACGCAAGGCGACAAGCCGAACACCGAGCTCGTGCTCGATATCGGCGGCACGATCAGCGGCATCGTGGTCGACGACAAGAATCGACCGGTGCCGGAGGTTCAGGTCAGCTGCATGCCTGACGTGTTCGGCGGCGGCAACGCCGAGGGCTTCTTGCTCGCCGGTTTCTCGACCGCGACGACCGATGGAGCCGGCGCGTTCACGGTGCACGGCTTGCCAGAGGGCGCGTACAAGGTGCGCGCGCAGCGCGGCGGCGGCGACCAGTGGGAGCGCGCGATGGAGGGTACGAGCGCGAAGACCGGCGACCAGAACGTGAAGCTCGTGCTCGCGACGCCGGGCTCGATCAAGGGCTTGATCGTGAAGAGCGATGGCAGCTCGCCTTCGATCGCGATGGTGCGCGCCGGCATCAAGGCGAGTACGCCGGCGAACGCGGGCGCGTTCGTGGTCGACGAGATCGATCCGGGTTCGTACGATGTGACGTTTCACGGGCCGGAGTTCGGCGACGTGATCAAGCACGACATCAAGGTCGAGGCCGGCAAGCCGACCGACATGGGCACGATCACCGTGGCGCGCGGCCGCGTACTCTCGGGACGCGTGACCGACTCTGCGAATAACCCGGTCGCAGGTGCACGGGTGAAGGTCGGTCGGATGCTCTTTCAAGTTCAGGGCGCCGAAGATCAGATGTCGACGTTCGAGGACGCCTCGAACACGCGTAGCGCGTACACCGATCAGGGCGGCAACTTCGTCGTGGTCGGCATCGCGGCACAGCACGGCAATGCGATGGCCGAGGCGGACGCGGGCCGCTCCGATGCGATCGAGATTCCCCCGGGCGATCAGGATCCGCCCGCGATCGCGCTCAGGCTGCACGGCTTCGGCTCGATCAGCGGCAAGATCACGATCAAGGGCCAGCCCGCGACGAGCGTCACGATCACGGATACGCCAAAGACCGGCGGTACGCAGGTCCAGATCGCGCAGAGCGATGACACCGGTGGCTTCATCATCGCGAAGGCGACCGAGGGCGTCCACGTCGTCTCGGCGATGCAGCAAGGCGGCATGGGCACGTCGTTCAAATCGGCGAGCACCACCGTGACCGTCACCGCGGGCAAGCCGACGATGGTCACGCTCGATATTCCGAGCGGCACGATCACCTTGACGGTCGCGATCAAACCCGCGGCTGGCGCCACGCTCAACGCGGCGCAGATCTTCTTGATGCGTGGCGCGGTGACGATGACGAATGCCAAGCAGCTCCAGGATTCGTTCCTCGCGGGCAACGTCACCGGGATGAAGTTCTGGTTCGGCTCGACGCCGGCCGAGTTCGACGAGCTCGTCGCTGGCGACTACAGCGTGTGCAGCCTGCCGATCACGGGCAACATGTCCGATCCGCAATTCATGCAGCGCATCCAGGCCAACATGGAAGAGCTCAAGGTCTACTGCAAGCTGGTCCACGTGACGCCTGCACCGGACGCGCAGGGCGTGACGCAGGAGTTGCCGTCGATGGATCCCCTGCCCGCTCCCAAGACCTGATGCTTCTCTACGGAGAGATTCGGATCCTGTCCGAGTCGTTTCAGTAGACTTCGACGTACGCGTTATCCGGCTCGTAGTGGCCCGGCTGCCACAGCCACTCGTAGCCGTTCCACTGCCAATCGCCGCGCACGAAGATGTAGCCCTCGCGCGGACCGTAGTTCTCGACGAACAGACTCGGGCGATAGCCGTAGTGGTAGTAGTGGCTCCGGATCACGGGGCGCCCGACGTAGATGTTCGAGCGCACCACGCCACCGGTGTGGTAGTAGCGCGGCGCCGAGTAGCCTCCACGGTAGCCGTTGTTCACGATGACGCGACCACCACCTTGGTAGCCGCCGTTGCCGTGGTAGCCGCCGTAGCCGCCGTTACCGTGGTAGCCGCCGTTGCTGTGAACGACGACACCGCCTTGGGCATGGCCACCACCACCACCACCGTGGAAGCGGTCCGCCATGGCGGCGCCGCTCGAGAGAGCGAGGACGACAGCAGCAAGGATGAGTTTCTTCATGCCATCAGGTAGAGCATCTACCGTGCCGGTCCCTGCCCTAATAGTCACGGCAGCTTACGGTGCGCCGTGAACGCTCGGCTTCAGCTGCCACCGTGCGACGCCCGTTTGGGGCAATTCACCACCACCAGTACCAATCACCGTCCGTGTAGCCCGGTAGGAGCGCCTGATTGACCTGCACCAGATCGCTCGTGCGGTGGACCGTGATGGCCTTGTCGCTGATCGCATAGACGAAGTCGCCCATGAAGATCGCGCGCCGGATATCGGTGAACGACCAGTAGCCCTGATCGTTATTGTAGTACGCGCTGTGATCGATCTCGCCGTGCAACGACAACGAGCCGTTGACCGGATCGACGTTGATGAGCTCGAGCTTCGACAGGTAGCTGTACCAGTTGTTCGAGTAGACGTAGTTCGAAGACGGAATCGCGAGCAGCCCCTTCGGCTCCCAGTACTGGAACGCCTTGTGATCCCAAAGCGCTTCGGACCACTCCCAACCGCCTGGTTGGGTGATCGGCAGGTTCGTCGTGAGCGTGGGGCTCGCCGGATTCGCGACGTCGAACATCGAGATGTTGGTCGTGCCCCAGCCGGTGCCCGACACGCCGATCGAGAGCAGCCCGTGATCACCCATGGGATGGAGATACGTCGAGTAGCCTGGGACCTCGAGCTGACCGATGACGCGCGGATTCGTGCGATCGGAGAGGTCGATGGTGAGCAGTGGATCGACATTCTTGTACGTGGTCAGGAATGCTTGGTTGCCAACGAAGCGCGCTGCGGTGAGGCGCTCGCCGATCGTGATGCCATCGACGTGGCCGATCGTCGCGAAGTGCTGGCCCGGGCCCGGCTGCGCGAGCACGTAGATGTGGTTCTCGACCGGATCGGGCGCTTCCGAGCCGTAGTGCCACCACCCGCCGCTCGTCGCCGCGACACGAATATCGCCGCCGTGTTCGTCGAGGTTGAACGAGCTCCACAGCGAGCCATCGATGCGGCCCGAGCCGAGATACTTCGTCGTGCCGGCATTGGAAGAATCGAACACGTGGATGTTCGTCTGCTCCGCGTCGTCGCGGAACCAGTAGAACCACCACCAGTCGTGCGCGTTCTCCGCGATCACGATGCGGTCCTGCGATTCGTAGAACGTCGGCCAGTTCGAGACGATGTGATCGGCATCCCAGAAGAAGTTGCTGCCGAGCAGATCAAACGAGATCACCGAAGCGATGCCGCGCGCGTGGCTATCGGTCGGCCGAGAGAACGACTGGCACGACGCGGTCGAGAGGCTGTTCGTCACGAACTGACCATTCGTGCGCACGTACATCTGCGGGATGAGATCGCTGAGGTGCAGCGCGTTGATCCGCTCGTGCATCTGCTGCTTGGTCTGGTTCGCGTCGTGCCCGCTCTGGTCCCACACGTTCCACCAGCCGTAGAACCAGGGCAACGACAGCCACGAGTACGCGGCCATGCGCACCGTCGAGTCGACCTTCCGCGCGGTGTCGTACCAGCCCTCGAAGTAGACCTCGCGCACGAGGTGCGGGCTCGTTCGATCGGTGATGTCGAACACCGTGATCTTGGTGAGCTCGCTGATCCGCCAGTACCATTGATCGCCTTGCCAACCGACGAGCTGCTTGAGCGGGTGGCCGTCGGGCAGCGAGTAGACCTCGATCATCGAGAACACGACGAGCCGGTTCGCGGCCGCGTCCATCAGCATCTCGCGCGGGTGGCCTTCGATCTCGGTGACGCTCTCGGGATTCAGATCGCCGAAGTTCGGTGTGCCGAAGATGTGGAGGCGATTGCCGTTGAGCGCGTACAGGTGATAGCCGTCACTCTTGACCAGGTCGCCTTCGTCGACGCCCTGCACCTGGTTGTTCGTGCCCGAGTAGTCGACCCCCTCGGTGCGCGTGCCTCCGCTGGTGCTGTTCGTGCCCGCCGTCTCCGCGCCGCCCGCGGCATCGCCGTATCCGTACTGACCGGCGTTGTCGATGTCGGCGTTGACCTCGTCGATCAGTTGCTGCTTGAGATCAGCTTCGAGCGCGTCACAGCTCGTGTACTGCGTGAGCGCCGTGGTGGTCGCCCGGACGTGATCTGTAGGCGTGTCGTCGTCCGCGCACGCACAGAACACGAGAGGCATGAGAGCCATGAGAAGAAGGCGACGCATGCGCAGCGGTGTCAGCAAAATCACGGCCAACGCTAACTACGCGGCATTTGTGCCGAGCGCGGAGGTGGATCTCAGATCAACCGCATCGAGGCGTCCTGCCCACCTCAGGAATCTGAGACACTGGAGTGGTGCGCAGCGCCATTTTGATCGGTCTGCTCGTCGGTTGTTCCTCGTCGGGCGGTACCGGAGGCAGCCAGGGCCTCGGCGACCCGTGCAACGCCACGACCCTGCTCTGCGCCGATGGCGGGAGCTGCGACTACTCCTCGGCGACACCGACCTGCCTCGACGACACGGCGGATCCCGATGGCGACGGCATCCCGAACAAGCTCGATCACTGCCCGACCGTGACCGGCGGCATGTACGACGAGGACAACGACGGCATCGGCGACGAATGCGATCGCTGCCCGATCGCGAAGCCGACCGGGGTCGCCGACCGCGACGGCGACGATGTCGATAGCCCGTGCGATCCGGATCCCTCGACCCCGGGTGACAAGATCCTCTTGTTCGACGGCTTCAATGGCGACCTCGACACGACGCGATGGAAGCCGGATGTCGCGGGCCTGTGGACCGTCGAAGGCGGCGAGCTCGTCGTGCGCCTTCCGACCCAGGATCCGCAGAGCTTCCTCGCCGCGAACGTCGTGCCCACGCCGAACATCTCGGTCCAGATGTCCTATCGCGTAGATCACGTCGAGACCGGGAGTCAGACCCACATCGTCTCGGCGCAGATGTTCGACATGCGCCCGGCTGGCGTCGCCGGGTTCGATTGCGGTGTCGTGAAGTCCGATCTCGGCACCGCCGGCGAGGTCGTCGATCTCGAGACCGATCAGAGCGCGGTCTCGCACGCCGCGATGATCGGCGCGTTCGATAGCGCGCGCCTGTATCGCAGCGCGGCCTATGCGAGTGGGGCGACCGTCGGCTGCGTCGTGATCGGCGACAACATGCCGCTCGCGACGATCCAGAACTCGCTCACGCCCGATTCACTCGGCACCGTCAAGATCACGGCGCGCGCGGTGACCGCGAGGTATCAGTGGATCCTCATCGTCGGGCACTCGAACGCTACGGCTGCTGGGAACTAGCGCCGAGCCCGATCGGGCACGACACGCCCGTGCCGCCGAGGCCGCAGTAGCCGCCCGGGTTCTTGCCGAGGTACTGCTGGTGGTAGTCCTCGGCGTAATAGAACGCAGGTGCGTCGCGAATCTCGGTCGTGATGTCGCCGTGATGCTTCGCTTGCCGCAGTTGCGCTTGATACATCTCGCGTGACGCTGCGGCAGCGGCCGCTTGCTCGGCATCGGTCGTGTAGATCGCAGAGCGATACTGCGTGCCGACGTCGTTGCCTTGCGCCATGCCCTGGGTTGGATCGTGGCCTTCCCAGAACACCGCGAGCAGCTTCTCGTAGCTGCTCTCCGCGGGGTCGTAGATCACGAGCACGACCTCGGTGTGGCCGGTCTTGCCCGAGCAGACCTCCTCGTAGCTCGCGTTCTCGGTGTAGCCGCCGGCGTAGCCGACCGCGGTCGCGTAGACCCCGGGGGTCTTGTAGAACAGGCGCTCGGCACCCCAGAAGCAGCCGAGCCCGAACATGGCGAGCTTCATGCCCTCGGGAAACGGCGCGACGATCCGGTGACCGTTGACGAAGTGGTTCTCCGAGACGTGGATCGGATGCTTGTGACCGGGCAACGCTGACTCGGCGGTGACCATCTGGGTCTTCTTGGATGCGGAGAAGAACATGGGAGCAGTATACGGGCTCGGCGCGAATCGGTTACTCGCCCTGGCCGATTGGGTGGGCCTCGAGGAACTGGTCGGCCTCCGCAAGATCTTCAGCGCCGGCGGGTCCTGCCCCGAGCAGCGTCGTGCGGGCGATCATGGCCATCGCGTGTGCGCGCACCAGATCCTTCGTCGCTGCCGCGAGGCTGGCGATCGCGAGCTGGGTCTTGCCGATCGCGGCGGCCGAGCCCTTGCCGCGGTCGAGCAGACGCAGGGCCCGCTCGGCATCGACGAGCCCGATCGCGGGTCGATCGCGACCCGCTTCGATTTCGGCGGCCAAGCGTAAGGCCATCGCGGCGAGCTCCTCGCGGTGCTCGAGCGCGCGATCGGCGAGGTCGGCGGCGGCCAGGTCGTGGACGAGCGCCTCGGCTGGCCGATCGATCTCGACCAGCGACATCCCCGCGAGGATGTGCAGGTTGACCGCGGTCGCGGTGCTGCTCGCGTGGATGCGCTCGAGCGTCGCGAGCCCTTCCTCGAGCAACGGCACCGCCTCGGCGTGGCGACCCGCGGTCGCGAGCGCATCGCCAAGACCTTGCAGCGCTTCGGCGAGCGCGATGCTGCCCTCGGGGAAGGCCTTGCGGCGGAGCTCGAGGGCGTGCTGGAGGGCCGCGATCGCGCGCGTCGACGTCGTCGGATCGTCGGCGAGGGCGATGCCATACGCGTAGTACGCGATCGCGGTATCGGGATGGTCGGGACCGAACACCTTCTCGGCCTGGCGGATCGCGCCCTCGAGGGTCGCGAGCGCTTCGTCGGTGTGGCCGAGCATCCGCTGGAAGTGGCCGAGCCGGGTGCGCTCGGCGGCCGCGAGCGCGGGCTTGTTCGCTCGATCGGCGAGCGCGATGGCAGCCTGGCAGTGGGTCGCGGTGGTCGCGGCATCCTTCGCGGTGACGTTGCGCGTGCAGCGCGCATGCTCGAGCGAGAGCTCCTGGTTCGCGCGGTCCGGAAGCTGCGGGATCAATGCCGCGACGTAGCCATCGAACACGTCGGCTTCGTCGGTCGTGCGGACGTCGTTGCCGAGCGACTTGACGAGCTCGATCCAGATCTCGACGAGTAGCTCGGTGTCGTGTGCGGCGGTCGCGAGGCGCGCGGCGGCGTGGAGCTCCGGAATCGCGGCGGAGAACTCGGTGAGTGCGTTCGAGAGCCGGGCCTCGAGGAACTGCGTACGCGCTTGGAGCGGTACGTACGCGAGCTCGCGGGCGCGGAGATGGACGGCGTGGATCGCGACCTTGTCCGTGCGACCGATGCTCAACGCAGCCTCGAGCGCCGCGGTGCGCGAGGTGAGAGCGGCGATCTCCGCGCGCGACTTCTCGGGTGGAGGAGCGATCGAGCTAAGCTGCGAGCCGGTGTTGCAGCGCTCCGGCGCGGGTAGGCTCCCGACCAGCGCCTCGACGTTCGCGACGACAGCCGGATCTGGATGACTCGCGAGGGCGACGACCGGCCCGAGCTCGGCGAGCAATTCGTCGAGGCAGGCTTGGCGAAGCGCGTGGACCTCGACCGGTTGCGTGCGTTCGATCGAGGTCGCGCCGCAGCTCTGTTCGGCACCGCGTTGCCACCGTTCTGCCCACGCGTCGAGTTGCGAGATCACCTGGCTCGTGGCGACGTTCGCGAACGGAAGCTTCGTCGCGGCGAACGCGCTGCGCACGAGCGCGTGCTGCGGCCCGCTCCACACCGCGATGATCGGCGCGCCCGCGAGGCTGCACGGTGCTACCGGCTCGCTGCGCAGCACGAACATCGCGACGAGCGCACCTGCGAGGAGCCCGACCGCGCCGACGAGCCACGGGAGGTGACGACGCGAAGGCCCGGGCCCGAGCTCGGCGAGCAGCGCCTCCATCGAGGGGAAGCGCGCGTCGCGATCCTGGGCGAGCCCCCGGCGAAGCGCACGCACCACGCGATCGGGAACGTAGAGCAGCATGCCCGTCGCGGTCAGCGGTTCGGTCGGACGATCACTCGTGAGCGCTTCCCACAGCGACACGCAGAACGCGTACTGATCGGTGCGCGCGTCGACGTTCTCGCCGCGCGCTTGCTCGGGTGCCATGTACGCCGGCGTGCCGCCGATCGCCTCGGGCGTTCCGCTCGCGAGCCCGAAATCGAGGACGCGTGGCCGGCCATCGCGCCCGATCATGATGTTACTCGGCTTGATATCTCGATGGACGAGACCCGCGGCGTGCGCGGCGGCGATGCCGCGACCGGCCCCGAGGAAGACCTCGAGGATCTGATCCGGCGTGCGCGCCTCGCCGAGCCAATCGCGGAGCGTGATGCCGTCGACGAACTCCATCGCGACGAACGACGTACGGTTCGTAGTGGTGGTATCGACGCGACCGACGTCGTGGACGGCCACGACGTTCGGATGCGCGAGCTTGGCGATCGCGCGCGCCTCGGAGCGCAGCACATCCGTCGAGCTCGTCCGGCGCAGCAACTTGAGCGCGACCCGGCGATCGAGCTCGGGATCGTAGGCCGCGTACACCACGCCCATGCCACCGGCACCGATCCGCGACAGCAGCAGGTAGCGGCCGAGGTGGCCCTCCAGCAGGCGATCGAGATCGTCGGGCGCCGTCGGACCGGTGCGATGCGACGGATCCTGGGTGACGTGCGGTGCGTTCGTCGCGAGCTTCGCGAGCACCGCGACGATCTCGCTACACGCGCTACAGGTATCGAGGTGCGCATCGATCGCATCGCGCTCGCTGCGCCCGAGCCGGCCCGCCGCATAGGCGGCGATCGGTTCTTCTCCCGGGCACACGGTCCACGCTACCATGGTCGCCCATGACACTCGCGGATCGATGGCTCGCGCTCCGCCCGGCGGAGTCAGCGCCGTCGCGCGAGGTGATCGAAGCCAGCTTGATGGCGGCGTTCGCTTCAGCACGTGCGGCGTTCCCGGAGAGCGATGTTCCCGACGACGAATTCGTCGCACACCTCGCGACCTGCCTGCCCGATGCACCGCTGCCCGAGGCGATCGCGACCGTGGCGATCGGGGACCTCTACTTCGCGTGCGCGATCTTGCGCGGTGATGGAGCGGCCTTGCGCGCGTTCGAGCTCGTGCTGTTGCCAGGCCTCGATGCCGCCGTGGCACACCTCGATGGCGGCAGCGCCCTGGTCGCAGACGTGAGGACCGCGGTGCGCGATCGCGTGCTCGCGCATGGTGGCGCCGGCAAGATCGCCGAGTATCACGGGCGCGGCAGCCTCGGTGGCTGGTTGCGCGTGGTCGCGGTCCGCGAGGCGCTGCAGCTCGTACGCAGCCGTAAGCGCGAAGCACCGTTGCCGATCGATCTCGCAACAGTGCTGCACGTCGAGCCGCCTGCGCTGAGCGCGAACGAGCAGCGGATCTATCGCGACGGCTTCAACACGGCTCTCGCGACGCTCACGCCACGCGAACGAAATCTGTTGCGGCAGCACTACCTGCACGCGGCCACCGTCGCGGAGATCGGAGCCTTCTACAACGTGCACGGTGCGACCGCCGCGCGCTGGATCGCGCAGATCCGCGAGACCTTGCTCCGGCGCACGCGCCGCGAGATCGGCGACGCCTTGCGGCTCACCGGCACCGAGCTCGATAGTGCGATGGCCAAGGCAGCGGATCATCTCGACTACTCCCTGCGCCACACGCTGTCGTACGAGCACTAATTAGCGACGCACGCGTGCTCGGCGCTGTTGCATTTCTCGTGGCTCGGGCAATCGATGTCGTACGTGCACGGCAGCCCGACGCAATAGGAGGTCGTGCCGAAGCACTGCTTGGTGACCGAGTTACAGGAGAAGCTGCCGCTGCAATCGGAGTCGTACACGCACGCGATGCCGGATTCGCAGGCCGGGTTGCCCGAGGCGATCAAGCAATACGCGCCGAGCGCGGCGGCGGCATCACCACCGCACGAGGGATACGCTTGGCCGAGAGCGCAGGTCCAATCGCTCGCATCGGCCGACCCGAAGCAGGCGAGGCCAGCCGCTGGATCTCCACCGCATGCCGCGACCCGCGTGACGCCCTTGCGACACCACTGCTCGAGGCTCGCTTGCGCACCGGACGGCAGCGGCGCACCGCACGCGGTCGCCGCATCGGAGGCGCTCTTCGCGAGTCCGGCGCAGTCATTCGCGTCGATGTGGATAGGGACCGAGCCGTCGACGGGCATGTCGTCGGCGGCCATCGTGGAGGAGCTGCCGCAGGCGGCGAGGAGCCCGAGGGCGGTGATCAGGGCGAAGCAGTTCATGCCCTCTGATGCAGGTCGGCGCGTCCCGTCGCATCGGGTGTCGCAGGCTACGGTAGCTGCGCCTTCGCGAAGCTCGCCCAGGCGGCGTCGTAATCGGGCTGGAGCGCGGGCGAGGCCATCGCGGCGCGCGTTGGCGAGATCACCCAGCGGGTCTCGAACATGAACGCGAGCGTGTCGGTGAGCTTGTACGGTGCGAGATCGGCGGCGACCGCCTTATCGTAGCTCGCGCGATCCGGACCGTGCGCGTTCATGCAGTTGTGCAGCGAGGCGCCGCCCGGGACGAACCCCTCGGCCTTCGCATCGTAGGCGCCGCGGACGAGGCCCATCAGCTCGCTCATGATGTTGCGGTGGAACCACGGCGGGCGGAACGTGCCCTCGGCGACCATCCAGCGCGGTGGGAAGATCACGAAGTCGCAGTTCGCGGTGCCCGGCGTGTCGCTCGGCGAGGTGAGGACCGTGAAGATCGAAGGATCGGGGTGATCGAAGCTGACCGTATTGATCGTGTTGAACCGCGCGAGGTCATACTTGTAAGGCGTGTAGTTGCCGTGCCACGCGACGACATCGAACGGCGAGTGCTCGAGCGTGGTCTGCCAGAGCGCGCCCTGGAACTTCTGGACGAGCCGCGTGGGCGTATCGAGATCCTCGAACGCGGCGACCGGCGCGAGAAAATCCCGCGGATTCGCGAGGCCGTTCGAACCGATCGGGCCGAGCTCGGGTAACCGGAACGGCGCACCGTAGTTCTCGCCCACGTAGCCACGCGCTTCGCCATCGAGCAGCACGACGCGCACCCGGACGCCGCGCGGAAGGACCGCGATCTCGCCGGGCGCGATCTCGAGCACGCCGAGCTCGGTCACGATCCGCAGCCGACCGAGCTGCGGCACGATCACGAGCTCGCCATCGGAGTTGAAGAACGCCGCATCCATCGAGCGATTCGCGACGTACAGGTGCACCGCGGTGCCGGCCGCCTGCGCCGGCGAACCGTTGCCGCCGAGTGTGAACAGGCCCGCGAGGAAATCCGTCGGCTCGGCGGGGATGGAGAGCGGGCTCCAGCGGAGCCGGTTCGGCGTCGCCGGATCGGCGAAGGGGCCCGAGCACAGCGTGCCGCCGGGCATTGACTCGAAGGCGCGATGCGCCGCCGAGGGGCGCAGGCGATAAACCCACGATCGGCGGTTGTGACCGCGCGGCGCGGTGAACGCCGAGCCCGAGAGCTGCTCGGCGTAGAGCCCGAACGGGACCTTTTGCGGCGAGTTCTGCCCGACCGGCAGCGCTCCCGCGACGGCTTCGCTCGCAAACTCGTTGCCGAAGCCGCTCTGGTACTCCACTAGACGATTCCGCGCTGACGCTGCTCGCGCTCGATGCTCTCGAACAGCGCACGGAAGTTACCGGCGCCGAAGCTCTTGCCGCCCTTCCTCTGGATGATCTCGTAGAAGAACGGGCCGGCCGATTTGTCGTTGTAGAGGCCGGCCGATTCCTTGAGGAAGATCTGCAGCATGTATTGGTAGTGATGGTCGCCGTCCATCAGGACCTCGAGCTCGCGGAGCTCCTCGATATTCTCGTCGATCTTGCCGACGCCACTCTTCACGATCCGCTCGGGGAGCATGTCGTAGTACGTGCCGGGGGTCGGCATGAAGCTGACGCCGTTGCCGCGCAGCTCGCGCACGGCCGGGAGGATGTCCTTCACGGTCATCGCGATGTGCTGGACGCCATCGCCGCGGAGCTCTTCATTGAAGATGTTGATTTGCGAGCTCTTGAAGAACGGGCGCTGCGGCTCGTTGTTCGCGAACTTCACGCCGGAGTGCGGATCCCACAGCACGATCGATTTGAGGCCCGAGCCGGACTTCTTCGATGGATCGACATCGGCGGTGTGGAACGAGACCTCCCACATCTGCTCGAAGCCGAGCACGTGCTCCATCCAGAGCAGCATCGGTTTCATGGTCTGGAAGTTCGCCGTGATGTGATCGACGTCCTCGAAGCCGAACCGGTTGGTCTTGGCCTTCTTGCTCTCGTACGCGACCGCGCCGGGGAACAGCGGCGGGGTACCGACGTGCTGGCGGAAGCGGAACGTGCAATCGCCGAACGGCGTCGCGATCGAGAACATCTTGAGCGTGCCCTCGGGGTGCTCGCTGGTGTGGATGTCATCGATCGGCGTGCCGCCGCGGGCTTCGATCAACTTGAAGGCCTTCTCGATGTCCTCGACCTCGAAGATCAGCGTGCCGACGCCGTCCGGGTGCTTCGAGAGGAAGCGCGCGGCGCGACCCATCGACGCAGAATCAGTGGCGCCGACCGGCTCGCTGCACACGACCTTGATGTTGCCGGCCTCGAATGCGGCCGATCTCTGGCGGCCTTGCTTCTCGAGCTCGGGCGAGCTGCGCCAGGTCTCGGTGAAGTCGAGCTTGTCGACGTAGAACGTGCGCGACCGCTCGAGGTCACGCACGTAGTAATGGATGCCTTCGAGGCGCTTGATACCGATCGATTCTTGCTTGTCCATTACTTCACCGCGTCTGGTTGTTGGTCGGGAGCAGCACGTTGGAACGCGGGGAGCGCGAGACACCGCGCCTCGATCTCGAGGAGCCTTGGGAACCGCTCGACCTCGACGCCGAAACGGCGCGATGACGCGAGCTGCGGCACGAGGAAGCAATCGGCGAACGTGACCGCATCGCCGGCGCAGAATAGCCCCGCGGACGACTCGACCGCTTGCTCGAATGCGGCGAGGCCCGGCGTGATGTAGCTCTGCGACCACGCGTTGGTGTCGTGCCCCAACGCCTTGATCGCCTTGATCACCGCGAGGTTCTGGAGCGGCTGGATCCCGCTATTGATCACCTCGCACAGCGCGCGCACCTGGTGACGGCGGAACGGGTCCTTCGGCAACAGCGGAGTCGTGGGGAACCGCTCGTCGAGGAACTCGAGGATCGGCAACGACTGGGTCAACGTATGCGTGGTGCCGGAGTCCTCGGTGACCACGAGCGTCGGCACCTGCGACATCGGGTTCATCGCGCGATAGAGCTCGCTGAACTGATCGCGCTGGAGGATGTTGATGATCGCGTACTCGAAGGCGAGCTGCTTCACTTCGAGCGCGATCCGCACGCGATGGCTCGCGGAGGAGCGCCAGTAGTTGTGCAGCACGAGCTTCACGGCGCGACGACCTTCTGCTGGATCGTACCGAACACGCCACCCGCCGAGATCTCGATCGTGTCGCCGACCTGCATGAACGGCGTGACCGGCTTGCCGCCTTCGATCGTCTCGATCATCCGGCGCTCGGCGAGGCACGAGATACCGCGCTCGCGATCCGCGTTCGAGACCGTGCCGCTGCCGAGGACCGTGCCGGCGGCGAACTTGCGGGTCTTCGCGATGTGCTGGATCAGCTCGAAGAACGAGAAGTGCATTTCGGGTCCCGCATCGCACGTCCCGACGACGTTGCCGTTGTAGGTCGACGTCACGCGCAGATGCGCGCGGCCGTGCTGCCATGCGCTACCGAGCTCATCGGGCGTGACCGCGAACGCCGAGAACGCGGTCGCAGGCTTGCTGTTGAAGAAGCCGAAGCTCTTCGCGAGCTCGTCGGGCACCAGGTTGCGCAGCGTCCAATCGTTCGCCAGCATCACGAGCTTCACGCACGCGGCCGCGTCGCTCGCCTTCGTACCGAGTGGCGTGTCGCCGAGCACGACGCAGACCTCGGACTCGAAATCGAGACCCCATGCCGGATCGTGCAGCACGAACGGATCGCGACAGCCGAGCATGTCGCTCGAGCCGCCTTGGTAGATCAGCGGATCGGTCTCGAGCGTCGGCGGCGGCACCGCATTGCGCGCCTTGCGAACGAGGATGACGTGGTTGAGGAACGCGGAGCCATCGATCCACTCGTACGCACGCGGCAGCGGCGCGGCGAGGCCAGCGAAATCGAGCGGCTGCCCGTCGAGCGCGCCGGCATCGAGGCGCTTCGCGAGCTGGCGAAGTGCGGGCTCGGCCGCACTCCACTGATCGAGCGCACCCTGCAGCGTGGGCCAGGCCTCGCACGGTGCCACTGCCGCGCCGTCGTGGCGAACCACGACCAAGCGGCCGTCTCGGGACCCGTCTCGGAGTGTGGCGAGCTTCACGCCCGGACCTTATGGCGGCGCTGACGGCCCGTCAATGCGCAGGTCGAGTCACTCCGAGAGTCACTTCTTGATGGTCGTGGCAAGCCACGTCACGAGGGGCGCGACCGCCTTGCCGTGGTCGACCATCCAATCGACCAGCGCGGGCTTGTGGATCAGGCCCTTCGGCATCGCCGGGAAGCCGGCCGTCAACCCCTTCATCTTGAGAAACTCGGCGCGGGCGTGGTCCGGAGCGAAGCCTTTCGGGACCTTCTTGTAGTCCTCGTGGCCACCGACCGTGTATCCGGCCTTGCGCAACTTGGTCACGAGCGCGACGAGCGGTTTGCCGGTCTTGTCGTCGGCGACCCGCTTGCGCCAGGTCGCGAGGCGCTCGTCCTCGAAGTAGTAGGTCCCGGCGCCGACGTAGTCGTCTTCGAGGCCGATCTGCAGGTAGAGCGGCATGCCGCTCAGCTCTTTTTCGAACTGCAAGACGCCCGCGATGTGGG
>JANXOP010000122.1 GCA_025357755.1 Kofleriaceae bacterium | reverse complement strand
GAGACGGCCTCGTAGATGCGGAAGTTCTTCTTCTGTTGTTCGTTCATGATCAACTCCTCACGCCATCGCCCGGATGGCGCGCTCACGCAGGTCATTGGGAAGTTGCTCGACGAGCCGCACCAAGCGGCGGCGAGCGTTGTGATAGGCGAGTCGATCGAGGCCGGTTACGCTCATGATGTCGCGCCGCTCGATCTGGTCGCTCGCGAAGCAGTCGAGGATCTGCACGACCTCGCTGTCGTCGCCCGCCAACTCGTAGAGTTTGGCGACGACATCGTCGACGTAGCTGGTCAGGTCGGTGGCCTGCCCGACCTCCATCGCGTCGGACATCCTCGTCTCCATGTCGAGCTTCAGGTTGCGCACGCGATCTTCGGGGAACTGCATGAGGTGCTCGACGCGCGCCGCGGAACGGCTGCGGATCGTCCGCTTGAGATGAAGTTCCAGCGGCACCTTCGCGGGATCCCACGTGACGTCACCGAGCCACGTGTCGGTGACGGCGTCCTGGTACAGCTCGCGCGCGAGGAGGGTGTCGTGGCGCTTGGTGGTCCTCTGGATCCACTCGGCGCGCTTCTTCGCGTAGATCATCACCGACGCGGTCATCTCCCCCGTCAGCTGCACCTCGAACGCGTTTTCCCACGCAGGATCATGGACAGTCGTCGCGGTCCGCCCCAGTTGCTGCGGCGTGTTGCTCTCGTGCATTCGGTCTCCTTGTGGAACCGAAATTAGCGCCCGGGTCTGACACTGAACACGCGCGCAGGAGATCTCGCCAGGGCGCTCCAATCGCCAAGCTGCCAAGGTTTACGCGTACCTGCGATTTCGAACGAATCGAGCGCAGATCTCGGCATCGCGTTTACACGATCTGGAACAGGCCGGGCGCGACCCTATCGGCGTCCCCGAGCCGGATCGAACGATCGTTGATCTCGATCGTGCGCTCGAGAATCGGGCGGATATCGCAACACACGGAGTAGCCGGCACCGCTTGTGCTCAGCATCCCGTGAACATTGCCGGTCGTCAGCGAGATCATCGGCCCGCCGCTCACGCCGCCGAGGTCTGGCATCCCGTGCTGAGGGCTGATGCTCGTGGAGTACGCTGGCTCCTTCACGAGCGTCACTCCGTTCGGATGATGATCGAGCACTTCACCGTCGTGATAGTCCGGGTGCATTCGGAGCTTCATCTCGAGGTCGGCTTCGGAACCCCGAACCGCCGTGTGATTGTGGGGGAAGCCGAACGCGGCGACGCGACTACCCGGCGCAAGCGCTTCGCGTGACAAGACCCACGGACGAAGCCGCGGTTGCGGTTCCAGCGCGCAGACGCCAAGAGCGATGTCGGAGTGCTCGTCCGACGCGATGTCGATCACCGGATTGAATCGAACACCATCGGCCCAGATCGTAACGACCACGAGCGCATCGCGGTAAGCACGGCCGTCCATCACATGTTTCGCGGTTACGAAGATGCCGGTGGCTGAGATGAAGAACGCAGTTGCATGTCCAGCAGGATCCGGCGCGCGGTTCCCCATCGGCGTTTCGACCAGAGGGAGAACGATTCCCGTACCTGCCATTCCAACGCCGACGTTCCAACCGTTGCTCATCGCTCAGCAGCATGCGCGATGTCGAGCGCGATGTTGTGGGACCGACCGAGGCGGAGCTAGGGATCGCGCCGAACGACAAATCGCAAGTAGTGGATTCCACGCACGAGTGCATGGCGCGAACAAATCGCCGCGCAAATCGCCGCCGATTTGCCGGTGGTCTCGCCCAAGTCCGCGGGCCTTCGCGAGCAGCATCGCCGCGATCGCCGCGCCCGGCGTGTGTTTCCGCGTGCTTCGATTTCTTTGCCATTGATCCGGCGCGCGATCAGAAGAGCGTGCGGATCGAAGAAGAAGACCGCGCGCGATCCCGCGACACGCACGTGCGCCGGCACCGCCACCGAGATCAGTTCGCGAAGTTCGCGACATGCGCTGCGCAAACGAGCCGCGCCAAGAATCTGATCGATTCGTGGTAGCGCGAAGCTTCTCGCCCCCCTTGGTAAGTATAGGGCGACGATCGAATCACCGGCCGCGGTGACGAGCGACGCCCAACACCCGCGCCGTCTGCCGTGCAGACCGCGCTCACCGCGTCCTCGGGAGGACAGATGTCTTCGCTCGCCTTCGACAAACAAGGAAAGCCGTTCGCCTGGCACAAGCGCACCGCCAAGCTGCGCGTGCGGTTGTTCCGTACGCCGTCGGCGCGGGGCACCTGCTGCCAGGTGCTCGACGCGGCTGGTGCGCCGCTCTTCGTCGACGCGGATATCGACTACGCCGAGCTTCGTCGCGCCGTCAGCGGCGTGCCCGGGCTGTACCGCCTCGACCAGTGCGATGAAGACGGCGTCGAGATCGAGGACGCCTCGCCTGCCTACGTGTCGATCGACCAGCTGCGCAACGCCGGCGGTGTCGTCGAGACCGCGCAGGTGGGCGAGGTGAGCCCGCTGCTGATCATCGAGCGGCTCGTCGCGTTGCAAGCGGACGTCATGAAGACGATGGCCTCGCAGCACGCCGCGATCCTCGCGTCGAGCGCCGAGATCATGCGCGCGCCGTATCGGCCGGTGCCGCTGCTGCCCGCGGCCGATCTTCGCAACGCCGACGCCGCGAATGAGAACGCGGACGATACCGACGACGACGAGGAAGACGACGAGCTCGACGAGAACAGCGCGTTCGCTCCGATGCTGAGCATGCTCGAGCCACACCTCCCGCGGCTGGGCGCCTTCCTCTATACGAAGTGCGTCGAGTTCTTCCGCCAGGTCCCCGCGGCGCCCGCCGCGACGCCCCCCGCGGCGACGTCGACACCCGCGTCCACGACTCCGGCCACCGCTTCGGCGGCGCCGCGCGTCGTCGCGCACCCGGTGGACGTCGCTGCGGGGCACGAGCCCGCGGAGGTCGGCTTCGAGGCCGAGCTGTTCGAAGCCGCAATCATAGACGACGAACCGACCCTCACGAGGGCCGATTCGGCATCGGCAGCGCAGTCGTCCTCCGAGGCCGCGACGGTCACCCCCGCCACGGCAACCCCCGACGACTTCGCGCACCTCTTCGCGGTTCGCGAGCGGCTTTCTCCTGCGGAGCAGGCGCTCGTCGAACACGTCATCAAGCGGATGCCGCCGGAATTGATGAACCAGTACCTCGG
Organism: Kofleriaceae bacterium; assembly: GCA_025357755.1. Classification (GTDB taxonomy): domain Bacteria; phylum Myxococcota_A; class Polyangia; order Haliangiales; family Haliangiaceae; genus JABFXX01. Next base: position 604 of record JANXOP010000122.1, on the reverse strand, counting down.
CACGCTGTCGGCGATGTCCATCGACGACGCGACGACGTTCATCCGCTCGCTCATCGCGCAGGCCCGGCCCGCGGCGCAGCGCTGATCACCGCGACGAACCAACCCCTCCCTCAACCCCCTCAAGGAGAACGAACGTGATCGCGTCCCCCATGAATGACCACGGATGCCTCGGTCCGACGACCGAGCAGATCCGCGCCGAGATCGCCGAGGGCAACCCGGCTCTTCTCGAGCTTGCCGAGCGGTTCGCGAACACGGACGATCTCGCGGCGTGGTTCCGCACACTGCCGCAACGCGACGACGATGGCCTGCCCGGCGACGGTCCGAAGGTCGATGCCTGCCGGCCGGCGCAGCGGCTCCGCTTCGACGCGAGCGACCCGAACTGCTTCGTTATGTAGAGTTGCCCGTTATGCCGAGCTGGGAATGATCTCGTTGCGGTTGTCGTTGGAGGCGGCAGCGAGATGCTCCGATCGACTGCACATAATACCGCCGGCCTTGGCGCCTTCTTTTCGTCTGAGTTCTGCGACGAGCTGCGCATGCAGCCGCTCGGCCAGTTCCTCGACGGGTTCGTGGATGAGCGTTTTGCCTTGGGCTACTGCTCTTTGAC
>JANXOP010000120.1 GCA_025357755.1 Kofleriaceae bacterium | reverse complement strand
GCGCGAGCGCGTAGTCGCGCAGCAGGTGGACGCTGTTCGAGCGCAGATGCGGTGCGAGCGTGACCGCGGTCTTCTGCTTACCGCGACGAAAGACCCAGCGATCACCATCCGGGTAGCGCGAGTACAAGCCGAGCCGATGGTGCGAGAGGTCCTTGGGCAACTTCGGTTGGCCGTGCGCTTCGAGGTAGTGCGGTGACGCGCAGAACACCGGTCGCCACGCAAACAACCGCCGCGCGATCAAGGTGTCGGATGCCGGCTCGAAGATCTGGAGCGCGACATCGAACCCGTCGCGCACCGGATCGACGATGTCGTCGCTCACCACCAGATCGATCACGATGCCGGGATAGCGCTCCTGGATCTCGGCGAGCTGGCGGCCGAAGACGCCGGTCGCGAAGCCGGGCAAGGCGTGGACGCGGATCACGCCGGTCGGTGCGCCCTTGGCGTCGCGCATCTCGTCGATCAAGTGACCGGTGTGATCGACGACCTCCGCACACTCGCGATAGAACGCCGCGCCTATTTCGGAGAGGCGGACCGCACGCGTCGTGCGATGAAACAGCGGTGCGCGCACCAACTTCTCGAGCTGTTGGACGCGCGTCGTGATGACCGCTTTCGAGACCCCGAGTCTGCGTGCCGCTTCGGCAAAGCTCCGCGCATCCGCTACACGCACGAACGCCTCGATGCTGCGTAGCCGGTCCATCCTGCGGTTTTAGCTGGTTTATCCGATCAGCGAATCGGCCATGATCGAGAGTCGTGTAGCGCAAAAAATCCTGCTGACGTTGCAGTAGGTGTGTGTCACAGTGAGTCCATGGAACGGTCGTTGGTGCTCGAGCGTGCCGCCCTGGCGCGAGGCACTCGCAAGATCGATCTCTCCATCCTGCGCGACGACGGAGCCCCGTCGCAGCTTGGCGATGGCGAGATCATCGACGCCGAGTTTGTCGAGCTCGTGACCGAAGCGCCCATCCAAGCTGTGGTGCTGGTCCAGCCCCGGCCGATGCCCGCGCCGTTCGTGAGCCCGGGCCGCATCGCACGCGCGACCGATGCGTACGCTGCCCAGCCTGTCGACCGCCGTCCGATCCTCGTGATCGCGTAGTGGCCAGCGACGACAAGCTCGAACGCGTCGTGCAAGCACGGATGAAGCTGCGCGCGCGGTTTCAAGCCGAGTCGCACGCGACGCCTTCGATGGCCGATCCGAATCCGCAGGGCGTGGGCCCACTCAACCGTCATGGCATGCCGCAGCTGCCGGTCGGACAGGTCGTCACCAAGAAGTGGCCGGTGCTCGATCTCGGCGCGCAACCGCAGGTCGCGCTCGAGCGCTGGAAGCTCGTCATCGACGGTGCGTGCGCGCGACCTCTCGAGCTCGACTGGAGAGCGTTCAACGCACTCGAGCAGACCGATGACGTCAGCGATTTCCACTGCGTGACGACGTGGTCGCGGTTCGACGTGCCATGGCGCGGCGTCCGCGTCGCCGATGTCATCGCGGACGTCGAACCTCGCGACGACGCGCGGTTCGTGATGTTCCACGGCTACGACGGCTACACCACGAACGTCCCGCTCGCCGAGGCGATCAAGGCCGACGTGTTGCTCGTCCACACCGCCGACCACAAGCCACTCGCGCTCGAGCACGGGGGCCCGGTGCGAGTCATCACACCGCAACTCTACGCCTGGAAGGGTGCGAAGTGGGTCAGCCGGATCGAGCTGATGACCTCCGACAAACGCGGGTTCTGGGAAGAGCGCGGGTACTCGAACACCGCGTACCCGTGGCGCAATGATCGTTATGCCTAGCCGGCGGCGGTAGCCCGCGATGCTTCGCCACCGCCGCTCTCTCGTCGCGCTGTTGTGGGTCAGCTTCGCCGCGATCGTTGCCTACTGGGGCGTCTGGTTTTTCGGGCCGCGCGGATGGCTCGCGAGCCTCGACACGCGCGAGTACGTCGTATTCGAGAATGCCTTCCCGGTGGCCGATGCTTGGCTCGCGATCACGTACGCCGGTGCGGCGTTCACGCTGACGCGCGCGAAGCCGAGCATGGCGTTCTGGTTGATCGCGGCAGGCAGCGGCAGCCTGTACCTCGCCGGCATGGACATCCTGTTCGATCTCGAGAACGGCGTCTATCACACCGGTAGCGGAGCGCTCGTCGAGATCGTGATCAATGCATTCTCGCTCGGGCTCGGCGGGTGGTGCCTGAGCTGCGGATGGTCGATCAGCGCGAGGAACGCGGAAGCTAGATGAGATGACCGCGAGGAGCGCGACTCTCAACGACGAAAGCGAACGGCCTCGCTACCGTCCGCTCGTAACGTCACGTTGACATCGCCGTCCCACCCGGTCGCATAGATCGGCGCGGTGATGTCGTGGCTGATGAACGACCTCGCACCGGTCCCGATCGAGACGTGGATCGGATCGCGGGGCGGACCGGTCAGCGCGGGCTCGAGGAGCTCGATCGATTCGGCACGCGGATGGCCGTACGCCCACGCCGACCACGTGTCTTCGCGCTCCACGCGGCCCATGGAGATCAGCGCGAGCTTGGGCTGGATCGCGTCGAGCAGCGGCTTCGTCGTCGCGTTCCAGCTGCCGTGGTGACCGACCTGCCAGACATCCGATTTGAGCTCGGGCCCGAACTTCTTGACGAGCTCGGCGATGCCATCGCGCTCGAGATCGCCGGTGATGAGGAACGAGGCTCGACCGAGCCGGAACCGCATCACGACGCTGTCGTTGTTCATGTTGTCGAGCGCCTCGTGACTCCAGTCGACATCGTCCGATGCGACCGAACCCCAGAACGCGCGAATATCTGGATCGCCATCCGCGCACGAAATCGGATCGACGACCGCGTCGTGCACGCCTCCTGGTGGCACCGCGCGGCTCGCGATCCGCTCTTCTCCGATGTGCGCCCGATCGGCGGCGCGGATGAGGTCACTCGCTTGATCCCCACCCGAGCTCGTGGTCACGCCGTCGGTGACCACGTTGAGGACCTTGTAGTGCTCGAACACGGCCATCGCCGAGCGCGTGTGATCGATGTGTGGATGGGTCAAGACGAGCAGCGCGATCGTCTTGTCGAGGCGCGGATGCACCTTGAAGAAGCGATCGAGGAAGCGCAGCAAGTGGGCCTCCGAATCGAAGCTGTGGCTCGATTCGCCGCCGGTATCGACGAGCACCACACCGCACGAGAACTCGATCAACGTCGATGCGCCCTGGCCAACATCGATCAGATGGATCCGCATCTCGGCGGTGGGCGCGGCGGCAGGGCCGGCCGGCATCGCGGGTGGGGCTGGCGGCGCGGCCCCGAGGCCCAAGGCACCCTTACACGCAACGAGGAGGACCAGGAACATCGCGCGCATGTGCGCGAGCACCGTATCACCCAGGTGCCGCCGGTCCATATCTGCAGAATGCCCCACCTCGCGAAGGGGCTGGACCGTGGGTTGCCGAGCGCGCGACGTGCCGCTCAGCGCGAGGCCGGTCGGATCAGCCTTCGAGCTTCTCGACGATCAGCTCGATGAACGCCGCCTTGTCGAGATCTTTGTACGAGTAGGTCTCTTCGAACCACTGCACGACCGAGTCGGCCTTGCCCTCTTTCATCAGCTTCGGGACCGTGCCCTTGCTGCTGATATCAGCGACCCGACCGAGCGCGGCGTCGGAGTTGCGGTCATCGGCGTAGCGCTTTCGCATCCACGTGAAGATGAGATAGATGAGCGCCGGATCGGCTTCTTCAACGAGCGCGAGCGAGTCCGTCGCGTTCATGGTGCCTTCTTCGATCCCTTCGAGGATACGAAGGGCCGCGCGTTGTTCTTGCTCGAATGCCATTCCTGGTTCTTAGCAGGCAGGCGAACGGGTTCGCCAGCTAACGAGTCGCGTTCCGAGCGCCAAAAGGGCGATTTCTCGGTCGAGGGGACTGGCGTTGCGGCTAGGATGAAATCGGTGAATCGGCGCTCTTTTCTGTACGGGAGCACGGCTGGAGCGTTGCTGTACGCAGCTGGCTGCCGGCCGCCGGCGGCGCCGATGTCGACGGAGACGGCGCCCCGGAGTGCGGATGCGATTCACTACGGCGATCCCGGCGCCCGGCCCCGGCATGTCACGATCGATCCGAGCTGGGTCGAGCATCGCGTCGCCGCCACGGCGCCGAGCGCCGCGTATGCTTGGACTGACACGATCCTCGAGGTTGCCGCTCGCGAGGTCGAAGCCACCCACGTCCCCCGCGTGACCGTGATCTCGCGCGACATGGCGATCGCGTGCACCGCGATGTACGACGCGTGGGCCGCCTACGATGCCACCGCGGTCGGCACGCGGCTCGGCGCTCGGCTCCGTCGGCCGAGGTCCGAACGCACGATCGCGAACAAGGTCAAGGCGATCGCCTACGGCACCTATCGCGCGCTGCTCGATCTGTTTCCCAACGATCGCGCGTGGCTCGCGTCGCAGCTCGAGGCACGCGGCTTCGATCCCGCCGATGCGTCGATCGACCCGGCGACACCTCAGGGGATCGGGAACCTCGCTGCCGCCGCGCTGATCGAGTACCGCCATCATGACGGCGCGAACCAGCTCGGTGACGAGGTCGGCGGCGACGGGCCGTACTCCGACTACACGTTCTACCAGCCGCGCAATCCGGTCGGCACCACGAACGATCCGGATCGCTGGCAGCCGATCGAGTTCGACGCGGTCGACGGCGGACCGAAGGTCGCGCCGGGATTTCTGACCGCGCACTGGTATCGCGTTAAGCCGTTCGTGCTCGATCGCAGCGATCAGTTTCGGCCGGGTCCGCAACCGAAGGTCGGCTCGCCGCAGCTGCGCCGCGAGGTCGAGGAGTGCATCGCGTTCAATGGCGGGCTCTCGCTCGAGCAGAAGGCGATCGTCGAGTTCATGCGCGACGGGCCGCGCTCGACGGGGCAGTCCGGCCATTGGATGGAGTTCGCGCGCGATGTCTCGCGGCGTGACCACTACGATCTCGATCGCGACGTGAAGCTGTTCTTCGCGGTCGCGAACACCGCGTTCGAGGCGTTCATCGCGGCGTGGGAGGCCAAGCGGTTCTACGACACCGCGCGCCCCTTCGCGCTCGTGCGCGTGGTCAAGCAACTGTTCGCCGGCCAGAAGATCCGCGGCTATCTCGGGCCGGGCAGGGGCTTCGGCACGATCGAGGCCTCGGAGTGGAAGCCGTATTCGCCGGGCACGTTCGTCACGCCGCCGTTCCCCGGTTACGTCTCGGGCCACAGCACCGTTAGTGGCGCGTGCGCGAGGATGCTCGAGCGGTTTACTGGCAGTGATCAGTTCGGCGTCTTTCATCATCACATCGCGGGGATGAACACCGAGCCCGATGCGAAGGTCGAACAGATGCAAGCGGTGAACGGGGTGCTCGCGACCGGGCTCCCGGCCGACAAGGCCGTCACTCTCGCGCTCCCGACCTTCACGCAGACCGCGGAGCTCGCGGGCCTCTCGCGCGTGATGGGCGGGTATCACATCGCGGCCGACAACGTCGCGGGGCTCGAGCTCGGCCGCGATGTCGCGGAGCTCGAGTGGCCGAAGTACCAGGCGTACTTCGCAGGCACGGCACTGGTTCGGCCGTGATAGCGTGACCGCGGTGTCGCTGCGGGTCGTGCTCGTGTCACTCGTGGTCGCGTGCTCGTCGCATGCGGATCGCGAGCCTGCCAAGACCGAAACGCCGCCGATCGGTCCGCGCGTGGCGCTGGAGCTGCCCGCTCCCGAAGCGCGCGACTACGAAGGCCTGGTCCGCAAGCTCTACAAGGACGAGCCCGACTACGAGACGCGTTGGCCGGTCGAGTTCAAGGTCCGCGTCGTCGAGGGGCTGTTCCAGGATCTCGCGACCGCCGCGCTCGATCTCGGCGAGCAGATGGGGGCGCCGTACTTCTCCGACCACATCGAGGTGGTGTGGCCGACCGTCGGGACCGAGGCGCCGCTGATCGATGGCGTCAGGCTCACGCCGTACTCGCTGACAGCTTCGCAGGTCGAGACGCCGACGCAGGTTCGCGATCAATTTCGGAACCTACTTTCGGCGTTCCAGTTCCTCGACCGCGCCGTGTTCAAGCCGAAGGGTGCGCACGAGATCAACAATGGTGACCTCGCGGTCACGGTCGCGATCGATCTGTCGGGACGCGAGCGGACGGGGACCTGGCGGCACGACGGTGGGGTCGCCGAGGTCGTGGTGCGCAAGCAGGCCGAGCACTGGCGGATCACGAAGTTCATCGTCACCAAGTACGAGACCCAGCGCTCGGCCGAGCTCGCGTTCAGCGACGTGACCGAGGCATGGCTCGCAGGCGTGGCGCCCGCGACAAAGGCGATGCTACGCACGCGCTCGGGTTCGGACGAGCTGCACCGCATGTTGCTCGACGACAAACACGCGCCACCGGTCGCGCTCGATCATCTGTTGCCGCTCGCGATGGATGCGCACCCCGGTGTGGTGGTCGTCGATGTCGACAACGACGGTTACGACGATCTGTTCGTGTGGGACGTCCAGGGCGCGAGCGTGCTGCTCCACAACGATGCCGGGCACGGGTTCTCCGACCGCACGGATCAGTACGGGCTCGCGCTCACCGGCGTGAGCTCTGCGGCATTCGCGGATCTCGATGGCGATGGCACGCTCGACGTGGTCGTCGGGCGCTGGTTCGGTCATGCCGAGATCCTGTTCGGGAGCGGCGGCAGGTTCTGGCCGGGTGCAGCGGGCCGGTTCGAGCTCCCGTCGCAGGTCGCCTCGGTGTCGCTCGCGGATCTCGACGGCGATGGCCGGCTCGATCTCTATTTCGCGACCTCGGCCCACGATTTCCAGGAGCATCTGACCGCCCTCATGAACGGGAACACCGCGGTTATCGCGCGGCTCGATCCGGGCGAACGTGCGCTGCTCGATCGCGCGCTGCCGGTCGCGAAGGCGGCGCTGGCGGCCGGCAAGTTCGACGCGAACATCTTCCAGATGGGCCCGCCGAACGTGGTGATGCTCAACCGCGGTGACGGCTTGTTCATCGATGGCACGGATCAACTCGGACTCACGCTGTTCCGTAACTCGTTGCAGGCCGCGTTCGGCGACCTCGATGGGGACGGGCATCCCGATCTCTACGTCGCGAATGACTTCGCACCCGCGAACCTCTACATGTGGCGCGCGGGCAGGTACGTCGATGTCAGCGCGGCGTCGGGCGTCGACCAGATCTTTTTCGGCATGGGCGCATCGCTCGCCGATTTCGACAACGACGGCGATCTCGATCTGTTCGCGACGGGCATGCAGTCGACCGCCGGCAATCGGATCATGGCGGATACGAAGAATTTTTCTACGGACCACGACGCTGCCGCGCGCGATGCACGCAAGCAGGCCGCGCGCGGCAACACGCTCCTGCGGAACGACGGAGGGGGCAAATTTACCGATCTGACCGCGACGCCGGAGTTCGTCGCCGCGCGCAACGGCAGCTGGGCCTACAGCGCTCAGTTCATCGACGTCGATGGTGACGGCTTCCTCGACGTGTTCTCACCCAACGGGTTCTTCACCTCGAGCCTGTCTCCGGACGATCCGTTCGTCCGCGACCTTTGAAGTGACTACTGGCGGGGCGTGTCCTCGCAAAGCGCTACGAAGAACGCTCTCGGTGCTGGGCCCCGGGCAGCGGGACATATGGATCTCTCGGGCCACGAGCGCGACAAGCTGTTCTTGTCGCGCGAGGGCAAGAGCGTCGTCGATATCTCGTATCTGTCGGGCGCCGACGGGGTCGAGGATGCGCGCACCTTCGCGAAGGCGGATCTCGATCGCGACGGCTTCGAGGATCTGATCGTCATCAATCGCAACGCGCCGATCCTGCGCGTGTATCGCAACCAGCTCGGGCCTGCGACGAAGCATCACTTCATGGGGGTGCGGCTCGAGGGGCTGCGGCAGCACGAGGCGATCGGCGCGCGGCTCACCGCGAAGGGCTGCGGCGTCACGCAGACGCGCGAGATCGCGGCAGGAATGGGCTTTGCCACGGTCGATGCCCTGACCGTGACGCTCGGCCTCGGCACGTGCACCAAGCTCGACGAGCTCACCGTGAAGTTTCCAGGTGGCGAGCACCGCACGTTCAAGAACGTCGCCGCCGATGCCTTCTATCGCGTGGTCGAAGGCAAAGGCCTCCAGGCGGTCGCGAAGGTCTACGGTCAGGCGAGTGCCGCGCCCACACCGATGCCATCGCCCACGAGCCCGTTCGCGAAGCTGGCCACGAGCGCACCCGGCAAGGCTCCGCTCGTGTTGATCGACGTGTTCGCGAGCTGGTGCGAAGCGTGCGTGCGGACGGCTCCGCGCCTCGACGCGCTGACCGCGGCGCTGAGCGACCAGCTGGATGTCGAGAGCGTGAGCATCGAGCCGACCGACGATGACGCCGCGCTCGCGAAGTTCAAGACCGCACATCCGTGGACGCATCCGCTCGTGCGCTACGACGAGGCGACCGCGAGTGCGATCAGCGCCGTGTTCGCCGGTGCCCCGCCGCTACCCTCGACCGTCGTGGTCGATCGCAAGACGGGCGCGATCGTGATGTCGACGCACGGCGTGCCGACCCGCTCCGAGCTCGAGCGAGCGATCTTCCTTCACCGCTGAGTCGCGGTCCGCGGGCCGCGGGCCCTCGGAAGTGGTGATGAGTGCGCCCCTCTGCGCCGCGACGGCGATATCCTCGAACCACGGGATGAAGAAAGCGGGGAAACAACCTCTGGCGTTTTTCCGCCACATCAGCTCGCCGGTCTGGGGCACCGCCGTGCTCGTGCGCGAGCACTACGATCAGCGAACCTACCTGTTCACCGACGGACAGGCGCGCGTGTTCAAGACCGCGATCGCATCGAAGTTCATCGAGGCGAGCGAGCCGCCGAGCGCCGAAGATCAGGCGCGGCTCGAACGCGGCATCGCCGCCCTCGACGCGGCTCATGTCGCGACCCTGGCGTCGCCCGATACGCCGAAGATCAACACGCTGAACAAAGCCACTGCGACGCCGAAGGCGATCAACTTCGAGCTCGAGGCCGAGATTCGCGCGGTCGCTGCACAGAGCGATGAACCGTATCTCGTCTACGCCGACTGGTTGCAGGCGCGCGACGATCCACGTGGCCAATTGATCGTGACGCAACAACAACTGAACGCCGACCCGGACAACAAGAAGTTACGCGGGACCGAGAAGGCGCTGTTCCGTGATCACGGCACGTACTTCTTGCCGCCCCGGCTCGCGCACATGCTCGCGACGCGCCGCAAGACCGATCCTGGCGCGACCGCGACCGAGCTCGTGTGGCACTGCGGCTTCATCGATCGCATTCAGGTCGCGCGGCGATCGCCACGCCAACCCGAGCTGGGTCCGATCTTGACCGAGCTCCTCGCGCACCCATCGGCGCAGTTCGCGCGGTCGATCACGCTCGGCGCGCTCGGTAAATCGGATGGCTACAGCTACGTGTCGCTGCTCGAGCTGATTCGTCGCGCGCGGCCGCCGCTCCTCGAGGAGCTCGTGATCGGAAACTTCGATAGCGATCAGATGGATCTCGAGTTCTCGACTGCGGGCGAGCTGTCACCCTTGATCAACGCGTTGCCCAACCTCCAGCGGCTCGTGGTGCATGCAGGATCCGCACGGTTCGGATCGAGACTGAAGCATGCGAACCTCCGCGAGCTCTCGTTCGCGACCGCCGGCATCACGCAGGTCAACCTCGACAAGTTGGTCAAGCTCGCGATGCCGAAGCTCGAAGTCTTCGAGCTCGAGGTGCCAGAGCTCGCGCTCACGGGCTTGCAGCTCGCGTCGCTGCTCGGCAACCCCAGCTTCGCGAACCTGCGGCGGCTCGCACTCCGGCGCACGACGAACACGACGAACATCTTCGAGGGGTTGACCCGCGCGCCGTTCCTGCCACAGCTGCGCGAGCTCGATCTCGCGCACGGCGATCTCACCGATTCGGCGATGTTGCAGATCGTGCAGCACGCGCCCAAGCTCGCGAAGCTCGTCACGCTGTCCCTCGATGGCAACCGCATCTCCGAGCCGCGGCTCGCGCGGATCGCCGAGGCGTGTGCCGCCGTACAGCCGACAGGGCAACATGCCAACCGGTTCGCGATCACGGACGCGCAGGTCGCGCAGCGCGCACCGGACGCGCGTTCGATGAGCGCCGCCCGCAAGGTCGCGCACGTGGCGGGTTGGATCACGCTCGGCCGGGATGGCGATCGCGTGTGGGGTGAATACGAAGGGGGCGACCATTACTGGGTCATGGCGAACGTCTTCGATGAAGCGGACCATGGTTGTAACTGCCCGAGCCCGAAGCAGCCATGCAAGCACGCGCTCGGCCTGCTCCTGCTCGCCGCCGCGCAACATGCCTTTTCCGAGCGGCCGATGCCCGACACGATGCGCCGGCATGCCACCCTCGAGCGCCCTCGCTACGCCCTGGTCTGGGAGTAGCGATGAGGGCGCTCGATCCTGACGGCGTGCTCGGCGAACCGCGCGAGCGGGGCGCCACGGTCGGTCGCTACGAGATCGAGCGCGTCGTCGGAGAGAGCGCGACCGGGGTCGTGTACGAGGCCCGCGACGCGGAGCTGAAACGTACGGTCGCGTTGAAGGTGATGGCGCGCACGTCGCCAGAGCTCGCCGAGCGGTTTTCGCGTGACGCGCAGGCGATGGCGCGGCTCGATCATCACAACCTGGTCTCGGTGTTCGATGTCGGTGCGGTCGGCGGTGAAGCGTACGTCGCGATGGAGCTCGTGCGCGGTCGCACGCTGCGCCAGTGGATGGCGACGCCGCATGCACGACCCGAGGTGCTCGGCGTGTTCTTGCAGGCGTGCGCGGGGCTCGCCGCGGCGCACGATGCGGGCCTCGTCCATGGCAACTTCAAGCCGGAGGACGTGCTGGTCGGCGATGACGGCGTGGTCCGGGTCGGCGATGTCGGCCTGGCGTCGCCCGACATGCTCGCGGGGCCGCGTGCCGATCAGTACTGCTTCGCTGCGGTGTTGTACGAGGCGGTGACCGGCGCACCGCCGTCGCACAACAGCATCGATCCGGCCGCGGTCCGTCCTCGTCGGCTCGCGCGCGCGCTCGCACGCGGGCTTGCCCCAGATCCGGATCAGCGGTTCGCCGACATGCGTGCGTTCGGTGGCGAGCTCCACGCGGTCCTGACCGCGCCGGCAGATCGGTTCGTGCGTCTCGGGCGCGCGTCGCTCCTCGGGTTTGCCGCACTCGTGATCGTCGTGGTTCGAGTCGCTTGCTGCTGAGCGCTCGGGCCGAACGTCCGTCGTCGCTTTCCAGTTCTGATATGAACAGGCATGACCAACGTGTCGACGTTCTTGTGGTTCGAGGCGCGTGCCGCCGAGGCAGCGCAGCTGTATTGCTCGATCTTTCCCGATGCGAAGATCCTGAGCTCGAACCCGGGCTCCGCCAGCTTCATGATCGGCGAACAGCGCTTCGTTGCTTTCAACGGTGGGCCTCACTACCAGCTGACCGCAGCGGTCTCGATCTTCATCGGCGTCGCCTCCCAAGCCGAGCTCGATACGGTGTGGGACAAGTTCATCTCTAGCGGAGGTACGCCGACACGCTGTGGCTGGCTCGTCGACGCCTTCGGGCTGTCGTGGCAGATCTGTCCGAAGCAGCTGACCGATGGCTTGAGCGACAAGGATCCCGCGGTCGCCAAGCGCGTTCGAGATGCGATGATGACGATGACAAAGATCGATATCGCCGCGCTCGAAGCGGCGCGCCTCGGCTGACTACTTCTCGCTATCGAGGTGCGCCATCTGCGCGGCGGCATAGCGTGTACCGACGACCTTGTCCGCGGGTACCGCGGCTTCGATCGCGGCGACCTCATCCTTCGTCAGCGTGACCTCGAGACCGGCGAGGGCATCCGCGAGCTGCTTGCGGGTCCGGCATCCCATCGTCGGGACGAACGACGGGCTCTTCGCGCGCACCCAGGCGATCGCGAGTGCGGCGGGTGTGGTGTGGCGCGCAGCCGCCAGCTTGGCGAGTGCATCGACGAGCGGCTGGTTCGCATCGGCTGCGGCGAACCGCGGGCTGTGCGCGCGGTAGTCCCCCTTGCTCGTGGTCTTGCTGCCGGTGAGCAACCCCCGCGACAAGACGCCGTACGCGGTCACTCCGATCCCGAGCTCGGCGAGCACCGGGAAGATCTTGTCCTCGGGGCCGCGGCTGATCAGCGAGTACTCGATCTGGAGATCGACGATCGGATGGACCTTCGCGGCGCGGCGAATCGTCTCGGCGCCGACCTCGGAGAGCCCGATGTGCCGGACGTAGCCTGCCTTCACCATGTCCGCGATCGCACCGATCGTGTCCTCGATCGGTACGCTGCTATCGAGGCGGGCAGGGCGATAGATATCGATGTGGTCGGTGCCGAGCCGCTTGAGCGAGTACGACAGCGCGCTCTTGACCGCGATCGGCCGGCCATCGAAGCCGTTGAACGCGCCCGACGGATCGCGCAACGCACCGAACTTGACCGAGAGCAGGGCCTGGTCTCGCTTTCCCTTGAGGGCGCGGCCGACGAGCATCTCGTTCGCGCCCTGATCGTAGAAGTCGCCGGTGTCGATCAAGTTCACGCCGGCGGCCAAGGCCGCATGGATGGTGGCGACACTCTCTTCTTCATCGGCGGCGCCGTAGATGCCGCCCGACATGCCCATGCAGC
>JANXOP010000087.1 GCA_025357755.1 Kofleriaceae bacterium | reverse complement strand
GCGCGTCAACGTCTCGACGACGCCCGCGATCTCGAGCTCGTATGCGACCGAGTACGCGAGCATCGGATAGCTGCCGACCGGCTTACCTTCTTCGAGCGTGACGAACTGCTCGTTCGGCGGTGCATCGTCATCGGGCAGCATCGCGCGGTCGGCCGCGACGTGCGGCATCGAGTGGAGCGCGCGATAGATCACCTGATAGCCGAGCGAGGACATCGCCGCGCGATACGGGCTCGGGTAGACGAGCGCGATCCGGACCTCTGCCTGTTTGAACAGGGTGCCGTGCTCGGACGCGAGGAGCTCGTGACGGTCCATCAATAACAATTCGACATGTGATCGGCGTGCAGACGTTCGAACGTCTGGCCCGACGCGTACCACATCTCGATGCATGTCGACGGGATGTTGGTGGCGCTCAGCGACGCCACCGTGTATTCGCCCTGATCGTCGCAGGTAAACGCCAGGAATTCGAGGTCCCGGCGGCCATCGCCATCGACATCGAAGCCGGTCGCATTCTCGATCGGGCGATTGCGAGGCACTTCATCGACGGCCACGATCTTCGCGTTGTGGGGATCGACCGTGACGTCGAGGAGGCCCGTCGCCGAATCGACGCCGGCGAAATCGACCGCCGCGTCGTTCCGGTAGTGAACCATCCACATCGCGTTCGAGGTGCCCTTACACGCGGGGTCGGCCTTGTCGATGGTGGCCTGACCGAGCGTGTGAGTGGCATCCATGAAGCTGACCGTGTTGCCCGGCTGCGGCTGCGTGCCGTAGCAGTAGCCGACCATGGTCGAGCTCACGCTGCAGACGCGGGGCTCGCCGCCGAACCGCTTGGATCGGCGTTCGATCCGCACGACCTTGCCGGCCTTGGTGGGCGGGCCGGCATCGGCGTTTGGACCGACGAGTGCGGCGAACCCGAGGAAGCCGAGGAGGGCGAGCCGCATCCCAGAAAGCATAGCAGCTGTGCTACCCACCACCCATGTCGTTGCGTTACTCGGTCCACATCGCGGCCCCCGAGGGGCACACCGTGCAGGTCGAGCTCCGGTTCGTGCCCGACGCCGAGGCGGTCGAGCTCACGCTGCCTGCCTGGTGTCCGGGCAGCTACCTGATCCGGGACTACGCGCGGTTCGTCCGCGACCTCGCCGTGGTCGCCGAAGACGGCACGTCCCGCAAGGTGACCAAGCTCGACAAGCAGACCTGGCGGATCGAGCGTGCGGGCGCGAAGGAGCTGACCGTGACGTATGCGGTCTATGGCCACGATCTCACGGTCCGCACGAATCACATCGACGCCGACCACGCGTTCCTGCACGGCCCGGCGACGTTCATCTATCCGGTCACGCAGCAGGCCACGCCGATCGAGGTCCAGCTCCACTGCCAGGACGCCTGGATCCTGACGACCGCGGCGCAGCACACGGGCCGCCTCGTCCACGCGAACGGCATCGACGAGCTCTACGATCATCCGATCCACCTCGGCCTCGTCCGCACGTACCTCGTACCGGCGCAGCTGCCGGTCGAGCTCGTGGTCTGGGGCGAGCGCGCGCCGGGCGGTACGTTCGACGAGCAGCGGCTCGCGGCCGACCTCGCCGCGATCGTCGACGATCACGTCAAGCGGTTCGGCGAAGCGCCGTTCGCCGCATACACCTTCATCCTCATGCTCTCGCACGATGCGTACGGCGGGCTCGAGCACCGCGCATCGAGCGTGAATCTGTTCCATCCACACTTCGCGGCGACCCGCAAAGCGTACGAGGGCCTGCTCGAGTTGCTCTCGCACGAGTTGTTCCATGCCTGGAATGGCAAGCGGATCGCGCCGCGCGGCCTGCTCGATTTCGATCTCTCTCGCGAGGCCTACACGCCGTGCTTGTGGGTGATGGAGGGCGTGACCAGCCACTACGATCGATTCGCGCTGCGCTCGAGCCATCGCATCACTGCGAAGAGCTTCCTCGACAAGATCCTCGACGACTGGGCGCGCTTGCAAGCGACGCCGGGCCGGACGCGGCAGAGCCTCGAGCAGAGCTCGTTCGATGCGTGGATCAAGCTCTACAAGACCGACGAGTCGAACCTCAACACGACGGTCAGCTACTACTTGAAGGGCGGCCTCGTGCTGTTCACGCTCGATCTCCAGATCCGTCGCCGCACCGAAGGCGCGAGATCGCTCGACGACGTGTTGCGCCTGTTGTGGACTCGCCACGGCAAGCCGCGCGAGGCGCACCCCGACGAGCTGCAGCCGCTGTTCGAAGAGGCGACGGGCCTCGACCTCGGTGAAGTCTTCGATCGCCAGATCCGCGGCACCGAAGATCCGGAGCTCGCGAAGGAGCTCGCGCACGTCGGCATCGAGCTCAAGACCTCGGCCGATCCGGCGCAGATCGCCGATGGCCTCACCGCGGTGTGGCTCGGCGTGACCACCCAAGGCACGCGGGTGACCGGCGTGTTCGACGGCGGTCCCGCGGCCGCCGCTGGCATCTCGCCGGGCGACGAGCTGATCGCGGTCGATCGGTTCCGGGCGAGCTCGGACGGTGAGCTGCGCACCCTGTTCGGGACCCGCACGCCGGGTACCGTGGTGACGGTATCGCTGTTCCGTCGCCACAAGCTCGTCGAAGCGCAGGTCACGCTCGCCGCGGCGCCTCCCACGCGCTACGAGCTCGCGGCGGTCGCCGACCCGGGTCCGGGTGCTGCGCGCTACCAGGCCTGGCTCGGGGAGCTACACCCAGGCGCGCACAGCCTTGCGACAATCACGACGACGGCACGGTGGGTGTGACCCTGCTAGACTCCTCGGCGATGACGCGGTTGGTTCTCCTCGTGGCGCTCTTATCGGCTTGCTCGAAGAAAAGCTCGGAGCAGGGGCTCGCTCCGGCACAAGACTGGGGTGCTGCGGATCAAGCCGCGGGGTCGCAACAGCTCGCGAGTCCACATGCGCAGATGGCGATGCCATCGGTCGCGGATCTTCCTCGCATGCCCACCGCGCTGGGCGGCGAGCCCGTTGCGACGGGAGATCTGCCGGATGTCGTCGACGAGAACGGCAACAACCCGCACGCGGGGTTGAAGCAGAACGCGCAGGGCGGTGCACCCGGTGGCATCGACACGTCGAAGATGGGCGCGCTCGCGCCCGATCCGAATCGCAAGATCGATCCCTCGCACCGGATCACCGGTGTGATCGCGGTCCATCCGAAGGCCGCCGACAGGGCAAAGGCCGGTGGTGCGATCTACGTGGTGGTGAAGAAGGCGGATGCGTCCGGCAATCCGACGGGTACGCCGCTCGCCGTCGACAAGCTGGTGTGGAATGGCCAGCCCCTCCCGTTCGAGCTCACCGAAGGGCAGGCGATGATCGCGGGCACCGAGCTCTCGGGCGATGTCGTGATCACCGCGCGCTACGATCAAGATGGCGATGCGATGACCAAGCAGTCCGGCGATATCGTCGGCACGTTGCGCGTGAAGGTGCCCGCCGAAAAAGCGAACCTCTTCCTCGACGATATCCTGCCCTAAAAGACAGGCGCTCTAGAAGCGGCCGCTAGAAGCCCGCTAGAAGCGGCCGACGACCGCGAAGCCGGACTGGTTCGGCGTCACCACCGGAACCAGGCGCGCGTGCTCGGTGCTGGCGTGGTCGGTCTTGCCGTGTCCGATCACGAACATCGTCACGCCCGCGATGACCGCGGCACCGCCGACGATCGAGAAGATGTATGCGTCGCGGTTCCAGGCGTCGCCCTGGCTCTGCCAATCTTTGATCGCGACGCCGTCGATGGTCGCGGGCCACGGGTCACCAGCGACATGCGCGTCGATGGCTTGCGACAGGTGGCGCCCATTCAGCGCGTAGTGCACGCCGATCGCGGCCGAGACCCCGCCGACCACCGCGACTGCGACGCCCGCGATCTCGAGTCCGCGCCCGGGATGCGATTCGGTCTCGGTCGTGGGTCCGCCCGCCGGACCGAAGCTCGTCCCGGTGAGAGGGACCTCGGTGGTGGGTGGCGGCAACGGTGCAGTGGGCTTCGGCTTTGCTTTGCAGACGTCGCCTTCTTCGGTCTCGATGTTCAGCTGCGCCTGGAGCGACTTGACCTGGCCGGTCACGAACTGCGCGTTCGCACCGTCAGGCTCGGCCGCCAAGTACTTACAGAAGTAGGTCACCGCATCCGCGGGCTTCTGCTCGAGCTGGTACTCGGCGCCGATGTTCGAGAGCAGGATCGGCTGCGGGATGATCGTGAAGGCCTGCTGATACAGCTCGATCGCGAGCGTGTGATCGCCCGCCTGGCTCCGTGCGATCGCTTTCTTGACCAGATCGCCCGCCGCTTGGAGCTGGACCGGCGTCGGCTTGGGCTGCGCGAGCGCGAGCCTGCTCGACGCCAGCGCCCCGATCAATGCCCCTATCGTTGCCAGAGACGTGGCACGCGACGACCCCATTAGAGAAACGATATCACGAGCCCGCGTGGCGGAGCGCTTCGAACAGCGGACCGATCTTGGCGACGACCTCGTCGTGAATGTGTCCGTTCGACGCCACGAGGCCGCGTGGATGATTCAACGGCCCGGTGTAGTCGATCGGCGCTCCGAACAAGTCGCTGAGGCGGCCACCCGCCCCGACGAGGATGGCTTGGGGTGCGCAGGTATCCCACGCCTTGGTCTTCGGCCAGGGATTGACGTAGAGGTCGCGCACGCCCATCGAGATCAACGCGAGCTTCACGCCGACCGAGCCGACGTTCTGCTCGTCGTTGATCCCGAGCGTTGTTTTCACGCGATCGATGTCGTCGGAGCGATGCGATGCCGAGGCGACCAGGCGCGCGGCCGCGACTTCGCGAACTGGATCGACGACGAGGCGCGTGCGGGTGCCTTCGTGATCGACGAACGCGCCGGTGGGCGTCGCGAAGAACGTGCGATCGATCGTCGGCTGGTGAACCACGCCGAGCACGGGCACACCATCGATGACCAAGCCGATCATCACGGCGAAGCCATCCGTACCGCGAATGAAATCCTTGGTGCCGTCGATCGGATCGACGAGCCAGTGGCGCGGTGCTGACAAGGCGCCGGGCTCGATCGGGAGCTCCTCGCTGATGATCGGATCGTCCGGAAACGCGGCGCGCAGGCCCGCGACGATCATGTCGGAGGCGATCTTGTCCGCGATCGTGACGGGCTCGTCGCCGGGCTTCATCTCGATCCCGAGGCCGCCACTGTTTCGGATCCGAACGACTTCGACGCCTGCCGTCTTGGCCAGGGCCGTCGCCACCTCGAGCTCGCGTTCCAACATCGGGCGCAGCCTAGGCGATTTCGTGCGACCCGGCCCTTGGTAACGGCTCGTACCCCCGTGAGCGATCGTCAGACGGCAGAAAATACACGTGGTGGTCGGGCCAGTAATGTGGTTAAAGCCCGCGTCATGACTCGCGCTTCGGCATTGTTAGGGCTGTTAGTCGCGGTTGGTTGTGCCGGGCAGAGCCATAGCGATGGCCCGCACCTGAGTGACGTCCCGTTCATCCACGGGCCGGCGATCGCGTGGACGGATGACCCCTCGCATGGCTATCGCGTCGAGCTCACGGTCGCGCTCCAGCGCAACCTCATCGCTCAGGACGACCTCGCGTTCGTGGTGCGAGTGGGCGCGGATGAAGTCGGTCGCTACCCGATCACGAAGGGCGTGATCGGCACCACCATCCACCAGAAGATCGAACAGCTGCCGATCGGCGACTACACGGTCGAGCTCGAATACAACCACACGCGGTTCGCGGGCGAGCCGTTCCGGATCGCGGTCGTGCCCGAGTGGGGGGGCACGAAGAACCTCCATCTGTTTCGGCATCACGGCACGCGGATCTCGCTCGCGGAGAAGAAGCTGTGGGTCCTGCGCTGGTGGGCGAATGATTCGCCGACGCTGCCGTGGATCGTCGAGTGGCGGCACGAGGGCACATCCGTCACCAAGACCACGGGTCGCGAGCGCAAGTGGGCGGTCGCCGATTCGAACGAGATCGTGAAGTATGCGATGCAGCCCGCTGCGCGCCGCTCGATCTGGCAGCTCGGCGAGGAGTACACGGTCCCCGAGCAAGTCGCGAAGATGCCGGGCTCGTGGGAAGCTCGCGTCGTGCACGCAGGCGCGCCGCCGGTCTCGGTCGGATTTACGGTCATGCCGAACGGCACGATCGGCGAGGCCGATCCATTGCTCGTCGGTACTGCAGATGGGTGGAGCCACACGTGGTCGCAGGTCCTGCCGCTCCGTCCGCTCGCGGCCGAAGACATCGTCGAGCTCGAATCGCGCCTGCCGATGGTCGCGGGTGCACAGCACCTCGACGAGGGCCCGATCGAGCTCACGCCGAACGCGGTACGTGCGCTGTTCCGCTCCAAGAACCTCGCCGATCAATGGTCGAAGTTCCTCGGTGGCTCGCGCGAGCTGCGCGGTCAGGTCGAGAAGATGATCAAGGCGCAGGGCGCGCCGTGGAAGCCGGACGAGTTTCCGAAGTCGTAAATGGCAACGGATCCATTTCATGGCGTCACGCTCGAAGCGATCGTGACCGCGCTCGTCGAGTTCTACGGCTGGCCCGAGCTGGGCGAGCAGGTGAAGATCAATTGTTTCATCGAGAACCCGAGCGTCAACTCGAGCCTGAAGTTTCTGAGGAAGACGCCGTGGGCACGCGAGAAGGTGGAGAGCCTGTATCTCTTCATGCTCCGCGAGAAGAAGCGCCAGGCGAAGCCACCGACGTGAGCTACGCGAGCGCGGTCACGTCGCGATGCCTCGTCGCGCCAGCAGAGGTTCGAGCTCGGGTAGGGGGCGATTCGAGGACAGCGTCTGGACGAGGCCGATCGGGAGAGCTTCGAGCAGCAGGCGAACATACTCGCGTGACGCCTTCGCCGTGATCTCGACGGTCGCGTGCGTGCCCGTGATGGTCACGCTCGCCAGATCGATCGGGACCAGCTCGAGCGCGCGGATGCCGATGCGCTGCGCGGCCGCGATGTAGAGCGGCAGCACGCCGCCGGCATTGTCAGAAGACAGCCGCGGGACCCAGCGCGTGACCAACCCTTCGTGGACTGCATGGATCGTGATCCCGACCCCGATGCGCAAGCGATCGAGGCGGAGCGGTGCGAGCTCGGCGATCGAGCTGACGTCGAGGTTCGAGGCCGTGAGATCGAGCGTGCGGAGCTGTGGGAACTTCGCAGCCTGCTGGCCGAGCAGCGCGAGCGAGGCTGCGCTCGGATAGAGGAGCGCGAGCTCGGTCCAGGCGACGGGGCCGTGCGCGGCGATGTACGGCACGTCATCGTCGTGGAGCCTGCGCACGCGCCGCAGGCCACGCAGCGTCGGCAACCAGCCCGCGAGGATGGGACCCGAGCACTCCGTGACATCGAGCGCTTCGAGCGTGTGCCACGCGAGCTCGGCAGGCGCGGTGGTGAACGCGGACACGGCCAGGCGCGCCTCGGCGAGGAAGCCACGCCGGTACACGAGGCCTTGCTTGAACACGTAGGGCTCCAGGCCATCGAGCCAGCGCTGCTCGTGCGTCTTGCGGAGCTCGTTCTCGCGGCGGCTCGGTCGCGCGAATGGATCACGCGAGCACTGGAGCATGATGAACTCGCCGCGCAGATCGCCGGCATCCTGGAGGACGTCCGCGTAGACGAGGCGGGCGGTCGTGTCTTCCGGGCGGCTGTAGATCGCCGCGAGCAGCGTCGCGCGATCGCCGGCGTCCACGCTCGCGGTCGTCGGGCGTGCGAGCGCGCGATCGATCGTGTGGATCGCGGTGTTGACCGCCGCGCTGGTCTGCGGCGCGCGGCGTCCAGCGAGCCGGGCAGCGATCGCCGTGACCGTATCGATCCGCGCCCGGGCTTTCGTCAGCCGGTCGCGCCGTGGCCCGAGCGCCTCGGCGCACGCGCTGATCAGATAGCGGTACCGCGGGTCATCGATCGCATCGAGCGCCTCGATCACCGCCAGGTCGAGCGGGTTCGCGAGGTTGCGAAACGGCGCAAAGGCCGCGAGCAGCGTCGCGATGCGCGGATCCGGATCGCGCGCACGTGCGAGGTCGAGGCCGAGCTGGATCGCCGGGGGATGCGTGAGGATCTTGCTCGCGAGGGCCTCCACGATCGCGGTGACATCGCTGTCGCTCGCCTTCGTGATGCGCGCCGCGATCGCCTTCATGTCGGGCCGCACGGCGGGCACCGCGATGTGGGCGCTCACGCGATCGATCAACTCGGCGAGCGCGGGATCCCGATGCGCGCGCCACGCGACGAGGAGCGCGGTCAAGCACGCGGGCCACGCTTCGTTCTCGGCGGCCGCGACGGCATCGGCGATGGTCATGCGCGGTTGCGATCGGGCGGAGGCACTTCGGTGATCGCGATTCCGCGCGCGACCAGGGCGGCGGTGATCTCGTCACCGAGCGGATGGTTCGTGGTGACCGCGCGAATCCAGTCGGTCGGAAGGCCCTCCACGAACTGGCGGATGTAGCCGAGCGTGGTCGATCGAAGATCGAACGCGACGCGGTCGCCCGCGATCCGGATCACGTGGCCGGTCGCGATCGGCGCGAACGCATAGTTGCGCACGAGCTCGAGCGCGCAGCCACCCTGGGCGAGCCGCGCGGCGGTCGCACGGATGAACGGGATGCGGTCGGCGGAAAAGTCTCCCGCACGGAGCCGGAGGAGCCGGAGCCATGCGCCGAGCTCGTGCTCGACGACCGGCTCGAGAAAGCTCCATGGAAAATCGATCGCGGTGAGGTCCAGGATCTCGAGCGCGGGGAACGTCGCGCGCTGGGTGATCAGCTCGCGG
>JANXOP010000055.1 GCA_025357755.1 Kofleriaceae bacterium | reverse complement strand
TTGACGAGGTCGTAGTTGGTGCCGGCCGCGACCGCGGCCATGAAGGCATCGGTGATCGCGACGGAGAGATTGAAGTTACGCATGCGCTGGAGGTCGAGCTTGAGCGCGATGAATTCGAGAATGTCCGGGTGATCGACGCGGAGCATGCCCATGTTGGCGCCGCGCCGCGTCCCGCCTTGCTTGATGGCTTCAGTCGCTACATCGAAGACCTGCATCAGCGCGACCGGGCCAGAGGCCGTGCCCCCGGTGGAAGCGACGAGGTCGCCGGCGGGACGCAGGCGCGAGAAGGAGAACCCGGTGCCGCCTCCGGTCTTCTGGATCTCGGCGGCCCAGCGGACGGCCTCGAAGACCCCGGTCGTGGAGTCCTCGACCGGCACGACGAAGCATGCCGCGAGCTGGCCGAGTGGTCGGCCTGCGTTCATGAGCGTGGGCGAGTTCGGCAGAAAATCGAGATCGAGCATCATGCGCTCGAACGTGGCGGTGGTCGCGGTGACCGCAGCCGCGCTCGCCCCATGGCGCGCCTCGACGGCAGCGATGTGGAGCGCGACCCGGTGGAAGAGTTGCTCGGGCGTCTCGACGACGACACCGCGCTCGCGAATCAGATAGCGCGCGCGCAGCACCTGGAGCGCGTTAGCGGTGAGCGTCGCGGGCATGTTCGGACCGTACGATCCGTGGCCAGGTCACGCAACCGGCCAACCAGCTTGGTCGTCGATCAGTGGTGGCGCGGGGTCCACGCGGTGGTCGCGTGGTTGCCGGAGCGGTTGCCGATGCGCGCGTTGCTGGTCGCCGTGATCGTCGTGGTGGCGGTGCTCGCGGGTCGTGCGACAGCGGCGCCGCGCGCGAGCGTGCCAGCCGTCGCGCTACCGGAGGAGTGCGAGAGCGAGGCGTGTGGTGAGGACGTTGCTCCGAGCGATACCGACGCACCGGATCTCGAGGTGATGCCGCGCGTGATCGCGGGACCGAGTACGGTGAGTCCGTGCGAGATTTGTCCGGCGATGCCGCTCGCGGTCGCCGAGGTCGCGCGCGCCGCGGTCCGTGCCGCCGGGCTCGTGGACGATCCGGCGCCGGGCTGGCGGTATCGCGCGAGGCTCGCGGGCCTGGTGCCGATCGTGTCGGCGCGGTACGGCCACAACCTGAGCTGGAAAGAAGTCGACGATCCGACGCTCGCGAACACGAACATGTTCGACGTCCGCGCGACGTGGCAGCTAGGCCGGTTGATGTTCGATCCCAACGAGATCCGGATCGAAGCGATGGACGTGAGCCGGCGACGCGAGAAGCGAAAGGTCCAGGAGCTCGCGATTCACGGGTACTACGCGTGGCTGGGAGCGCACCAGCTCGCAACGCGCTCGCCACGGTGGCAAATGCGAGCCGACGAGCTGGCCGCCGACCTCGACGCCCTGACCGAGGGCTGGTTCTCGGAGGCGCTCAAGCGCGGGAAACCATAGAACTGTCAGGCGTGGCGCAGCGCGTCCGAACGGCGGACGACCCCGGGGCTGCCCGATCAACCTCGAATGGAAACTTGCCAGGGTGGCGCCCTGGCCCCCACAATTTTAAAAGCAGTGCCACCTCCACCGCCAGACCGCGAGCTCCCGCCGAGCCGAGAGCATCCGCGCTACGCGCACGAGGCCGCCGTGACGTTCCACATGGCCGACAAGACCGTCGAAGGGCGCACGCAGAATGTCTCGCGAGGTGGCTTGTGCGCGATCGCGAACGAAGCGCTCCAGATCGGCACCGATTGTGACGTCAGCATCGTGTTGATGTTCGAAGACGACGTCCAGTCCGAGCCCCTGCGCCTGCCTGCTCGCGCGGTGTGGTCGACGATGGTCGACGACGAGCACCAAGTCGGCATCATGTTCAAGGCGCTCGACGCGCAGCACAGCCAGTACCTCGCGATCTTCTTGAAGTACCTCGATGGTCAACGCACCGAGAAGCGGCCGCGCGACGTGCCCATCGACGACCGCTTTCGCTAGGTTGGTCTTCTACTTCAGGCCTTCTTCTTCGCGCCGAGCCGGCCCGTCTTCGCGAGCGAATCGCGCAAGACGAACTCGATCTGCGCGTTCAAGCTGCGCAGATCGTCCGACGCCCACTTCTGCAGGGCGTCGAGCACCGCGGGATCGACGCGGAGCAAGAATGGTTTACGCTCGGACATCTCTGTTCTAGCCGGTCAGTAGAGCGTGCCGGCATTGACGACCGGCTGCGTACCGCGCTCGCCACACAACACGATCAAGAGATTGGAGACCATCGCGGCCTTGCGCTCGGGATCGAGCTCGACGATCCCGCGCTGCGAGAGCTGCTTGAGCGCCATCTCGACCATCGACACGGCGCCCTCGACGATCAGCGTTCGCGCCGCGATGATCGCACCGGCCTGCTGGCGCTGGAGCATCGCTTGCGCGATCTCCGGTGCATACGCGAGGTGCGCGATGCGCGCGTCGACGACTTCGCAACCCGCGGCGTGGATCCGCATGTCGACCTCCTTGCGCAGCAAGTTCGCGATGACCTCGGAGTGACCGCGGAGGCTGACCTTCGCTTCGTCGTGCGTGTCGTAGGGATGATGCATCGCGAGGTTGCGTATTGCGGACTCGGCCTGGATCTGGACGTAGTTGCCGAAGCTCTCGACATCGAACATCGCCTGCGCGGTATCGGTCACGCGCCACACGATCACGGCCCCGATCTCGATCGGGTTGCCATCGATGTCGTTGACCTTGATCTTCGCGCTCTCGAAGTTGCGAGCGCGCAGCGAGACATTCCGCTTGTTCGTGAACGGGTTGACCCAGCGCAGACCCGAGGTCCGGACCGTGCCGGTGTAGCGCCCGAAGAACGTGAGCACGCGCGCTTCGTTCGGCCCGATCACCAGACAGCCGACCAGGAGGATGATGCCCGCGATGAACAAGCCGACCGCGGCCAGGGCATACGGTGCCGGATCGAGTTGATGTTTAGGTAACTGCGCGAGTGGGATGATCGTCGCGCCGAGCGCGACCAACCCGAGCAACAGCGCCACCCAACCGGACATCGAGACCGCATCACGCTCTTTCATCGCCATGACATCAGAGTGATATCACTTTGATTCCATGTCAAGCGCCTCGCGTGGAGCCAAGCCCAGCCCCCTGGGCGGAGTCTGATGGTTGATGAGGACCTGGATCTTGGCGTTGGTCGTCTCTGGCGCGGCCATCGCGCATGGCGACCCTGACG
This sequence comes from Kofleriaceae bacterium, assembly GCA_025357755.1. Lineage (GTDB taxonomy): Bacteria > Myxococcota_A > Polyangia > Haliangiales > Haliangiaceae > JABFXX01. The sequence goes on along the minus strand of JANXOP010000055.1, from coordinate 21,442 downwards.
AAAAAATCGTCGAGGCATACCAGTTGCCCGAAGGGTTGGCCTACCGCGATTTCCGCGTCGCCCGGTCTATCGGGACGACGCCCGACGAACACCGCGGCGCGCTGATCCTCGAGCGTTGCAACTCCGAACGATGCAACGTAAAGCGCATCTCGCTATACCCGAGCGAGACGGTCTACGTCCTCGGGCTCGTCGACCTCGCGGGCGCGACGGGCCCGTTTCTCGATCGTATCGTGTGGGAAGGGCACCCGCCGCTGACCACACCGGCTCGCATGATTCACCCCGCCCTCGTGGTGCGTCACGGCAGCGAGCAGAGCGACGTCATCACGGTGCTTTCGCTGGAACGCGGTCGAGTTGAACCGACCGTGTTCTCGATCGTGGTGCGCGCTCGTCTCGGTGGCGGCGCCGGACAGATGACGAGCCTGCGCTTCGAGCGAACTGGCTCCACCAAGATGCTCTCGATCATTTCGACCGAGGAGCTTCGGTCGGGCGACCGGCGCGCATGCCTCCCGCCGACTCCCGTCGAGACGCGATGGCACTTCGAGGGTGAGCGCTACGTCGCGTCCGCCCTCGTCCCCGACGATCGTCGTGGCTGTTGACCGCCGGGCTAGCGGTACGCCTGGGTCAAGCCGAGGGTCGTCGCGAACGTGACGACGCCCGTCTCCGAGAAGCCGGCGACGCCACGCACGGTCCAGCCGGGTAGCCGGACCTTGGCGTAGCGCTCGAACCCGGGCGTGCCGTTGTTCGTGCACCGCGCGATCGCGTTGTACTGGCGATCCGGATAGCCGTACGTGCCATCGCCATTATCGGTCGGCGTCGGGGAGGATTCGTTGACGAAACGCACGTTGTCGTAGTCGCTGGCCCACACGGCTGCGTCCTTCCAGGTGACCTGGTTGTCGGTGAACGTGCCGATGTCGGGTAGCGTCTCGATATCCCACGTCACGCCATCGCGCGAGCGCATGTAGAGCTGGGTCTTGTTGCGCTGGCCGGTGCCGATGCAGCGCGAGCTCGACAACAAGTGGAACGAGCCGTCAGGTGCGATGGCGCCGATCGCGGGATCGAGATGGAAGCCGCCTTCGATCGCGGACGCCTGTGCTCCGAGGATCGTCTTCGTGAGCGCGCCCGTCTTGGTCCAGCCACCGCTATCGTGGACGAGCGTCCAGATCACGAAGACGTCGTCACCGATCGAGGATTCGGAGGCGACCGTGATGTCGTTGTTGGCAGCGACCGCGAACAGCGACGGATAGATCGGCGCACCGCCGCGATCCGCGAACGTCGTACCGGTCTGCTCGTACAGATGCGTACCGCTGCGCACCCACAGGTGATGATCGCCCGCGGCGCGGACATCGCACTCGTTGCTGGTCGCATCGCCGAACGTGCAGGGGATCGCGATCGGTGTGGTGAAGTTGATCGACGCCATGACCTGCGAGCCAGACGCGAAGATGATCGCGGTATCGCCCGTGATCGAGCGCTCGCCATACGCGTAGCTCGCACCGGCGAGGATCGCCTGGACCGTCGTCGTCGCGCTGCCATGGGCGGCGGTCATGATCTGCGAGGTCGACGTGTAGAGGACGCGCGCGCGGGCGTCGGTGAGGAGCCAGGGTGCAGGTTGAAACGTCGTGAGCGACGTCATGTCGAGCGCGGTCGCGAGCGTCGTATCGAGCTCGACCTGAGAGCCGCACGCGGTCAGTGGGATCGGATCGGTGCTGCTGCCCGAGCCACTGCCGTTACCAGATCCGCTGCCGCTCCCAGATCCGCTGCCGGTTCCACTTCCACTGCCCTCTCCACCATCAGTGCCACCGTCGGCTGCGCCGCCATCATCGCCGGCGTGCCCACCATGATCGTGAGGCGACGCGCCACAGGCTACACAGGCGAGGACGAGTACGAGGCCTGCGAGCCGCGTCATGGCGTCACGTCCACGCGCAGACCAAACGGCGTCATGATGCTCGCGACCCCGTGCTCGTCGATCGCGGCTTCGCCAGTCCAGGCTTCGGAAAAGGCGAAGCGCTCCGCTGGCCACGTCATGCTGGTGCCGATGAACGGCGCGCATCGACGCAGCTGGTAGTAGGAGGAGGTGTAGAGCGAGCTCGTCGGAAAATCGAGCGTGATCGCGATGTGGTCGTAGTCACGCGGCACGACGAGATGCGGATAGCCCGTGACATCCTGGGGGCGATCCGGCGGATCGATATTCTCGTTGCCCGGGGCGACATCGATCTCGGTCGCGGTCGACGCGTAATCCGAGGCACGAGAGGTCTCCCACGTCACGCCATCGTGCGATCGGAAGTAATACAGGCCGCCGAGCATGTACGTGACGTGCAACGAGCCATCGGGCGCGATGCCGAACCCCGAGCCACCGAAGCCGTACCCTTCATTCGAAGCGACTTGCTGATCGGCGGACCACGTGAGCGTGCCGTGCGGCAGGTGCAACAACTTCAGATCGTCGGCGGTGTCTCCTGGATGAATCGTCGACGGGCGCGTCACCTGGTGAAGCACGTAGACCGTGCCGTCGGGGCCAACATTCCACGGCAGCGACGACGTCACGGGAAAGGCGCCACGCACGAGTGCGGTGCCGTCGACCGAATATTCGGTGAGCCCGTTCGAACCGTACCCGTAGAGCCGGCCCGAAGCATCCGCGTGGACGACCTGCGAACCGGTCAGCTCGATCGCCGGCGTGAACGCCGTACCGTCGAACCGCGTCGCATAGTCGTGGTTCGCATTGAAGAACCAGATCACCGGTTTGCCATCGAGCCCGATCTCGGCCTTGACGAGCTGCATCGCCGACACGCCGCTCGGTAGCGGGATCGCAGACGTCGTCGCAACCCCGGTCGAGTGATCGACGACTGCCCACGACGTGCCAGCCTGCGCGAACACGTACGTCTTGCCGGCGAAGCGCATGATGCCCGGACCCGCGACGCTGATCGGCGGCAGCCAGTGGTTCGCGTCGCAGGTCTGGATCGCGTTGCCGGTGCCAGAGCCCGAGCCACTGCCCATGCCGGATCCGGAACCCGATCCCGATCCCGATCCCGATCCCGATCCCGATCCCGATCCGGATCCGGATCCGGATCCGTCGCCGTCGCCACCAGTGCCATCCGTGACTGCACCACCATCGGGGTCGGCAAGACCCCCGTGTCGACCGCCGCACGCAACCATCAGAAGACCGAGACCGAGACCTAAAATGACGCGCATGGAGGCGACGGGAGGAGCCTCGAAGCCGCGCCCGGTCGCACGAAATCGTCATCGCGTCATGAAACACGTACCATCGCCGCGTGCTCCGCCTCTTGATGCTCTCCGGTGTCCTGGTCGTTGGATGCAGTCACACCACCGTCGCAGAGCCGCTGGACCTGAGCAGGGTCGGTGAGCCCTTCGGCCCTCTCGCCCACGTTCAGCTCGGCATGACCCTCGAAGAAGTTCGGCGTGCGGCGCCGGATCTGGTCACCCGCAAGGACCGCCCCGAAGAGCTCGAGCGCTGGACCGACGCGGGCATTTTCGGCGTCGCCTTCTCGCACGGTCGGGCCGCGTCGTTGTTGATCATGCCGAAGCCGCAGACGCTCCGTGCGCTTCACGCCGCGTGGGGCGCTGGCATCCAGACCGGCGAGCAGCGCATCCACTACTTCGATGCCAAGCGCACGATGCGCGTCCTGCTCGCCGACGAGATGAGCCTCGAGTTCCTCCCGCTCGTCCCGTTCGCGAGCATGATCGGCACCGATCCTCACTCGTTCCACGGCGTCGCCCTACTCGGCCGCAAGCTCGACGATGCGCTCGCCGACTTCACCGCGCACGCGACGGGCCTCGAACGTGTGAGCGCGGGCGGAGTTGCCGGCCTCGAGCTGATCAGTCCAACCGAATGGACCGAGTCGCGCAGCGCGCTCGTGCTCCAGACCGACGATCAACGGATCATTCGCGGCTGGCAGTGGCTCGCGCGGTTCGACGACACGCCCGAGGCCAAGGCGGCGATCGTGCAGCAGCTCGACCATGTGTTCGGCCCGCCCGTCACGCCCGCGACATCGGCTGGCGATCGGGTGGTACGCGTCTACGGCACGAAGCCGCAGGTGATCGTCGAGCTCGGCGATTCGACGAGCATCACGGTTCGCTGAACGGTCAGACCGACTTCTTCGCTTCGACCATCATCCGCGCCTTCTGGATGTCTTGCATCATGCCGAGTACGAGCCGCGGATCCGTGAAGACATTGAGCTTCGGCGCGAGCGACTTCGCATAGCGATCGAAGTACAGCAGCTGCTTGGTGATCAAGATGAACTCGTTCGGCATCTTCATCCGATGGCGAGTCGCGGTCTTCTGGATACCCGGCAGGAAATCGGCGTAGTTGACCTGACCGAACGACAGCGTCAGCAGCGGGCTATAGGTCTCCTTGAGATCGCCGATGAACGCTTCGAGGTTCAGGGTGTCGGGTGCGCCCGACATCTCGACGATGATCTCGGCGAGCCGTTTGTAGTTACCGGACGCGAACGCGATCATGTAGTCGGTGACGAGGTAGCGCGCCTTGTCATCGAACCGGCCGACGATGCCGAAATCGAGGAAACCGATCGTGTCGTCGTCGAGCAACATCAAGTTGCCGGCATGAACATCGCCGTGGAAGAAGCCATAGAACACGACGCACTGGAACCACGCGCGCAAACCATCGACGAGCTTGGTCTCGCCATCGATACCCTTGGCCTTGATCTCGGTGAAGTTGTCGACGCGGAGCCCGAGGAACTTCTCCATCACGAGCACCTTGCGGGTCGTGTACTCGTGCTGCGGCACGGGAGCACGGATGTTCTTGTGCCCGAGCTCGCGCATGATGTCGTTGAACTTGTCGAGGTTCGCGGCCTCCTTGCGGAAGTCGAGCTCCTCGGCCAGCGTGTTCGTGAAGTCGTCGATGATGCCGACCGGGTTCGCGAGGTCCGCATCGCGCCGGAACTTCGCGAGCAGCTTGGCCATGAACCGCATGATCTTCATGTCGGCCATGCAGCGCGGGATGATGCCCGGGCGCTGGACCTTGATCACGACCGGCGTGCCATCGCGCAGCTTCGCGGTGTGAACCTGCGCGATCGACGCCGACGCGAGCTGCTTGGGCTCGACATCGATCAGCTGTGCAGCCTTCTCCGCGCCGAACTCCTCGATCAACGTGCGCTGCACGTCCTCGAACGGGAACGGCTTCACGCGATCGAGCACCCTCTGGAACTCTTTGACGTACGCGTCGGGGAACATGCCCGACGAGGACGCGATGATCTGACCGAACTTGATGAACGTGGGCCCGAGGTCCTCGCACATCATGCGCATCAACATGGGTCGCGTCAGCTTCTGGTACTTCGCGCTCCTGCCGGTGAGCGCGAAGAAAGCGCGCCGCAGTTGCAGCACGTCGGCGACCCACAGCCAAAAATACTTGGCGGTGATCAGGCTGAACGCCCACATCCGTCTCGGTACGGGCAGCGCGACCGAGAGCAAAAACAGCACCGCCAGAACTGCGAGAAGGAGGTACCCAACCATGCGGCGTACATCCTACCATCCGCCCACCCGAGGCTGTCGCGGTATACTGACCGAGTTGCTGACGTCCGTGACCGCTGGTCCCTACACGCTGCGAGGCGTCTCCCTCGGCGGCGTCTACACCTCTCTCGCCTGCCCCGAGCTCGGGATCCTGTTCGACGCTGGCATGCCGCTGCGCTCGCTCGCGACGATGGACACCATCTTGCTGTCGCACGGCCACGTCGATCACGTCGGCTCGCTCCCCGCGCTCCTCGGTATCCGCGCACTCCATGGCAAGACCCGCCCTCCCCGCGTGTTCATGCCGGCCGAGATCGTCGACGACCTCACCACCGCACTCCGCTCGCTCACCAAGCTCCAGCACTGGCCGCTCGAGATCGAAGCGATCGGCATGACCGCCGGCGAGGAGCGCGAGCTCCGCGGCGACCTCCGCATCAAGGCCGTCCAGACCTTCCATCCCGTCCCGTCGCTCGCATACGTCATCACGCGTCGCGTCTCCAAGCTCAAGCCCGAGTTCCACGGTCTCGCCGGTCCCGAGATCGCCGCGCGTCGCCGGGCCGGCGAGCAGATGCTCGAGCACGAGGAGCGCGCCGAGCTCGCCTACGTCACCGACACGCTGATCTCCGCCTTCGATCACGGCCCCGAGCTGTTCGCGCCGCGCGTCCTCATCATGGAGTGCACGTTCCTCGATGCGCGCAAATCGCGGGAAGCTGCGCGCGCCGGCTGCCACATCCACCTCGACGAAGTGATCGAGCGCGCCGACAAGTTCACGAACGAGACGATCGTGATGATGCACTTCTCTCAGCTCTACCGCCCCGACGAGGTCGCGAAGATCCTCGACGCGCGGGTTCCACCCGACCTCCGGCGGCGGATCATTCCGTTCGTCCCCGACACCACCCAGTGGCCGGGCTGATGCCCGAGGACCCCGACGAGCTCGACACCCTGCCGATCGTGACGCCGGTCCTCACGACCGAGCTCGATCTCCACACGTTCCTGCCGGAGGAGTGCGCCGACGTCGTCGCCGAGTACGTGCGCGCCGCCCGCGCCGAAGGCATGTCGAGCGTTCGCATCATCCACGGCAAAGGCAAAGGCACGCTCCGCACCATCACGCACTCCGTCCTCGACCACCACGAAGACGTGGCAAACTACAAGCTCGGCGACGAGACCCGCGGCCAGTGGGGCGCGACCGTGGTCGAGCTCGTGCCGAAGCGCCCGTAAGCGATGCACCGAGCAACGTGACGGTCGAAGGTAGGATCTTCGAGCCGGCGACGAAGTACACTGTTTCGCGAGGTAGCTCTTTGAAGTTGTACATCGCCTTGGTCTTGGTCCTCGCGTGTTGCTCACGCTCCGAGCCCACAGCCCAGCAGAAGCCTGGAGCCGCCGCTGCGGCAGCTGGACCTACCTGGTATCGCGCGGTGGTGACTTCGGCCGATCATGTCGAGGCGGTGTTCTTGCTGCGTGTGCCTGCGGGCAAAGGCATGGCGACGTTCAAGGTCGGAGCTCACGAGGTCGCGACCGAGGCGACGTTCGAAGGCGGCACGCTCCAGATTCCGATGGCGGTCCACCAGACCGTGGTCAACGCGAACGTGCAGCCCGATGGTTCGCTCGTCGGCACGTTCGTCACGACGTGGCGCGCCTTCGGAGCATCGACCCTGCCACTCCGTGCGACCCCGATTGCCGTGCCGACGACCGCCGCCCTCGAAACCGTGGCGAGCAAGGGCGCAGCGCTGGATCTAGGAGAGGCGCGCACCGCTTGGAAGCTCGCGATGACCGAGTCCGGTGAGGCAAAGCTCGCGCTGACCCAGACGGCGCCGGGGAGCTTCGACGGCATGGTGTCGCTCGACACGGGCAACCTGATCTACGTCTCGGGCAACGGGATCGGCGATGTGATCGTGATGACCGGTTTCGACGGCACGTCAGGCTATCGCTTCGAGCTCGCGCTCTCGAAAGATCGCGCGACCGCGACGGGCACGTTGGTCGGTGGCCACCGGCTCGACTGGCGCGAAACGCTGACCGCGAAGCGCGGCGCCGACTTCACCCTCGCGCTCAAGCCGAAAGCGACGAAGCCGAACGGCAAGATCGTCTTGCCAGAGAGCCCCGAGCTCGCGAACCTGCCGAAAGGACCTCTCCTCGTCGAGCTCGCCGGGAGCTGGTGTTCGACGTGCCGCAACGCCGCGCCGTTCATCGGTCAGCTCGATCGCGAGTACCGAGCCAAGGGGCTCACGATCGTGACGCTGCTCTACGAGTTTACCGACGACGCCAAGGCAGATGCGAAGCAAGCGGCGCTGTTCAAGCAGACGTACAAGGCGACCTGGCTCGTCGTCCCCGTGCAAGGCACGCTCGAGGATTTCGCCGAGATCGTGCCCGCGGGACTCTCGGACCTGAATCCCGCTGGCTTCCCGATCTCGCTGTTCCTCGCGTCCGACCGCTCGCTTGTCGCCGTACACGCCGGCTTTCCTGCCGCGGATTCGCCGACGGAGTTCGCGGCGGTCAGCGCCGAGTTTCGAGCAAACGTCGAGAAGCTCCTGACGCTACCGCGCTGAGCTGCACGACCTTCTTCGCGCGCTTCTTGCGCTCGGCCATCACGCGCCACAGGTTGTCGGTGACCCAGCCCCCGAGCGCCTCGAGATGATCCGCGAGCTCTACGCCCATCGGCGTGAGCGTGTACTCGACGCGCGGTGGGACCTCTGGGAAGGCGCGGCGATCGACAAAACCATCCTGCTCGAGGACGCGGAGGGTCTGCGCGAGCATCTTCTCGCTGACCCCACCGATCCGCTTCCGGAGCTCGCTGAACCGATGCGTCCGCTCGCGCAGGAGCACCATCACGAGCACCCCCCAGCGCGAGGTGACGTGGTCGAGGACCACGCGGCTCGGGCATTTCACCTGATTGAGATCTCCGAGGCGGTGAGCCATGACGTTCGATACTAACCAAAAGGTACGTACTTACCAGAAGTAAGTTTAGGGTCTATGTAGGAGGCATGATCCTCGTCACTGCCGCCACCGGCAAGCTCGGCCACCACGTCATCAAGCACCTCCTTCATCGCGTTCCCGCTTCGCAGATCGTCGCGGGGGTGCGCAACCGTCAGAAGGCCAAAGAGCTCGCGGACAAGGGCATCGAGCTCCGCGAGCTCGACTACAGCAAGCCCTCCACGATCGCCGAGGCGATGATGGGCGTCGACAAGGTGCTCCTGATCTCGGGCAACGAGGGCGAGCGCGTCGCGGGACACAAGGCCGTGATCGAAGCCGCGAAGAAGGCGGGCGTGAAGTTGCTCGTCTACACCTCCGCCCTCCATGCCGATACCGGCAAGACGTTGATCCACGCGGACCACAAGGCGACCGAGGCGCTGATCCGCGAGTCGGGTGTTCCATTCGTGTTCCTGCGCAACGGTTGGTACACGGAGAACTACACCGACAATGTCGGGCCGGCGCTCCAGCACGGCGCGATGTTCGGCGCGACGAAAGACGCGAAGTTCTCGCCCGCGCCACGCGAGGAGTACGCGGAAGCCGCGGCGATCGTACTCACGGCAGAGGGCCATCTCGGCAAGACGTACGAGCTCGCCGGTGATACGCCGATCTCGATGTCCGAGATCGCGGCGGAGGTCTCGCGCGCGGCCGGCAAGCCGGTCACGTACAACGACCTTCCGCAGGCCGAGTACAACGCGATGCTCGAGAAGGTCGGCCTGCCTGCCGGCCTCGCGGCCCTGCTCGCGGATAGCGATGTCGGGATCGCACGCGGTGAGCTGGCGAGCACCAGCGGTGACCTGGCACGGCTCCTTGGCCGCCCGACCACGCCGCCGGCGACGACCCTCGCCAGCGCCGTAAGAGCCTAGAACTAATCGAATTAAAATCACGCAACCGCAGCCGGGACGTGTCGATACGAGTTGCATGACCAGCCGCTACGCCGACGTGATCCAGCCCCGCCCCGCTCAGCGCGCGGCGCTCGACGCCACGCTGCTGCCGCTGTTCGCGATCGAAGACACGCGGGACGAGAACCGGGTCAAGGCGGCGTTCGCGGCGCTCGATGCCAACGATGCGCGCGGCTTGTACATGCGCCTCGTCGCGCCCGCGCAGAGCGACGCGGTCGCGACGCGATTCGCCCAGCTGTCGCCGCGTTGCCAGGCACGGCTCGTCAACTTTCTCCACGATGCGCCGCGCCGCTGAGCGCCGCTACGCGTGGAGCGTGGCGAGTAGCAACACCATCACTTCGCCGACCGCGGCCGCACACGCGACGATCGGCGAGCTCAAGCCATGATCGCGGCGCTGCGCATCGAGGCCGAGACCGAACACGATGGCGGCGACGAGCGCGATGACCACGACGCCCGCTTTGCCGAGCCCGACCACATCGAGTGCGAGCACTCCCGCACTGAGCGCGGCGGTGAGCCACAGTGGCGCTGGCGTCGCGACGAGCGAGCGCGTTGCATGGTCATCGAGGATCGGATCGCCGAGCGATTGCAGGAACACCGCGGCCCACCGGCCCGTGATCGCAGTCGCGACGAAGATCCCGAGCCACGCGCTCGGTGGTGACACCACGATCGCGGCCGCGCGGATCAGCGTGAGAAAAATCAGCACGAGGATCGCGGTGACAGTGGGCGACTTGGTATCGGCCGTGCGATCGAGCCGATCGACCACGCCGCGTTCGATCAAGCCAGCCGAGGCCACGCTGAGCGTCGCCAAGCCGAGCAGCGCGGCGATCGGCAGCGGAAATCCGCATGCCTTGGTCAGTGCCGCGACGATGTACGCGATGACACCGATCGGCAGACCGAGCGCGACGACCCAGCCGGGCGAGCGCGCTTCGTCGCCGAGCGCGTCCCACGTGAGCGGCGTCGAGTGGACGATCGCGACCGCACCGCCGTAGAGCGGGCCGAGCCTGCGCATCCAATCTTCCCGGGTCGCCACGCCCGGAATATAGCCCTACATCGCCGGTTTGATCGCGTGCTTGCGCTCGGGCATCGGCGCGACCGAGGCGTGCATCAAGAACGGCGCCGGATCGACGTAGTGGGTATTCGTATTGTCGCCGTGCGTGCCTGCGGCATTCGGGACTTCGAGGCTGAAGTGGAGATGCGGCGCCGCGGCGTAGACCGCGGTCGCGCCGAGCGTGCCGATGTACTGACCACCGTCGACGTGATCGCCGGGCTCGAGCCCCTGCGCGACATCGTCGAGATGCATGTACGACGTCAGCGTGCCGTCATCGTGTTCGATGCGTACGTAGCGACCGCTGCGACCATCGAGGCCGAGCTCGTGGCGCTCGACGCGCACGACGGTGCCATCGGCGACCGCGACCACCGGGCGGCCTTCCGGACCGTCCAGATCGACACCGCAATGGCCCGCGCCGCACTCGCTGCGTTCGATCCCTTTGCGCTCGGCACCGAAATGCCGGCTCGCCTGCTCCGGCATTTTTTCGGCAGCGCCGGTGACGGGATGGATCCAATCGAGCAGCGACGGATATTGCTCGTCGAGCGCGACCCCATCGATCATCGGGACCGCGTAGGTCGGATCCTGGATCTTCGGCGGCGCATCATCGGGCGCGCTGTTGTGCTGGCGAATCACGACGGGCTCGTGATCGCCAAAATCGAGCGCGACTGCCGAGGCCGCCGTCGCCTTGCCTGGCGAGACCACGACTGCGATCAACACGAGCGCGGCCGCGCCACTCGCGACGTAGCGCCAGCGACCATCCATGCGTTCGACGACGCGATCGAGGAGCGAGCGGGGTGCGATCACCGCGACCGCTTCGACGGGGCGCGCGTGACGCACGGCCCAACACGACGTGTGCCACAGCTCGACCCCACCGGATTCGGTGACGTTCGGCTTGCCTTCGTGAAGTGCCACCGGGCAGGCGCACTTCGGACAGTTCGCACCACTCATGCTCGACATGGATGGTAGTTGAATCGCCCGACCTGCCCTTCGCGCAACGGACTATTCGTAGAGTGATCTCGTCGATCGTGCAGGCGATGTCGCCGCGTGTCCTACCTGTCGTCGACGACGAAGTGCCTCAGCTCTTCTTACGCATGATGACGAGGTGGTTCACGTTCTTGATGTCGTAGTAGCCGAAGCGGAAGCCGAGCTCGCGCTTGGGCTCGCTGTCGAACTCGGTGCGCCAATCCTTCGAGATGCCGCTGCCAGCCGGGATGTGCGGACCGACGAAGCCGCCGTAGGTCTCGTACTCGTAGCCCGCGGGCTTGCCCCACTTCGGCGCGACGCCCGTCGCATCCGACACCATCCACACGACGTGCGACGTGAGGTAGTCGCGGATCAGCGAGAACGAATCCCACGACAACAGGTAGCTCGCGGCCTTCGTCATCGCGGCGACCGGACCCTTGAGCTCGAGATAGCGCAGGACGCGCGGATCCTTCTTCAAGCCGGCGCCGATGCCCGGGCTGTCCTCGTTGCCGAGGTTCTGCCGGATGTGCCGATAGATCTGCGTGCGGCCACCCGCTTTCCTGAACTGGAGCTCGGCATTCGAGAACAACCAGTTGCGTTGCTCGGCCTTCGCCTTGCCGACGGTCGGTGCCTTCGCGATGTCCGCATCGTCGAGGTAGTGCAGCGTGCCGTCGTCGTTGATCTTGAAGTAGCGCAGGCCCACGACCTCGTAGCCGTGGATCTTCATGGCCGAGAGCGCGAAGATCAGCTCGGTCGGCAACGCGCCACCGCGCATCGCATCGATCATGTTCTTGGTGTTCGAGAAGTTCACGCGATAGAGGAACTTGAGCTCGAACGCGACGGTGGCGAGCGCCCTGTCGAGCTCCTTGCCGCGCAACGTGTCGATGTCGCGCGGATCGCCCGCGGGCTCGAGCGACATGTTCGTGATCTCGTCGGCATCGGGATAGACCGTGAGCGCCGTCGAGAGGTCACCACCCGAGAACGGATAGACGACCTTCTTCGGGATGTCTTTCGGGACGTGGGCGGCGAAGAACTCGCGCGCCGGCTTCACCCACGCGTCGGTGTAGTCGGCCTGCGCCTTCTTCACGTCGTCACAGTGCTTGGTCACTTGCTCTGCCGTGACGCCCTCGGGCGTCGAACCCTCACCGCAGGCGCCGACCGCGAGCAACGCCTTTGCTTCGACCGTGAAGTCGTGGCCTCCGGCCGGAACCGGCGAGACGGGTGGAGCCGCCGGCTTCTCGGCGACCGGGGTCGCCGCCGATCCAGCCGCCATTGCCGAGCCCGCCGTGGCCGATCCATCGGCCGAGCCAGCCGAGCCTGTCGCCGCCGGTTTGGCGGACGGTGTGGTCGGAACCGAGCCCGCCGAGCCGGAGCTCGTAGCCGGATCGCTTCCGTGACAGGCCGCGAACAGAAGGGCGGTGAGAATGAAGGCGGAACGCATGCGTGGTCATCATGCAACGAAGCCAGGACCCTTGGCTATTCCTGCCGGCTTGGTAAGGTCGCCAGATGCCGGCCGTGTCGGATGCGCGCCTCCGAGAGATCCTCGAAGGCTCCCCCACGATCGCGGTGCTCGGCGCTCACGAAGAGCCCGAGAAGGCCGCGTACTACGTCCCCGAGTATCTCCACGAAGAGGGATATCGAATCATTGGCGTGAACCCGCGGTTCGTCGGCTCCGAGCTCTTTGGACTGCCCGTGCACGCGAGCCTCGCCGCTATCGCAGAGCGCGTCGACCTGGTCGACGTGTTCCGCCGCGGCGAGCAGGTGCCGGCGCATGTCGCTGACATCCTCGCGATGTCGCCGAGGCCGCGGGTGGTGTGGATGCAGCTCGGGGTGAAGAGCGACGAAGCTGCGAAGCGCCTCGAGGCCGAAGGCATCGAGGTGATCCAGAACCGCTGCACGCTGGCCGATCACCACCGGCTCGGACTCGGTCGACCGAAATCTACTTGATCGCGCGAACGAGCTCGCGGACCCGCTTCACGAGCTTTTGCGCCGCGACGCCTCGCGCCGGCGCGACAAAGATCGCGTCATCACCCGCGATCGTGCCGAGGATCTCGATCGGTTTCGCGCGGTCCAAGGCACTCGCGATGATCTGCGCGGCACCCGGTGCGGTGTGGATGACCACCATCGTACCGTTGTCGTCGATCGAGCGCACGAGATCCGGCAAGTGCGGTGCGTTAGGCGGACCGTCGGGCAGCTCGTAGCCGCTCGCCGCTCGCCGTGCACCGAGGTGCGCGAGGTCGCGCGACAGCGTCGCCTGGGTGACCCCGTGACCGCGCTCTGCGAGCACCGAGCGGAGCTCCTCTTGCGTCGCGATCGGGCGCGCCACGAGCAGCTCGCGGATCAGCTTGCGGCGATCGCGCGCCTCGGCACTCACGGGGTCACCAACGTTCCGACGCCGCGATCGGTGAACAGCTCGGCGATCACGCTGTGCGGCGTACGCCCATCGATCACGTGGACGCGACCGACCCCACCGCGCGATGCGCCGACGATCGCGCGCGTCAACCCGCTATCGAGCTTGGCCTCGAGCGCGCTCGCCGACAGATCCGGCACGAGCTCGCCCGCCTCGAGGATCCCGGCCGCATCGGTCAGGTAGATCAACTTCGGCGCGTGCAACGCGACCGCGAGCTCGCCAGCGACCGCATCGGCATCGACCTCGTAGCTTCCACCGTCGTCGCCGAGGGCGACCGCCGCGACGACCGGCACGTAGCCTTGGCCGAGGAACATCTCGAGCATCGTCGGGCTAACCGCCGAGATATCGCCTTGCTCGGTGCCCTTGCGCCGCGTCGCGCGGATCATGCCGCCGTCCTTGCCCGAGACGCCGATCGCGTGCCCGCCGTCGAGGTTCAAGAGCGTGACGAGGTGCGATTCGAGCTCCGAGCCACCATCGTGGACGACGATCGGCTGCAAGCCACAGGATCGCAGCAACTTGATATCGGCGCAGAACGATTGCTGCAGCGCCGGGCGCTGGATCGCGGTGCCGCCGAAGCGCACCACGCAGCGAGTGCCCGAGAACCGCGCGATGTACGACAGGGCCTCGACGAGCAGCGTGCGCTTGAACGTCGGCGAGTAGTTCGTGAGCCGATCGTCTTTCGCCAGCCCGCCATCCGCGGTCTGCACGATCAGCGACGAGTAGTCGGCATTGATCTTGACGTAATCGTATCCGAGGTCGCAGCCCCACGCGTGCGCAGCGTCGCTACCGGCATGCAGCGCGACCTCGATCTTCACCTCGGGCGCGCGCATCCTCGCACGCAGCGCGGGAGGGTCTGCGAGGACGGGCTCGCCGTTGTAGACCACGAGTCCCTGGATCGTGACCGTCGCCGCGTGTGGATCGAGCGGATAGCGCTGCGAGCCCGCGCGCGCACCGACCGTGGCGAGCACGCGGCCCCAGTTCGGATCGGCACCGAAGATCGCGGCCTTGACGAGCGAGCTCGCGGCGATCGAGCGCGCGAGATCGCGAGCGATCGCGAAGCTCGGTGCGCCCGTGACATCGACCTCGAGCAGGCGCGTCGCGCCTTCGCCATCCGACGCGATATCCCGCGCGAGATCGTTGAACAGCTCGGTCAGCGCCGCCGTGAACGCGACGAGATCCGGTCCCGGATCGCTGATCACGGGATTGCCGGCCCGGCCATTCGCGAGCGCGATCACCGCATCGTTCGTGCTCATGTCGCCGTCGATCACGAGGCAGTGAAAGCTCGGTTCGATCGCATCGGCGACCGCGCGATCGAGCATCTGCGGCGCGATCGCGGCATCGGTCGTGACCACGGTGATCATCGTCGCGAGCTGCGGCGCGATCATGCCCGAGCCCTTCGCGATCGCCGCGATCGTGACGGTCCGGCCACCGCTCGTGATCTGGCGCGACGCGAGCTTGATCCGCGTATCGGTCGTGATGATCGCCTCGGCGGCTGGCTCCGGTGCGGCCCCGAGCGCCGCGACCAGCGCGGGCGCCGCGGCGACGAGCTTGTGCGCCGGCAGCCGCACCCCGATCATCCCGGTCGAGGCCGTGAGGATCGCATCCGCGGTGGTGCCCATCGCGCTCGCCACGGCCGTGCGGATCGCGACGACATCGGCGAGCCCCGCCGCGCCGGTCAGCGCGTTCGCATTGCCACTGTTCACGACGACGCCCCGGATCGCGGTGCTCGGCAAGCGTGGGCGCGCGTCGACGATCGCGGCAGCCGCGGCGGTGTTCACGGAGAACCTGCCTGCCGCGACGCACGGGTCATCACTCGCGATCAACGCGAAGTCCTTGCGCACCGGCTTGAGGCCCGCGTGGACACCAGCGTAGCGAAATCCGATCGGCAACTTCATGGATGAAACCCTCGCAACTGCAAACCCATTGTCTCGGGCAGGCCGAGCGCGATGTTGAGGTTCTGGACCGCCTGCCCTGCCGCCCCCTTCACGAGATTATCGATCGCCGAGATCACGACGAGCTCGTCGCCGACGACCGACCAGCCGAGCTTGCAACGATTCGTGCCGACGACATCTTTGATCGCGACCGCATCGGCATCCGGTGCGAGCTCGATGAATGGCTCGCGCGCGTACGCGGCTTTGAACGCGGCGTCGACCTGCGCCTCGTCGACGCCGGAGCCGAGCTGCGCGTGACACGTCGCCAGGATGCCGCGCGCGATCGGCACCAGGTGCGGCACGAAGGTGACGTGCGTCCCGCCGAGGCCTTGCGCGATCTCCGGCGCGTGTTGATGGCGCAGCGTGCGATACGCGCGGACATCGTTCGCGACCTCGACGAAGCTCATCTCCTCGGTCGCCTTGCGCCCAGCGCCCGTCACGCCCGAGACCGCATCGACGATCCACCGGCCGGTCACGAGCTTCTTGATCGGCGCGATCGCGAGCTGGATCGCGGTCGCGTAACAACCGGGGTTCGCGATCAGCTTCGCACCCGCGAGCTCGGCCCGAAACAGCTCGGGTAGGCCGTACTGCGCTCGATCGAGCAGCTCGGGATGGTGATGCTCGAACCCGTAGTGCTTCGCGTAGGACTCGGCGAGCCGGAGCCGAAACGCACCGGATAGATCGATCACGATCGGCTTGCCTGCGAGCCTCGGGACCCAGGCGTGCGAGACCTCGGCCGGCGTCGCGAGAAGCACCACCGCGCACGACGCGGCGTGCTCCAGCGCTCGATCGGGCGGCAGGTAGCGCAGCTGGGGCAGCGGAACGCCGATCCGCGACTCGACCGTCTGGTCCGCCCAGCGATCGGAGCCCGCCACGACGAGCTCGACGCCCGGATGGAGCGCGATCAGGCGCGACAGCTCGACGCCGGAGTAGCCGGAAGCCCCGAGAATCGCGACGGAAGGGCGCTGCATGGTTTCTGCATGAATATGCGAATTCTATGCAGCGATGCAAGGGCTGTCCGGGGCTGTCTTGGCACGCGGAGTGAAATAGCTCGAGCCATGCAGACCGAGACTGTCCACATCTCCAGCAGCGTCGACGTCTTGCGCGGTCATCCGATCGGCGAGCGGGTCCTCGCCCGCCAGGCGGAGCTCGAGGAGGAGATGGCCAGCATCGAGGCAGGATCTCCGCGGTACATCGCGATCGATACCGCGCTCGCGACGCTCGCTCAGTACTTGAGCGCCGACCTCGAACATCTCTCGCAGGTCACCACGAACGACCTCAATACCTGGTTGGAGCGCAACAAGTATCTGGGCCTGACCGTCGGCGCTTCGCCGTCGCACTAAACGGCGCTCGGTCCGGGTTGGAGCGATCGAAAGATCGTAATAATGATCCGTGCGCGTCGTCGTCCAACATCGCAGTCGGTACATCTATCCGCAGGCCGCCTTACTCGGTCCGCAGGTGATCCGGCTCCGGCCGGCGGATCACACGCGTGCCGCGATCGAGAGCTACTCGCTCACGATCGCGCCCGAGCACCGCGTGCACTGGCAGCGCGATCCGTACGGCAACCGCATCGCACGCGTGACGTTCAAGGCGGGCCAAGAGATTCGCGCGTTCGACATCACGGTCGAGCTCGCGGTCGACATGAAGCCGATCAATCCGTTCGACTTCTTCGTCGACGATCGCGCCAAGCAGGTCCCCTTCACGTATCCCGATCAGCTCGAGAGCGAGCTCGCAGGGTTCCTCGATCTCCAGGATCCGGCGTATCGCATCGGCAAGCTCGGCGTCGAGTTCTTGAAGGGCCTGCCGTCGACGGGTGTCACCGTCGACTTCATCGTCGAGATGTGCCAGGCCGTGCGGCAGCGCACCGCCTACGTGATCCGCAACGAACCTGGTATCTGGACGCCCGAAGAGACGCTGCAGAACGGGCGTGGCAGCTGTCGTGATAGCGCTGTCTTGCTCGTCGCCGTGTTGCGCTCGCGCGGCATCGCGGCGCGGTTCGCCTCCGGCTATCTGATCCAGCTCGAAGACGAAGGCATGTTGCCGGACGAGCCCAAGGGGGTGACCCACGATGTCGTCGACCTCCACGCGTGGGCAGAGGCGTTCCTTCCGGGCGCGGGCTGGATCGGCCTCGATGCAACGAGCGGCCTACTCACCGGCGAAGGCCACATCCCACTCGCATGCACCGCGACGCCCGCGAATGCGTCGCCGCTCGTGGGCACGAGCGACGTGCCCGCCGATGCGGTCGAGTTCTCGACCACCGTCACCCGCCTCGGCCACGAGGCCAGACCGACCGCGCCGTACACCGAAGCGGTCTGGGCCGAGCTGCTCGCCGCCGGCGATCACGCCGATGCGATGTTGACCGCCGCGAACCTCGAAGTCACCGTCGGAGGCGAGCCCACGTTCACCGCGCGGGCCGGCGCTACCGAAGCGAGCTGGGAAGGTGGCGCGCTCGGGCCCGACAAGTGGAAGAAGGGTCGCGCGCTCGCAGAGAAGCTGCGCGACGAGCTCGCACCCGGTGGCGTCGTCGTGCACCGCATGGGCAAGCACTACCCCGGTGAATCGCTGCCGCGCTGGGCGCTCGATATCATCGGTCGCCGCGATGGCACCGAGCTGTGGCCGGAGCGCGCCGTCGAGCTCGATCTGAACGCCGCGCGCAAGTTCGCCGGCGCGATCAGCAGCGAGCTCGGTGTGCAGGGTACGTGGCAGCCCGCGTTCGAAGATCCGTGGGATGTAATTCGCAGCGAAGCCGCGCTGCCACCCTCGATCGATCCGCAGCGCACGGCGCTCGATGATCCCGAGGAGCGCCGCCGGCTCTCGCGCACGCTCGACCGCGGCGTCACCAAGGAAGTCGCGTGGGTGATGCCGCTCGCGCACTCGGTGATCCACGCGAGCACCGGCTGGCAGAGCGAGAAGTGGCAGTTCCGGCGCGATCACTTGTTCCTCGTGCCCGGCGATAGCCCGGTCGGCTTGCGCCTGCCCCTCGACAGCGTGATCACTGGTGCCCTGCCGCCCGCGTGGAAAGAAGCGCCGTCGTTTCCCGATCCGCGCACGGCGACCCCTGACCAGCCGAAGGTCGAGAAGATCGCACCACCACCGTTCGCCACGGTGCCGCGCACCGCGATCGTCGTCGAACCGCGCGACGGCATGCTCTGGGTGTTCCTGCCGCCACTACCCTCGTTCGAAGATTTCTGCGAGCTCGTCACCGCGATCGATCGCGCCCGCGCCGCGACCGGCCTCGACTGCAGCCTCGAGGGATACGGCCCGCCGCCCTCGCCGCAGCAGTTCAAGTTCGCGGTGACGCCGGATCCGGGCGTGCTCGAGGTCAACCTGCCGCCGGTCACGAGCTGTCGCGCCGCCGCCGCGCTCCACACGCGCGTGTTCGAGCTCGCCTTGAAGAACGGGCTCACCGCCGAGCGCTACCTGCTCGATGGGCGCGCAGCCGGATCTGGCGGTGGTAACCACATCACGATCGGGGGGCCGAGCGCGGCCCGATCGCCGTGGTTCGCACGCCCCGAGCTGCTCGCGAGCCTCGTCGCGTTCACCCAGCATCATCCGTCGCTGTCGTACATGTTCACCGGCTTGTTCGTCGGCCCGACCTCGCAGGCGCCACGCCTCGACGAAGCGCGCCACGATGCGCTGACCGAGCTCGAGCTCGCGATGCCCGCCCTGTTCGCCAAGCCGCCCGCGTGGCAGGTCGATGCGCTGCTCCGCAACTTGCTCGTCGATGTCGCGGGCTCGACGCATCGGGCGGAGATCTCGATCGACAAGCTCTATGACCCGAACACGCCGTTCGGCCGCCAAGGCCTCGTCGAGTTTCGCGCGTTCGAGATGCCACCGCATCCGCGGATGTGCGCGGCACAGGTGATCTTGATCCGCGCGATGGTCGCCGCATTCACGAAGGCCCCGTATCGCCGCGACCTCGTGCGCTGGGGCGAGAGCCTCCACGACCGATTCCTCCTGCCGTACTTCATGTGGCGCGACTTCGAGGGCGTGCTCGGCTATCTCGCCCAGCAGGGCATCGCGCTGCCGCCCGATGCGTACAAGTCCTTCGTCGAGCTGCGCTGCCCGCTCGTCGGTACATTGCCGATCGGCGATGCGCGACTCGAGATCCGCAACGCGATCGAGCCATGGCACGTGCTCGGTGAAGAAGCCGGCCAGAGTGGCACCGCGCGCTACGTCGACAGCTCGCTCGAGCGGGTCGAGGTCCGCACGCATGGCCTCGATCACGAGCGCTACGCGGTGAGCGTGAATGGCTTCGCGCTACCGATGCGCGAAGCGAGCGGTCGCGATCTCCGCGTCGGCGGCGTGAAGTTTCGTGCGTGGGCGCCGCCGCACTCGCTCCAGCCGCACTACGGTATCCACCATCCGCTCAAGTTCGATGTGGTCGATACCTGGGCCGAGCGCGCGGTCGGCGCCGCGACCTATCACGTGTGGCACCCCGAAGGCCGCGGCTACGGCGCACCGCCGCTGACCCGGGTCGAGGCGGCCGCTCGCCGCTCGCAGCGGTTCACGACGGGCAATCCAACCCCGGCGCCGGTCCGCACCAAACCGATGACGATCAATACCGAACAGCCCTACACGCTCGATCTCCGGCGCGTCAGTATGGGTACGCCGCCGCCGCGCGAAGGTGACTACCCGTGAGGCGCGAGTTGTTCGCCGCACTCGAGGCGCACGACGACCTCCTCACGCGGCGCAGCGTCGACGTGTGGATCGGCGGCGAGCCCACGTTCACGCGGCCCGATTCGACCGAGCCGGCGTGGACGAACGCGGCCGAGGGCGACGACAAGGCGCAGCGTGCGCATGCCCTCGCGCGAGAGCTCTGCGATGCGCTGCCTGGCTCGTCGCTCACGCGCGTGATCGGGCGGACGTATCTCGACGAGAAAGAGCCGCGCTTCGCGTTCGGCGTGCGCTGGCGCGATGACGGCAGCGGCGAAGCCGTGCGCACCGCGTTCGACGCCGAGCCGATCGCACCGCCCACCGACCTCGGTGAGGATCGCTGGCTCAGCGTGACGCCGGATCCGGGTGTCGTCGAGGTCAACATGGCGCCGTGCGCGACCGCCGCTTCGTTCTACGCCCAAGCCCTCGGTGTGTGGGCCGCCGCGGCCTCCGCCGGACTCTCGCCACGCCGCACGCGGTTCAACGGCGAGGTCGCCGATTCCGGTGGTGGTGGCCAGCTCACGCTCGGTGGTTCGCGTCCCGAAGCATCACCGTTCGTCCGCTACCCGCACCTCCTGCCCGCGTTGATCCGGTACCTCAACAACCATCCCTCGCTATCGTACTGGTTCGCGAGCGAGTGCGTCGGATCGGCGTCGCAAGGTCCGCGGCCCGACGAAGGTGCGCGCGAGCGCTGGGACGAGCTCGGCGTCACGCTCGCGTGGCTCGAGCAACTCGCGGATCGCGGCGAGCTCGCACCCGAGCAGCTGTGGCATGCCCTGGGCCCCTTGCTCGTCGATCTTTCGGGCAACTCGCATCGCGCCGAGCTCAACGTCGAGAAGCTGTGGAACCCACACGTCGGCGTGCACGGTCCAAGGCACGGCAAGATGGGCGTCGTCGAGCTGCGCGCGATCAAGATGCCCGACCGGCCGGAGATGCTCGCCGCGCTCGCCGCGCTGTTGCGCTCGATCGTCGCGCGCCTGATCGTCGCTGATTACCGCGAGCCCCTCGTCGACTGGCACGAAGACCTCCACGATCGCTTCGCCGAGCCGGCACGTGATGCCGGGCGCGCGCCAATCCTCGAGCTCGCTGCGGA
>JANXOP010000051.1 GCA_025357755.1 Kofleriaceae bacterium | reverse complement strand
GCCGCTACGGCTACCCCGGCTTCGTCCTGTCACTCGCGACGAACCAGGCATCGCTGTCGTACTGGGACTACCAGCTCAAGATCGACGGCGGCACGAAGGCCAATGGCTGGACGATCTTCGCATTCGGCGCCAACGACGAGCTCGATACGGTCGCCGCCAACGTCGACGTCAACAATCCGAACCCACCGCTCACGCCGAGCCTGATCCTCGGCTTCCACCGCATCGATTTTCGCTATCACCGGACGTTTGGCGATCTCGAGACCACGGCGCGGCTCGTCGTCGGCTACGACCGCACGTACAGCGCCGGTACCGACTTCTCGGTGTTGATCGCCGAGCCGCAACTGCGCGCGCGCTGGAAGCTCGGCGACGAGCTCACGCTGAACGGCGGTCTCGACGGCAGCGTCCACAAGCTCGATCAGGGCGCCGACGCGGCGGCGCTCGGCAACCTCTCGACGATCACCTCACAGCTCTCGACCTCCTACGTTGCCTCGGCGTTCTTCGAGGGCATCTGGCGGCCCACCCCGAACTGGATGATTCGCCCGGGCGTCCGTGGCGACGTCTACAAGGATGCGACCGCGACGAAGCCCGCCGTCGATCCGCGCCTCACGGTGCGCCGCAAGCTCGCGGTCCGCGACCTGCCCGACGTCAAGCCCGACAGCGACGACTCCGCGGTCTGGTTGAAGGGCTCGGCGGGCATCTATCACCAGCCACCTCGGTTCGTGTTGCCCCTGCCCGGCCTCGACGAGATGCCGCTCAAGTACGGGCTCGTGAAGTCGTACCAGACGAGCCTCGGGCTCGAGGTCCCGCTCGCGCATTCGCTCCAGCTCTCGACCGAGGTCTACTACAACTACATGGACCCGACGATCTTCGATCTGTCGATCAACGCCGCGTCACTTGGTACCGTCGCGAACCCGACCTTGATTCCGACCTCGGTCGTCTCGACCGATCCGGCACAGCAGTACATCGATCGCCTCACCACGCCGCAGACGGGCCGCTCGTATGGCCTCGAATTCTTGCTCAAGCGCCAGGCCAAGTCTGGCGTCTTCGGCTGGATCTCGTACACACTTTCGAAGGCCGAACGCTATCGCGAGGGCGCGTGGGCGCCCTACGACTTCGATCGCACCCACCTGTTCAACCTCGTGATGGGTATCCCGCTGCGCCGCAACTGGGACCTCGGCGTGCGGATGCAATACCAGTCTGGCCTACCCGCCACGACGACCTCCGGCTACAACACCGCGAGAGCCGATGGCTACGTGCGCTTCGATGTTCGCGTCGACAAGCGCGCGGTCTGGAAGAACTGGCTACTCGATTTCTACGTCGACATCACGAACATCGCGCTGCTTCCCGAAGAGATCACCCCGGGTAACACGATCCGCTACGTACTTCCGACCATCGGCCTCCGCGGCCGGATCTGAAATGGAGAGCTGATGACCGAAGACCAACCGATCGACGCGAAGATCCTCGACCTCATGCTCCGCGCGGGCTCGCGCTGGGTGCTGTGGCTGTTGATCGGGCTGAGCCTGGCGGCCGTCGCCGTGATGCTCGAACGGCTGTGGTTCTTCCTGCAGCAACGCACGCCCGATTCGGTGATGAAGGCGGCGCTCGAGGCGATGCGCAAGAAGGGTCCAGAAGAGGCCGCGAGGCTGCTCGTGAACCAGCACTCGATGCAAGCGGTGGTCGTCAAGTCCTGCCTCGATCGCGCGAAGGATGGCGCCGCCTCTGTCGAGGAACATCGCGCCGCGATCGTCGAGCAGGAGCGCCAGCGCTACGAGAAGCGGCTCGCGTTCCTCGGCACGCTCGGCAATAACGCGCCCTTCGTCGGCTTGTTCGGCACGGTGCTCGGGATCATCCGCGCGTTCCACGATCTGTCAGGCAACTCGCTGCAGGGCACGCAGGCCGTGATGTCGGGCATCGCCGAGGCGCTCGTCGCGACGGGCTTCGGCTTGATCGTCGCGCTCCCCGCGGTCGCCGCGTACAACGCCGCGATTCGCCACGTCGAGACCGCGGCCGCGAGCGCGGACTCGTACGCGCACGAGGTACTTGCCTACCTGCGCGCGCCGTCATCCTCGGATAGGGCGGCCTGAGATGGCAGGTGGTGCGAGCCGCCGTCGCGGCATCATCGCGGAGATCAACGTCACGCCGTTGGTCGACATCATGCTCGTGCTGTTGATCATCTTCATGCTGACCGCGCACTTGATCGCGAAGCAGGTGATCGAGATCGAGCTGCCCAAAGCGAGTACGAGCACGGCCCTCAATCCGACGACGATCGCGATCGCGCTCCAGAAGGACGGTGCGCTGTACCTCAACGACAAGCCGGTCACGCCCGCGGAGCTCCGCAGCCAGATCGCGGCTGCGATCGCGAAGGATCCGAAGACCCAGGCCATCATCTCGGCCGACAAATCGGTCACCCACGGTCGCTTCGTCTGGGTGCTCGATGTCGTGAAGTCGCTCGGCGTGGCGACCTTCGCGATCCAGATCGATCCCGCCTCCCTCGTTCCGCCTCCATGAATTCACTCGAGCGCATCCTGGTCTGCGCCGTGGGCTCGCTCGTTGCCCATGCCGCGATCGCGCGCGCGCTCGAGGAGTTGCCGCCGCGCGTCGACCTCACCCCGCGCAAGATCACGGTGCGCGTGATCGAAAATCCACCGGTGCCGCCACCTCCCGAGCCACCGAAGCCCGAAGAGCCACCACCGGAGCCGCCCGAGCCGCCCAAGCAGCCGCCCAAGCAGGCGATCGAGCGGCCGCAGCTGACGAAGGTCCGCGCGCCCGAGACGGCAGCGGTCGCCAAGGACACGCCGGCGGATCGCACACCTACGTCGACGGACACGACGGACCAGCCGGTCTACGGCGTCTCGATGGATTCGACCTCGACGGTTGGCAGCGGCCCCGCGATGAAGGTCGGCAACACCACCAAGGCCTTCGCAGGTGAAGGCTCGGCGGTCGCCGCACCGAAACAGCTCGCGGCACCGGTCGCCGCGTACGAGGCGACCAAGCTACCTGTTCCGCAAGGCCGCTGCAGCGGCAAGTACACCGCCGATGCGCTCGCCGCCAGCATCGAAGGTACGGTCGTGATCGATCTCGTCGTCGGTGCGGACGGTAAGGCGAGCGAGATCAAGTTGGTCAGCGGCCTCGGCCACGGCCTCGACGAAGCCGCGATCCAGGCGCTCCGAGAGTGTCAGTTCACGCCGGGCGAGCAAGGTGGCAAGCCCGTCGCGGTGCACATTCGCGGCTTCAAGATCAGGTTCGTGATGCCCGAGTCGTCACCGTGACGCCCGCTAGAACCTGACGGTCAGCTGCTCGGTCGTACCCCGGCCGCAATCGGTCTGCACGCCTTGATCGGTCGTACGTGGCAGGACCGACAGCGTCATGTCGAGCGTGCCGTGCGCCGAGGTCTGATCGTTCTGATCGATGCTGGCGAGGGTCATCGTGAAGTAGCCAGCGGGGGTCGTCGTCGCCCCGGCGAGGAACACGCACGCACCGTTCGGCAGCACGCTCTCGATCGCGATCGCGCTCCAGCCCGTCACGGTCTCCGAGCTGAGCTCGCCGGCGACGGGCGTCGCACCGATGTCGATCTGCACGCCGAAAGACGTGCCGAGCGTGGGCGACGGAATCGCGAACGCGAGGAGGACATCCTCGTCGTTCGGGCCGCCGATCCGGAGACTCGGACACGCGGCGAGCGACGACGTAGCTTCGTCGAAGTTTCCGGTCAACAGGACATCGCAGGTCGGCGGGCACGCGTCACCACAACTGGCATCGACGACCGGTGCAGGGAGCGCGCGATTATCACCGCACGCTGCGAAGACGAGCAACCAGATCCGTTTCATGGCCCGATCGCCGGGCTTCGCTGGACGTGGAGCGTGATCGAATCAGCGAGCCCCGCCGGCAGATGCACGTCGTCGATCTCGGGGACGCAGTCGTGCTCGCGATCGCTCGTGGGGACCCGGATGTCACCGGGCAGCAGCGGCGCTTGCAGACTGCCGAGCTCTCCGGTCAGCGTCCGCTCGGCCATCTGCAGGCCGCCGCGCGGCATGCCGTCGACGACATTCGCGCACTCTCCCGGCCAGCTGATCAACCGGTTCTGATCGGCATCATCCCATCCGTTCAGCACGAGCTTGTTCAGGCGCGCGAGTCGATCCTCGAGGGGCGCTGTCCTCGGTTCACCACCAGGTCGCGTCGCGACGAGCTCGTACATGTCGCGCAACGTGCTCTGGAGCAGCGCGAACCGCAGTGGCGTGAACTCGGTGCTGTCGACCGGCGCGGGTGTCGCCGAGTACACGCGCGCGCCGCTATCGTAGAACACGGCCTCGATCCGATCGTAGACCGCGATCGCACGATCGCGATAGCGCGTATCCCCGGTCGCGAGATAGCCCGCGAACAATCCGCGCACCGCGGCGGTGTGCGCATCGAGCAGGTCCTGCTGATCGATCACGGCGTTCGCCGTGACATCCCAGCCCGACCACGCCCGGCCCGTCGCATCGGTCAGATGATCGAAGAGCAATTGCGCGTGCGCGCGCAGGATCGCCTCGAGCCGGCCCGAGAACGCGAGCGCTGGGTTGCCGGGATAGTGCAACGGCAGGGGATCGAGGGGCGTCGAGACCGTCGCCGCATCCGGCGTGTTGTTCGAGTACAACTCGAGCGAACCGGACAGCGAACGCAGCGCCGTGCGGGCGGCGATCAACGTGTAAGCGAGCGTCGTCGTCGAGATCGTGTGGCCACGGGTCGGCACCACCCCGGCCATCGCGACGCTGTCGACGAGCAGGCCGCTCGCCGGATCGGTGTGCATGCGATCGAGATCGATCACCGCCACGCGCAGCATCGCGAGCGCGCGATCGTGCAGCGTGGGATCGCCGTTCGCGATCTGATCATCGGCAGCGAACGGGTCACCATCGAAGTACACGAGCGCGGGTTGCGAACCACCGACATCCCGATTGCTCGTATCGGTGAGCGCGTAGAACTCGGAGTACGCGAGCATCATCCCCGCGAGATCGAACAGCTCGCTCTTCGCCGAGCCGAGCGCGTAGTGCGGTTGCGGAAACGGGCCGGTGCTGGTCTCGGTGACCTCGATCGAGCCCGGGAACCAGCGCAGAGGCTGGCTGTAATCGTAGGCGAGCGCCGCCGCCGTGGTCGGGAAGCCCGAGAGCGTGGTGCCATCGATCGTCGAGAGATGCGCGAGCCAATCCTCGGCGCGGTTGTCCATCATCGCGATGAACAGCTGCGCCTGAAAGCCTTCGATATCGCTCGAGCCGAGGAACGTGTCGCCGCCCGCGGTGCCGACGAGCGCCGGGTCGGCGACGGTGTCGATCGGCGCTTCGGCACGGTCGTGCATGACCTGCAGGTAGTTGAGGACCCACAGCCCGTACTTCCAGCCGGAGAAGCCATCGGCTCCCGGCGTGATCGTCGCATCGACCTGCGTCGTACGGTCGCGAAGATGCAACGAGCTCGCGTCGCACTCGTAGTCGCCGTTGATCACGCTCGCGCCGAGCATGCCGTCCGGATCGTCGTCGGACGTGATCGCGCACTCGAGCGCGATGTCGCCGGTCGCGTCGATCGTGGGATCGAAGCTCGCGAAGACGTGCGCGGTCGGCCACATCCCCGGCCAGCCCAAGGGGTTCCCCGCGGCGACGCCGGCACCGTTCGGATTCGTGTTGCCGCTCGCGTTGTGCGCAGGATACGTGTTCGGGGCGAACACGAAGCGCCCGAGCGCGTTCGCGCCGACCGCGTAGTGCTGGACGTCGGCGGCGAGGTCGGTCACGAGCGGGCCGTACGCGAGCGAGGTCCCGGCCCCCGCCTCGAAGGCGAGCTCGTTCATCGGCTGCTTGGAGTACTCGTATGATTCGATCGCGCTCGAGAATCCGGCGAGGTCGGTCCACGCCAGCACGAACGTCGGATCGAAGTAGAGATCGGTCGGTACGCGATCGCGGCTGTAGTTCGCGAGCGTGCGCCCCATCGTTTCGGCGAGGGGCTCGCCGGAGATTTGCATCTCGGCGGCGGCGAGCATGTGCTCGCGCACCACGAACCGGGTGCTCGTCACGGTCTCGCGAATCGCGACGTGCTGCGGGTTCGTGCCCGCATCGCTGCCAGCCCCGGCGTCGCCCTGCGCGCCCGTGATCGGGCTCGAGCACCCGAGCATCCCACCGAGGATTAGACCGACGAAGAGCACGGACGTGGTGGGCACCGGTTAATCGACCTTCCGAACTTTGGGGTACTCGCCCGAGGTCGCCACCCGCATGCGCTCGAGCAAGCTTTCGGCCGCGGCCGTATCCACGATCGCTTGCGCTTTGGGCACGGCCTGCTCGTCGAGGAAGGGCCATAGCTGCGCTCGGACGTCCGCCGGCAAGATGCTCTCCAGGTACTCCAGTGCCATGCCGCGCAAGCTCGCATCGTCGGTCTGGACTGCATGGAGCGCGACGCGCAGGGGCTCGGCGGGAAGCACGAGGCCGAGCACGCGGAAGATATGCGAGAGCCCGAGGTCGACCTCGGTCGTGGCTTCGATCACCGGATCGATCATGAGCTTGCGAGACCGCCACTCGGTCGGTTCGGCCTGCAGCTCCTTGCGCACGTACTCGAAGACATCGTCGTGGCGCAGCGGTAGCCCGTGCTGGACACTGGCGAGGATGGTGCTGCAGTAGTAGCGAACGTCGAAGCTGGGATCGGCGAGCCCACGCCACAAGCCCCAACCCGCGAGCCCCGGCGCGCCGGCCGCTAACAAGCCCGGCATGCGCCGACGTAGCTTCTCGGGTGCCTCTTGGTCGAGGAGCGCCTCGACGTAGAGCCCGGTGCCGAGCGGGGCGAGCTTCTTCAACGCGAGGATCGCCGCCTTTGCGGTCTCGTCGGTCTCGCTCGCGACGAGCTCGAGCGCCAGGGGCACGACTTCGTAGGGTAGCTTCTCCGCGAGCGCGGTCCGGATCGCTTCGTGATCGGTACCGCGGAACACGCGTACGAGCGACAGGAGATGCTCGAGCTCGTCCTGCACGAGGGCACCGTGCGGTGGCGTGACCTTCGTGATGGTAGGTGCCCGGCGGTCGAACTTCTTGCGCCGCCGCCGCATCTGGAGCGGCACGACATCGGCGGGATGACCGAACGCGGGCATGTCGACGAGGCTGAGCCACGGCTCGGCTTGGCCACTCGATCCCTCACTCAGCACGCTCGTCGGAACCGCACTCGGTGAGCGCTCGGCGACCGCCTCGAGCAGGCTCGCCTCGAGCGACTGGGAGTACGCGCGCGGCAGCCGCAGCGTGTAGACGATGCCGACCACGCCCGCGAGCGCCGCGGTGATCAACAGCCCGGTGCGCGGCGCAGCGACCAGAAAGATCACGAGGCCGACGAGCTGCGCGGAGAGGATGTCGCCGATCTTGTCGGCGCCGACATCGAGTACGACCTTGGTCGGGCGCTTTTGCTCGGTCGGTAGCGGCGCGTAGAGCAGCTCGTAGCCCGCGCGATAGATCGAGTTGCGCGTGACGAACTCCGCCCCTCGCGCGATCGTCGCGGTCACGGGCAGCGGGATGATCACCGAGAGCAGGCCGAAGCCGGTCAACATGTACGGCAGCGTCGAGACGCTGCGAGGCACCCCGAGCATGGTGAGGATCGGCCCCGTGCACGCGACCTGAACGATCGCGGTGATGATGTTCGTCACCGTGTAGAACACCGCGAGCTGGCGCAGCAGATCTGCGTGAGTCCCGTGGCTTCCCTGGCCCCCGACGATATCCGCCTTGAACACGTAATCGAGGGCGCCCGCACCGACCGCGGTCACGACCACGACGATGCCCGCCTTGCGTAGCAGCGACGAGCGCACCACGCCGCCCAGC
>JANXOP010000026.1 GCA_025357755.1 Kofleriaceae bacterium | reverse complement strand
CGTTCGCGCGCGCGGCGCCCGAGCGTCGGACGCGGTCGCCGGCGGGTCACGCGCGCGCCGTACGGTTCGAGGCTCACGACATCGCTCAGCTCGTCGAGCTCGGCGAGATTGTCGGGCACCTCGACGTCGAGCGCCGTACCCGCGCGGACGAGCCAGACGCTCGGTGCGTGGCGCTCGCTCGCCGCGATCGTCGTCGCCGCCGTTTCGAGATCGTCGACGATCAGCGCCGTCGCGAGGGGGCCGAGCTTTGCCTCGATCCAGCTCGCCGCGGCGGGATCGATATCCTCGTACCGGCTGGCGAGGAGCTCGCCACCGAGCTCGTCGCGCAAGCGCAGCAACTCGGCATCGACGGTGGAACCACTCTGCTCGAGCAGCGCGGCGCGCTCGTGCATCGCCTGGCGTTGCTGCTCGAGCTCCCTCAGGCGGACCTCGACGCCGTGCAGCTCCGCGCTCGCCTTGTCGCGCAACGCCGTGATCTCGGCGCGCGTGGTGAGTGGCGTCCCCGCGTCCGCGAGCCGGCGGGATGCACTGTTCGCGACATGCCAGCGCGCGATCTCCTCGTCGAGCGCAGCCGTGCGCACCCGGAGCTCCTGTTCGCGAAGCGCGCGCGCCGCGGCGGCTGCGCGGTGCATTTGTGCGCGCTGTTCGAGCTCCTGGATCGCGCGCTCGGTGCGCTCGAGCTCGTCGACCACCGGCGCTGCCAGTGCCAGGTTCGCGGCGAGCGCGCGCGCCTCGAGCTGGCGCGTCGCGAGCTGGAGCGCCTCGGCGCGTTCGCGATCGAGCTCGCTGATCCGCGCGCGCAGGGTGTCGCGCTCCGCGAGGCGTGCGAGCACCGCCCGCGCGCGGGCGTGGGCAGGTTCGGCGCTTGGGACCGGGTCGAGGATGGCGAGCGCCGCGTGCGCCTCGGCGTGCTCGGCCCGCCGCGCCGCGATGTCGCGGCCATCGCGTGCGAGGCGGGCGTGCTCGGTCTCCAGCCGCGTACGCTCGCGTTCGAGCGAGACGAGTGCCTCTGCCGCGTCCTCCGCGGCGAGCGCCGGCCGTGCGAGCAGGCGGCGTGCATCGTCGAGGCGTCGCACGAACTGGCGATGCCCGTGCGCGCGACGGACGAGCTCGTCGATGCCGGCCTGGAGATCTGCCAGACCTTGCGAGGCGCGGTCGTACGCATCGTGCGCACGGGTCCGTTCGTGCCGTGCGGCGGTGCGCCGCGCGGTGGCCGCGGTGTGGACGATGCGCGCGTCGCTCTCGGTCGCGACATGGGTGGCGAGCTCGGCCTCGATCGTCACCAGGCGCGCCGCGGTCGCGAGCGCCGCGGTGCGGGTCTCGGTCGCGGCGATCGCGGCGGCGGCGTCGGCCTTGGCGCGGGTGAGCTCGGTGCCCAGCGCTGCGGTCCGGGCATCGTGTACGGCGAGCGTCTCCTCGAGCGCCTGGTGCGTGCGTCGCACATCGTCGACGAGCGGGCGCGCCACGAGCACCTCGCGCTCGGCCTCGCTCGCCGCGGCGCGGGTCGCGTGTACGGCCGCAGCGAACATGTCGAGGCCCGCCTCGTAGACGCCGGTTATCTCGCGCTCGAGCCGCCGCGAGCCCAGGACCTCGCCGCGCGTGCGCGCGCACGCGTCGAGATTCGAGCGCATGCGCGTGAGCGTGTCGGCGAGGCCGCTCTCTTCTTTGAGGAGAAAGCCGCGCAGCTCGCTGGTCAGGACGCGCGAGATGCCACCGGTCATGCTCGTGCGCAGCATCTCGTTGAGCTTCGTGCGCTCCTCGTCGCCCGTGAGCCGCATCGGTGTGATGCCCTGCTCGAACAACTCGGCGAAGTAGTCCTTGATCGCGCGAAACACCGTCATCGTGCCGCCGGCGGCCTCGACGGCGGAGCGCACCTGATCGAGCTCGGGCACGTGATCGCCGTCGAGCTCGCGGACGAGCAAGAGGTCCGAGAGCCGCTGCTCGGCAGGTAGCCCGGTGACGATGAAGGCGGTCGGCTCGACGGTTGGCTCGGCGAGCCGGACCAGGCGCACGCCCGCGAGCAGGCGGGTGGCGTCGGCGCCTTCGCCGCTCTCGATGTCGAGCACGGTGTACGACGGCCGCCCCGGTTCGCCGAGCCGACCCCAGATCCCGCGGTCTCCGCCGGTCGCGGCGGTCTCGCCGAGGTTCGTGAACCGCAGCTTCGACATGTCGGGCAAGAGCGCGACGTACGCGGCGATCATCACCGTGGTCTTGCCGGCACCGTTCATGCCTTCGAGCGCGGTGACGTGGCGATCGAGCAAGTAGCGCTCGTAGAACACGCCCCTCCAGTTGACGAGCGCGAGCGCGCTGATCCGGGAGCGATTCACCAGTCCTCGTCGTCGGGTTCTGCCGGCAGTTCGGTCGGTTCGGTCGCTTCGGTCGGTTCGGTCGGTTCGGTCGCTTCGGGCTCGGGCTCGAGATCGACCTCGGGCAGCTCGTCGGCGGCCGTCTCGGTCACCATCGCCACCTCGCCGTCGGCGACGAGCTTGGCGAGTGCGGCCGCCGGCTGACCGACACCGCGCACGGGCTCGGCGAACCGCATCAGCGCCGCGCGCAAGACGAGCTTGGCGTCTTCGGCGAGCTCGACAAACCCGAGCGCAGCGAGGTGACGAATCCCCTCGGCGACCTTGGTGCGGACCGCCTTCTGCGCGACGCGCTCGTCGAACTTGCGCTTGGTCGTGTAGAACGCGCGGATCAGCGCATCGCCCGAGAGCACCACCGCGAGCTGCGCGACCACGTCTTCGGTCGTGACGCGGCCACCGCGCTCGATCGTCGATGGATCGAGGAACAGGAGTGCGAGCGCTTGGCCGACCAGCATGTCGCCGGGAGACAGTTGACGGCGCGAGAGCTTGTCGCCGGTCGGTAGCAGATAGAAGTAGCCATCCGCCTTGAAGATCAGCTCGCAGCCATACCGGCGATAGAACGTCTCGAGATGATCCTGCGCCTCGGTGAGCAACGTGTACGAGACGAAGTCATCGCGATCGATGTGGCGGCCGCGGCGAAGCGCCGTGTCGAGATCGGGGAAGCTTGGATCGAGCACCACATCCTGGAGCTCGGCGTACTTGGGCGCCGTCATGGTTTGTCCTCGCGCGAGCCTCGGGTATCCCACTCCTCGACTTCCAGATCAGCGCCGGCGGCGACCCAGGGGCGTTCTACCTTCGCGGTCACCCGCGCGACCTGCGCCACCGTGTGAGCGATCCGTCCCGCCTCGACGAACCGTTCGCTCGCCTCGAGGTCGGCGGTGACCTGCGCGGTCACCGCCGAGAGCGTGTGAGCGCCGGCCTCGAGGACGCCGCGCACCTTGGCCGTGAGTGCCGCTTGCGGATCCTCGGTCGGCCCGATCACCGGCTCCTTCTCGCGCGCCGCACGCGGGCGCGTCACCGGCGGTAGATCGCGAGACGGCGCGACGGTCCGCAGGATCCGGATCGGCGCCGCGCTCGCATAGGTCAGCGCGAACTTCGCGCCTTCGCCGGCCATCTGGTCGCGCAAGCGTTGGGTCAGGGCGCGCGTCGGATCGAGGCGCACCACGTCGCGCAGATACCGATGCACGTACTGAAAGTACTCGGACCACGAACGCTGGCGAGCGCTGCCCCACGCGACGCTGCGGTCGATCTGATCCATCAGGCGGTGCGCCATGGTCTCGGCGAGGAGCTCGTGCGCGGTCACCGCGAGCTCCTCGATATCCTGGAGCAGCGCGAGCAACACGCTGCTGTCCCGGAGCAACACCTCGTTGAGCTCGTGCAGCGTCGCGCTCGTCGATTCGAGCAGCTCCTGGCAGCGATCGAGCGCGCCGAACCAGTCCGCGTCGAGCAGCCGCCGGATCTCGCCCTGAAAGCTCTCCTGCTGCACGTCGAGGCCGCGCTGCCGGCGCTCGATCCCCGCCACCAGCTCGCTGATCGAGACTTTCAGGGGACCCACCACGCCATCGCGCCACTGCGCCGGGGTGGTGGCCGCGCGCGCGGCTCCGAGCACGTCCGTGATCGCGGTCCGCAGGCTCGCGATCAGGACGTGCAAGCTCGTGCGGGTGAGGACATCCTCTTCGAGGAAGAACTCCACGATCCCCGTGGCGAGCCGGGTCAGCGCGAACTCGCCGGTCCGCACCACGCCCTGGCCATCGACCCGCGCCAGCATGCGCTGGTCGCGCAGCCGCTGGATCGCGTGCGTGGCACGTCGGCGAACGTGCTCCGCCTCGGCCTGCACGAGCGAGCTCGCGTGCGCGAACACGTCCTCGAGCTGCTGCTCGGTGAACGACGTGAGGCTCGCGCCTTCCGCGCGAAGGTGCAGCGCGACCAGGAAGCACATGTCGACGGACGACAGCTCGATCGCGACCTTGCGATCGGCGATCGCCGCAATCACTTGATCGAGGTCGCGGCGTTGGTTCGTCACAGACGACTCGGGGAGCTGACCCTGTCACGCCCTCGTCGGTCCCGCAACGCGGCGGGCGACCGCTTCGACCGAGCCCTGCGGATCAGGTTCACTTCTTCGGGTGCTGTTCGACCCACGCGGTGAACGCGGCGCCGAACTTCGCGAGCAGGCTCTTCAAACCTTCATCGATGACCTTACCGTGCTCGTCGAAGGCCTTGCCGGCATTGTTCACGTACATCTCGGGCTGCGCGAGGATCGGCATGTCGAGGAACACCAGCGACTGGCGTAGGTGATGGTTGGCACCGAACGCCCCGAGCGCGCCAGGCGACACCGAGATCACGGCGCCCGGCTTGGTCGCATAGACCGATTTGCCATACGGGCGGGAGCCGACGTCGATCGCGTTCTTGAGCACGCCCGGGACCGAGCGATTGTACTCGGGGGTCGCGAACAGGACACCGTCGACCCCGCGCACGGCGTCGCGGAACGTGGTCCACGCGGCGGGCGCGTTGTCGGGATCGAGATCCTGGTTGTAGTGCGGCAGATCGCCGATCGCGATGTGCGTGAACGTCAACGACGGCGCGTGCTCCTCTACCGCGCGTGCGACTTTTCGGGTGAACGAGTCCTTGCGGAGGCTGCCGACGATCACGGCGATGGTGCGAGTCATGGCCGTACCGTAGCGGGTCCTGAACAGGATAGGGAGCCAGGCCAGGGCTCGGCGGCGTTTCGCGAGCTTGCCGTCACCTAAACGCTGGCGCGAGACCGGGCGACTTGGATACAAGACAGCATGATCAGCGAAAGTCTGTTGCAGCTGTTCGTGCGAACGCTCGGCTCCCACAAGTACGTCAAGCGCGGCGCCATCACGCGGTTCGAGCGTGACGATGCCAACGTGCATGCGGACGTCGCGCGCGTCCTCGATCAGGTCGGTGGCTGGCGCTACGGGGACTTCAAGTTCACCCAGCCCTCGCAGCTCGAGACCGATCGCGCGGCGTGGAACAAGCTCGTCGATGACTTCGAGGCCGGCCGTTCGATCATGTGGAATCACGCCTTCTGGAATCGCGCGTGGCTCCCGCTCGCGACCTCGTCCGCGGAGGTCCACGCGTACGATCCGATCGGCTGCTTCGGCGGCACGCCGCACCAGATCGTCTCGTTCGACACCAAGGGCGGCGACTCGTGGCACATGTTCCCTTCGATCTCCGCGTGGATCTCGGTGCTGACCGAGGGCTTCGAGGTCGAAGGCAAGGACGCGCTCAGCATCGCGTACGCGTGGGCACGCTCGAACAAGACCTGCGTCGACGTGAAGCTACCGATGAGCCTCGACGAGCAGCGCTCGCCGCAACGCTTCGAGGCCGGCATCGGCGCGTGGACGGTGTTGCGCCACCCCGATGGTCGGACCTGGGCGGTGCGCGAGCGCCGCGACGGGTTCGATCTGCGCATCGGTGAGGGCGAGGATGCGGTCGTGCGCAAACGGTCGGCACCGAACCCGACCTCCGAGGTTCGCCGGTTGATTCGCGAACAAAAAGCTGAGGGATTTGTTCCACCGCCAGCCCCGTAGCCAGGTGCTAAACTCCGCAGGATGACGAGGCGCCTCACCGTCGAGACCGCGCGGGTGTCTGCACGCGACCGGCTCGCCTGCTGGTCCGATGCACTCGCGGCGGTCTGTGGCCGGCTCCACGCGGATCCCCTCGATGCGTCGACGCTCGACGGGAGCATGGTCTTCGGCGAGGTCGGCCGGCTCCGGATCGGTCGGATCGAAGCCTCGCAGCATCGGGTCGGCTTGACGCCAGCGCTCGCGCGGACCGAGCCCCACGCGGTCGCGAAGGTGATCGTCCAGACCATCGGCACGTCGGTCTACGAGCAGGGCGGAGAGGTCGTCGCGCTCGGGCCTGGCGAGTGCCTCGTGTACGACGTCGCGCAGCCGCACATGATCACGAGTGCGGAGTACTCGGAGCACCTGGTCGTGATCATCCCGCACGAGCTGGTCGCAGAGCGTGGCGTGCGGCTCGACAACCTGCGCGCGCAGCGATTCTCGGCGACCTCGGGCATCGGTCGGCTCGGCGCCGCGCTGATCGAATCGACGCTCGCCGAGCTCGATACGATCACGCCGATCTGCGAGGCCGACCTCGCGGCTGCGATCCTCAACCTCGTGTTCTTGCCGCTCGCCGGTGCAGCGCACGGACGCGATGCGATGCGGTTCCGGATCAAGAGCTACGTCCGCGAGCACATCCGCAATCCCGATCTGTCGATCGAAGAGCTCGCGCTCGCGTTCCACTGCAGCAAGCGCACCCTGCACCTCGCGTTCGGCGACTGCGATCAGACCATCGCCGACTTCATCCGCGCGACCCGGCTCGACGGCTGCCGCGCCGAGCTCGAGCACCGCACCGACCGATCGATCTCCGAGGTCGCCTACGCGTGGGGCTTTACGAGCTCCGCGCACTTCAGTCGGCTGTTCCGGCAACGCTTCGGCTTCGCTCCGTCGAGCTTGCGCTCCTAGACAAGCCGCGGTGCGCGGGTGGGCAAGCTGCGAGGGCGGGCGCGGCGCATGGTGCGGGGATGACCAAGCTCCATCCTCTCCTGGATTCTGGCAGCCTCGCGGCTGGCAACGCCTCGTTCGCGGGCGGCACGCTCGCGTGTCTGTGCGAAAAGGACCGCGTGACCGTCGAGGTCGCCTCGGGCATCGCGCACAACCA
This sequence comes from Kofleriaceae bacterium, assembly GCA_025357755.1. GTDB lineage: Bacteria > Myxococcota_A > Polyangia > Haliangiales > Haliangiaceae > JABFXX01. The sequence goes on along the minus strand of JANXOP010000026.1, from coordinate 1,357 downwards.
CGCGTGTGGCTGTACGCAGTGCTGGAAGCCGGCCGGCGCGGCGTTCTCGGTCGTCGCGGTCGTGCCGACCGACAAGGTCAAGGTCACGGCGCATCCGGAGAAGCTGAAGGTCGTCAATCCCCAGGCGACGATCCTGCGCCACGCGTGCACCGCTTGCGGCACGCACCTCTACGGTCCGGTCGAGAAGACGCACGCGTTCCAGGGCCTATCGTTCATCCATCCGGAGCGGTTCGTCGAGGCAGGCGCGCCGGCGCCGGGCTTCGCGGCGTTCGTGTCTTCGGTGATCGAGGGTGGCGTCGATCCGGGCGAGATGGCCGGCATTCGCGAAGCGCTGACCAAGCTCGGCCTCCACCCGTACGACTGCCTCAACCACCCGCTGATGGATGCTCTCGCGACGTTCGCCGCGAACCAGGGTGCCGCGAAGCAGGGCAAGTCGTGAAGACCCGCGCTGCCGTCGCCTTCGAGGTCGGCAAGCCGCTCGTGATCGAGGAGCTCGATCTCGAAGGCCCGAAAGCCGGCGAGGTGCTCGTCGAGCTCATGGCGACGGGCGTCTGTCACACCGACGAGTTCACGCGCTCCGGCGCGGATCCCGAGGGCCTGTTCCCGGCGATCTTCGGACACGAGGGCGCGGGCATCGTGCGCGAGGTCGGTGTCGGCGTGACCTCGGTGAAGCCGGGCGATCACGTGATCCCGCTCTACACGCCGGAGTGCCGCAACTGCTCTTATTGCACCAGCGGCAAGACCAACCTCTGCCAGGCGATCCGCGCCACGCAGGGCCGCGGCGTCATGCCCGACGGGTCGAGTCGCTTCTCCCTCGGCAAGCAGCAAGTGCTTCATTACATGGGCACCTCGACGTTCGCGCAGTTCACCGTCGTCCCCGAGATCGCCCTCGCCAGGATCCGCGAAGACGCGCCCTTCGACAAGGTTTGCTACATCGGCTGCGGCGTCACGACCGGCGTCGGCGCGGTGATCAACACCGCGAAGGTGCAGCCCGGCGACAACGTCGTGGTCTTCGGCCTCGGCGGCATCGGCCTCAACGTGGTGCAGGGCGCGCGGCTCGCGGGCGCCAACATGATCGTCGGCGTCGACCTCAACCCCAAGCGCAAGGCGCTCGCCGAGAGCTTCGGGATGACGCACTTCGTGAACCCGAGCGAGGTCGGGGGCGATCTCGTTCCCTACCTCGTCAACCTCACCAAGGGCGGCGCCGACTTCAGCTTCGAGTGCATCGGCAACGTGAAGGTGATGCGCCAGGCGCTCGAGTGCTGCCACAAGGGCTGGGGCGTGAGCGTGATCATCGGCGTCGCCGGCGCCGGCGAAGAGATCGCGACGAGGCCCTTCCAGCTCGTGACGGGTCGGG
>JANXOP010000010.1 GCA_025357755.1 Kofleriaceae bacterium | reverse complement strand
CGTTCGCGCTCGGCGGCGCGACGGTCGTTGCGGGGCTCGCCACTGCCGCGCTCTACTACTTCGACGTGCCGACCCTCGGCGAGCATGCGGCTGTGGTGCCCACCGGTGTGTCTGGCACGACCGGGATCGCGGTCGCGGGCCGGTTCTAGCTCGCGAATTCGCGACCTTGCCCGATGTTGCGCGGTTTCGGATCTCCGTATCTAGCAACCTCTGTCGGCGGTGGAATTCGCTTCGCGAACCGCGCGAGGGGCACTAGGTTGCGCGAGTCATGCGGCTCGCTCTCACGCTCGCGCTCCTGGTCGGTTGTGGTCCTGCGGCGTCGCATGCGGTGGGTGGCGACGATGACTCCGATGCCGGTGTTCCGCTCGTGCCGCCGCAAGGCTGCGATGCGCAGGACGACGATGGCGATGGCTGGAGTAACGCGGTCGAGGTGGCGATGGGGACGTCGCCTGTCGATCCGGCCGATAACCCCGATACCCGGAACGAGCTCGTGTTCGCTGTGCCACTGCACGGTACCCCGCGCCCGGCGGCCCACGTGGTCGAGGGCTCGGCGAAGCTCGCGCGTGCGGATATCGCGATCCTGCTCGATACGACCGGTTCGATGCTCGGCACGGATACGCGGATCCAGGCACAGTTCCAGGCGTTGGTCGCGATGCTCGCAGGCGAGGTCGATGACCTCGCGTTCGGCGCTGCGGGTCTCGGCGACTTTCCGATCAACGATGGCGCGAACTCGCAGTATGACGTGCCGTTCTATCTCGTCCATCGCATGATGACGGCGCGCACTGCGGCCGGAAAGAATTCGATCTTCGGCGCGCTCACGTATCACAACATCATCAGTGACGGCCTCGGGCCGTGGTTCGCGGGCATGCGCGGCGGCGACGAACCGGAGCAGGGGTGGGAGGCGCTCCGCCAGATGTCGCTCGGCACGGGCATCACCTATCCGCTCGCCGGAGTCGGGACGAGCTCGGTCCCTGCATTCTCGTCGAGTACGGCGTATCCGACGACGCTGCCTGCTGGCGAAGAGCGCGGCACGATCGGCGGCATGGGCTTTCGGGCGGACAGCCTGCCGATCGTCATCATCGTCACCGATACGACCCAGCACACCGACTCGCTCGCGACGACGAATCCCCACTCGGCGGACTACGCGACGGCCCTCGCCGCGACCGCGCAGATCGGCGCGAAGGTGATCGGCGTGAACACGTATTTCGGGACGGGCCAGGCCGATCTGAAGAAGATCGCGAATGCGACCGGTGCGCATGTCGCGCCCGAGGCCTGGGGCACGGGTGCGGCTCGGCCGGCGAATTGCCCGGTCGGTAAGTGCTGCGTGATCGCGAACGATCCGCAGACCTCTGGCAACGCCGCGCAACCCGCACCGGTCGCCGGTCAGTGCCCGCTCGTGTTCACGAGCGATCGCTACGACGACAACCTCGCGAGGATGCTCGAGCAGGCCGTCATCGGCGTCGCACGCGGCGCACGCTTCGATGCGAGTGCCGTGATGACCGACGATGCGAGTGACGATGTCGATGCGGTCGCCTCGTTCGTCGAACACGTCGAAGCGGTCACCGATGGCTCGTGCGCGAGTGGCCATACCGTCGATCGCGATGGCGATGGCATCGCCGAGACCTTCGATGCGGTGGTGCCGGGCAGCGCCGTTTGCTTCCGGATCACGACGAAGGTCAACGCCACCGTCGAGCCCGGCACGACGGGCCGAAGGTTTCGCGCGGTGTTGCAGCTGACCGGAGATGGGCTCGCGGACCTCACGTCGCGCGAGGTATGGTTCGTGGTGCCCGCGAGCGACTGCAACGGCATCATCCTGTAGCTACAGGCTGTAGCGACCCGGATCTCGGCGCAATTGTCGCATAGAGGCAGGCCGGGTCGGGCCGACACCGTCCGACCCGGACTACCATCGTCGCAGATGGTGCGATTTTCGATCGTGGTGGCGATCGTCGTGGCGCTCGCGCGCCCGGCGCATGCGGATCTGGCGAGTGCGTTCTACGACGACGTGCGCGATGTCGTCGAGGAGCTCATCCAGACCGAGGTCACGACGAGCGTCGTTGCCTCGATCGAACAGCGCAGCCCAGCGCTCGGGTTCTACATGCACGGCACGCTCGAGCGGCTTGGCTCGCCGTACTGGGGGAGCTTGTCGCGCGTGTTGAAGGACGACCTCACCGTCGTCGTCGCGGACTTCGTGTACTGGCATCTCTCCACCGGCGGCGGTGACGGCGACATCATCACGAGTGCGAAGCAATTTTTCCGGTGTGCAGCGCCTGGCACCCCGCCGACTGCAGGATGCGCGCGGTTGCTGTCCGCGATTCACGTGCAGCATCGGCCGCTGATCGAGGTCGAGTGCCGGCGCACGAAGCCGGCGGCCGATCGCCGTATCGCCTGCGATGTCGGGCTCGCGGTGCATGCCGCACTCGAGCGTCGCGGCGAGGTTCGCCATCACGTCGTCGATGCGCTCGCCGATATCGTGCTCGCCGAGCTCGAGGATCGCACGCTCGCCGATCGGCTGCGCGACGTGCTCGTGAAGTGGCTCGACCTGCCGAAAGATCTACCGACCCCGTTGCTCGAGGCGCTCGGCAACGCGGACCTCGCTCCCGCGCTCGCTGACGACGCGATCGATGCGTTGTGCCGCGATCCCAAGACGCTCGACGAGCTGTTTCGCGATCCGGAACACAGCCGGGCCTGGATCTGCTTCGCGGTCTCACACGCGAGCTTGCCGGATGCGCTCGCGGCGAAGGTCACGATCACCGATGGTAAGAACACGCTCGAACAACGGCTCGATTTCTGGGTGATCCAGGGCGAGCTCAAGGACTTCGATGCGGATCGTGCGAACGACGATTCGAGCTTTCGGTTGCTCGCCGAGGCAGCATTCGACATCGTATGCCCGACCGCCGAGGCCGCGCATCGCGAAGGCTGGCCGTGCAAAGGCGCGCGGCTCGGCACCGGTGCGACCACGTCGATCAAATGGCTCGGTCGCGAGATGACCGGCACCGTCGACAAGAACGGCCAGTTTCAGACCAAGCCGAGTCGCCAGATGACGCAATGGGTGCTGCGGTTCCGCAAGGCGATGCGCCGGATGGACGACCTGCGCGCGCTCGTCCCGCCGACACTCGCGCCGTACTTGTTCTACCCGGGCTCGCCACCGCCGGATGCCAAGGCGGTGCTGCGCTCGATCTCGCGGATGGCGCGCCTGGTGACCGAGCTGCGCGCTCGCTGGTATCTGTGGACGCAGGATCCGAGCAAGCTCGAGGAGCTCGATGTCGCGGAGCTCCTGCACGTCGCGCGCGATGCGGTCGCGCCCATGATCGCAGCGTCCAAGGGCAATGGCGCGACGATCGGCAAGGCGCTCGCATTCCTCGATCAACACGCGATCGGTGGTGCCTCGAGTATCGATATCGGTGACTGGTTGCGCCTCGTGATGCGCGGCGACTATCGCGCGCTCGCGATGGAGTCACTGCGCTCGGCGCTCGACGTCAAGCTCTCGGATAGCGACAAGCCGAAGGAGAAGTTCTTTCTGACGCTCGCTGCCTACTTGCTCGACTCGAGCGATGGCGTCGGCGAGACCGTCGCCCGCTCGGCCTTCAAGGCGGCGGCGAAGGACCTCTTGCTGTCGCAGAAGAAGCAGGGCGTGCCGAGCGCGGCGCGGCGCTGGGTCTTGCGGCCGATGCCACGATTGTCGCTACGGCTGTCGTTCAACGATACCTACGCCGTCACGGATGGCGATAGCCGACGCAATACGGTCTCGGCGGATTGGCCGACCGCGATGCTCGCCGTCAATGACTTCCTCGGGCTCGAAGCCTCGATCCTCGATCCGCTCGCGCCGCTCTCCGAGATGGCGCTGCGCCCGGCGGGTACGTATCACGGCTACGAGTACGTGCTGCTCGATGCCGTACGCCCGCGCCTCGGCGGCTACATCTCGATTCCCCAGCTCTCGCGCCGGCTCGCACTCTCGGCCGGTTTCGGCGCGCGCTTCCTCGATGTCGTGCGCGAGCCGGCAGGCGCCGCCGCGATCACGGTGCACTACGGTGCACGGACGTCGCTCACGTTCGATGCCGGAATCGAGTTCGTGTTTTAGTGTTACCGTCGAGGGTGGATGCATCGCTACGTCCTGATCCTGGCGCTGATCCTGGCGGTGATTGCCGGCTGTGGTGACAACCGCGCAAAGGCCCATGTCACGCCGCCGGATAGCTCGCCCGCCTGCGTCGCGACGATCGGCGAGCTCTCGAGCTATCCAGGCACGGTCACGGGCACGATCCTCGGCGGCGGCGCGGACCTCTCCGTCACCGACGGTGAGTGCGCGAATCAGACCGCGGGTGCGTTCTTCCCACCGATCGGCGAGGACGTCATCGTCCATCTCACCGGGCTCACGCTAGGTACGATGTACGGCGTCGGCTTGGTGACGAACAACGATCTCGGGTTCTACGTCACGACCGCATGCCCGCCAACGACCGGTGCGATCACCTCGTGCCTGCTGTACAGCGATGTCTCTCTCTCGAACGAGAGCGGCGTGTTCACCGCGACGAGTGACGAGGCGTGGGTCATCGTCGATACGTCACAGGTACCGTCGCCCGACCACGGCGACTTCGCGCTGACGGTAACGCGAGCGGCATGTCGAATCGATACCGAGTGCACCACGCCGGCCTTACCGCTGTGCGATAGCAACTTCGAATGCGTCGCCGGCTCGCAGGTCTGTACGGGCGACGACGCGCACGACGACGGGGCGGGCGACGATGGCCCTGCCGGCGCGACGGCCCTGGCGATGCCGACGCCCGGTGATCCCACGATCGCGAATGCCGCGGTCTGCGATGTGCCCGCGACCGAGGCCGATTGGTTCCGGGTCGACCTCACCGGCGATCTCGGGATCGACCTGCGCTTTGCGGGCGCGAACAACGATCTCGATCTGAAGCTGTTGAACGCGACCGGTCAGCCTGTGATGACGAGCGAGCAAGACAAGGGCAGCTTCGAAGGCATCGCCGCGATCGGGCTGCCGCACGGCACGTACTACATCGTGGTGACGCAGTACGAGCAGAGCCCCGCGAACGTGGTGGCGGTGCCGTACACGCTCACGCTCTCGGTGCCCGATTGCGCGTCGAGCTTCGATTGTACGACGGCCAAGCCGGTGTGCAGTGCGGGCAAGGTCTGCGGGCCGGGCCCGAGCCTGTGTTCCGGCGACGATGCGGGCGATGTCTCGCCCGGCGACGACGGGCCCGCGGGGGCGCGTGATCTATCGGCCGGCGCGATCGCCGCGCAGGTGTGTAGCTCGTCGCACTTCGAAGCGGATTACTACAAGCTCACCGTTGCCGCCGGGCAGGGTGCGGTGGTCTCGCTCGCGTGGGCCGATCCGGCCGCGGATCTCGATCTCTACACGTACGATGCGACCGGGGCGCTGATGGGCGCGTCGCTCTACGAGACACCCGAGACGGTCACGCTGACGTACCTCCCGGCGGGCTCCTACTACTTCCGGGTCGTGAAGTACGCCACGGGCGCGGGGACCACGCAGATCACGCCGTACTCGATCACCGCGACGGCGACGCCGGTGCAGGCGTGCGCGACCTCGACCGATTGCGCGGCGGAGTTCCAGACCCAGATCTATCGCGGCTCGTGCAATGCGATCACGCACGCCTGCGAGCGCTTGCCGAAGAATGCGCAGGTTGCCGCGAATGGTCCGTGCGATGCCGATGGGGATTGTGCGGGGGGCGTGTGCTCGTACGTCGAGTTCGAGAGCAACGCGCAACGCAGCACGTGCTCGTCGCACTGCACGGGCGATGGTGATTGCGCCGCGATCACGGGGACCACGTGTGATCCTGATTTCATGCTGTGCGTGCCGGCATGCAACCTCGATACGGATTGCGGCGCGGTGACCAACAGCGCGGCGCCCGATCCGGGAGAACCGTGGAACTACGAGACCTGTACGGTCGCGACGCATCGTTGCGATATCTAGCGCGCTGGAGCTCAGAAGTTGCCTGAGCCGGCGATCCCTCGCGAACCGTCACCTGGGCGTCATCGAGCGAGGGTTGCGGTGCCACCGCAACCGGTCATGCTGTCGGGGTGCTGCTCATCGTGTTTGCCGTAGGCCTTTGCGCGATCGGTCTGGTTCGGGCACGCTCGCAGTGAATGGCAACGCGGTTCACCGACGAGCCGCTACACGCCATCATCGCGCACGTCGCTGCGGCGCTCGCGCTCGGTGAGCCGGCAGAGCTGATCGTTCACGATCCCGATCTCGATCGCGGCGCCTTGCCAGGTCGCGCGGGCTCGGGTGCGATTCATCGCCCGTGGCGCGTGTGGACCGAGCTCGCGGATCGGCTGGATGCGCGACTCTCGATTCGGACGGGCCTGCCGGGCGAGGACGTCGCGCTGCGGTTCGACCCGCTCGATCGCGCGCGCGCGCCGGCGCGAGGCGAGGGCAACGAAGCGTACGGTGCGGCCTCGGGCTTCGCGCAGATCAAGAAGCTCGAGGATCCGGGGTTCGTGATCGATCTGCGAGAGGCGCTCGGGCGTGCTCGCTTGGCGAGCGCGCCGCGAGTCCTCGATCTCGGCGTGAACACCGGGGACGAGCTCGCGCTCGTGTACATGGCGGCGCCGGATGCGATCGTGACCGGCATCGATCACGCAGCGACCGCGCTCGATCTCGCCCGCATGCGATGGCCGAGCGCGACGTTCGTGTTGGGCGATGTCGCGCAGCCGCTGGCGGTCGGGCGCTTCGATCTGATCATCGCGATAGGCATGATGCAGATCGGCAACCTGGACGATCGCGCGCTGCTCCGCCGCCTCGTCCAGGATCACCTCGCCCCGAACGGCGCGGTGATCCTCGGGGTGCCGAACTGCCGCTACATCGATGGCGAGGTCAGCTTCGGAGCACGGATGCGTAACTTCTCGCAGCCCGAGCTCGGCCTCGTGATCAAGGACATCGCCTTCTATCGCAAGTACCTGCAGCAGCACCACCTCCAGGTGTTCGTGACCGGGCGCAATTACCTCTTCGTCACCGGTAGCTCGACCGCGCCGTAGTACGCTCGGCGGGTGCGCGCGGTCGCGATCGGTGTGGTGCTCGCGGCGGCCTGGCCCGCGTTGGCGGCGCCCGTCGATCCGAACAAGCTCGAGCCGATCCAGGCCCTGCCGGTTCGAGGTACAGGTCCGGCGGCGGCGGTCTGGGCAAGCGACGTCGATGCTGACGTATTGCTCTCGGTGCTTGAGTCCGGAACCCATGGGACGGCCAACTTCGTGATGCTCTCCGGAACGACCCAGGTTACCGGAAGGATCGGTGATCAAGCGCCGGTCACCGAGGCGACGGCCTTCGCGAGTCTCGCGCCAGCTGCGACGGTGCGGCTCGGCACGTCGCGCGGCCGGCACGCGGTCGACCTCGAGTTTCGAGATGCCCGCCCTCTCGAGGTCCTGCGCTCGCTCAGCGATTCAGCGGGTGCGAGCTACGTGTTCGCGCCGCAGCACGCGCTGCCAAAGATCACGGTGGTCGCGCATCATGTCGATCCGCACGAGGCGGCGACCGCGATCGCTGCGCTCGCCGGGCTCGAGCTCGCCGTACATGGCAAGGTCTGGATCGTGACGGAGCCGGGAGCGATCCTCGAACCAGCCATCGTCGCCAGGACCGAGAGGCGCAGCCGGATCGAGATCGATCACGCGCATCCCGGCGAGGCGCGTCGGCTGATCGATCCAGCGGTCACCGACGACCAGAGCACGTGCCCGAAAGAGACCTGGATCGACGCCAGCCTTCACGGTGAGGTCGGGACGCTCGAAGCGGTGCTCGCGACCTTGAAGGGCCCGGCCTGCGAGCAGCAACCAGACCTCCGCGAGCTCGATACCGCCACCGCCCAGCTCGTCGGGATCCTGGTCGGGGCGCAGGTCCGGCGCGCGGTGTTTCGTGTGCCCCACGGAGCGCGCGTCTTCGAGCCCGGACATACCGATGGCGAGCAACGCGTCGAGGTCGACCACGTGATCGTCCACACGGGCGCGTCCTCCGCACTCCATCCGACGGTGCCGATCAAGGGCTCGGTCTATGTCGCCCCGGGTCCGTTCGAGGCCAGCGACGAGGCCGCGTGGCAGTTGCGCGGCGTCGTCCGGGTCGGCGCGACCTGGAGGGCGATCTTTCATTCGAAGTCCGAGTGGCGGATCGTCGGCGCGCCTGCCGAGATCACCGCGGGCGCAGCCCACGCGGTCGTCGGCGGTAAACCGCGCAGTTACGCCCTCGAGCGCTGAGGCCGCTCGTGTATGTTCCGCTGCGCCGAGGAATGCGCGATGGGGATCGCGCGTTGAGCGGTAGAGGACAGGTTGATCATGAGGGCTCTAACTTCGTGCGTGCTGATCACAGCCGCACTCGTCTCGTGTAAGAGTGGCAAGTCGAAGCTCGACGACAACGTGACGTCATCGAGTGGCGCGGGTTCGACCGCCGGTTCTGCCGCCAGATCGGTCGACCTGCCGCCGAAGCCCACGGTGGTGACCTCGAAGCGCGCGGATCCGCAGATCCACGAGCTCGGCATGGAGCATGTCGTGCCGAGCTCGATCATGATCGAGCTCGCGACCCCGATCGTCGAGCGCGACTTGATCGGTTCGGTCAGCTCGAAGTCCCAGGTCAAGGTGACGCCCGAGGTCCCCGGTTCGCTGACGTATACCG
>JANXOP010000001.1 GCA_025357755.1 Kofleriaceae bacterium | reverse complement strand
TGTCGGTGACCATGCGGCGCAGCTCGGTCATCGCGATCGGCTTTGGCATCCAGCGACCGGTCCCGACCTGATCGAGGAAGCGCTGCGCTTCGGAGGAGAACACGCCACCGGTCATGAACAGGAACCGGTTCGCGACCGGGTTGGCTTGGTCGACGAGCTTCTCGTAGAGCTGGATACCGGTGACATCCGGCATCATCACGTCGCACAGCGCGACGTCGTACTGCTTCTTCGCGAGTTGCTCGAGCGCCAGGCGACCGCTGCTCGCGATATCGACATCGTGGGATTCCAGCATGCGCGCGAGGCTGCGGGCGAAGGGCAGCTCGTCGTCGATGATCAGCACGCGCAAGCGCCGGGTCTTCGAGGGATGGACCGAGCAGGTGAGCTCGGGGGCGATGGCCTCGGTGGTCGGGATCCGCACGCGAAACGTGGTGCCCTTGCCGACCTCGCTCGTGACCTCGATCCGACCGCCGAGGTCGGTGACGATGCCGTGGCTGATCGAGAGGCCGAGGCCGGTGCCTCGACCGACCTCTTTGGTCGTGAAGAATGGTTCGAAGATTCGTTCGACGACGTCGGACGGCATGCCGCAACCGGTGTCGGTGATCTCGATGATCGTGTGGCCGGCTTCGCTGCGCCCCGCGACCGTGATGCAGTTGTGCTCGACATCGCCCTCGCGGATCGCCTGGGCCGCATTGACGATCAGGTTGAGGAACACCTGGAACAGCCTGCCCTCGTTCGCCCGCACCGGTTGCATGGGCGCGAACGCGGTCTTCACGCGGGTGCGATGCCGGGTCTGTGGCAACGCCATCGAGATGCAGCGCTCGAGCACATCGGCCACGTCGATCGAGGTCGCCTGGCCGCCGCGTTCACGGGCGAGCGACGTCAGGTCGCGGACGATATCGCGGATACGCTCGGCGCCCACCTTGATGTCTTCGATCATCTCGCGATGATCGGGCGCGAGCGTGGTCGACTCCTCGAGCATGTCGGCATTCGCGAGCACGAACGCGAGTGGATTGTTGATCTCGTGCGCGGTGCCCGCAGCGAGCGTGCCGAGCGCGGCGAGCCGATCGGCGGTCGCGAGGCGGCGCTGGAGCTCGCGCTCCATCGAGATATCGCGCACGAGCAAGACCCGCGTCCCCTGGGAGCCATCCGGTGGCGCGATCGCTTGGACCGAGATCGCGAGCTTCGAGCCATCGCGACGCACGAGGGCCATCTCGAGGGGGCCGGCCTCGGCCACCATCAGGCGCGCGATCGAAGGCCAATCGTCCTCGCCGACCAGGGCCGTCAACTCGGTGTCGCGCAAGTCCGTGTCGGGTACGCATCCGCCCTTTCCCGCGAGCATCGTGCACAGCGCGCGGTTGACGTCGAGGATCTTGGTGCCGGCGCACAACACCACCCCTTCGTGCGTCGCATCCGCGAGGTGGCGGTGGCGTTGATTAGCGCGTTCGAGCAGGGCCTTGCGTTCGTCGAGTGCGGCGCGCTCCTCGGCGAACTGGATCGCCGTGCGGCGCACATCGAAGTTTGCGGCGATCACGCCGAACACCACGAACGCGTACTCGAGCACGAACACCGATCGAAACACGCCTGCGCCGACGAGCGAATCGTGGAGTCCCGCGATCGCGAACACGACCACGCCGGTCCTGAGGCCGCGACGCAGCTTCGCGAGTGACGGCGGCATCGCCAGCACGCGGCGGCGGATCAGCACGAGCGCCACCACGCCCACCGGTACCACCGCGACCGCCATCCAGCCGGTGTGCGCGCCGTAGTGCGGATGGCCGAAGAGATCGCGATGCAGTGCGAGCGGTCCGTGTACGAGGAACGGGGTGACGATGCAGATGATCTGCAGCGGAATCGCGCCGAGCACCGCGAGCTTGGTCGCGCGCGAGAGGGGCTGATCGGTGATGACCTCGACCGACGCCATCCCGAGCCCCGGTAACATCAAGCCCACCGCGTAGTGCACGCGGATCATGTAGAGCGCGATCTCGGGCGACGACGAGCTGAGATGGACCACGCGTGCCAGGCAGAACACGATGCCGCACGCAGTGAAGACGGACCACGGCCACGCCGGCTGGGCGGTGACCTGCGCCGCGATCAGCTGGCGCACCAGCATCAAGACCAGCGCACCGACGACCGCAGCGGTGCCCAGGACCTCCGGATGCAGCTCGAAGGACATCGCCTCTCTAAAGGTCGACCGGACTCCCCTCTAATTCAATCAGGAATCACTGCGCACATCCGCTTACGTCAGAGCCAGCTCGGATCGAGCGAACCATACGAATCCTCGCCGTCCCGGCAGAGCTTCGCGAGCACGTCGATGCGCGGCAGCTCGGTCTTGATCCAGTACTGCGCGGCGTGCAGCTTCGCCTGGTAGTAGCCAGCATCGCGGGATGCGCGTCCGCGCGGCAACGTACCCGCGAGTGCTTCCTTGCTGATCGCGGCGAGCTCGAGCCACTGCCACGCGATCACCACCGTGGAGAAGAGCTCCAGGTAGTCCGTGGCATGGAGCAGCATCGACTCGGGCTTCGCGAGGCCACCACTCGCGAGCTCGCCCGTCAACGTGCCGACCAGCACCACCGCGCGCTCGACCTCGTCGATCCAGCTCACCTCGACGCCCGCGTTGCGAGCGCGCTTGCAGACCGTCATGATCTCGGTGCCCAGTGCGGCGAGGGCGGTGCCGCCCTTCGCCAGTACACGCCTCCCCAGGAGATCCGCGGCCTGGATGCCGGTCGTGCCCTCGTGGATCGAGTTGAGCTTCTGATCGCGCAGCCATGCCTCGGGCAAGTACTCGCTCGAGTAGCCGTAGCCCCCGTGGATCTGGAGCGCGAGCGCATTCGACTCGAAGCCCTTCTCGGCAGGAAACGACTTCGCGACCGGGGTGAGCAGGTCGAGCAGCAGTTGCGCGCGCGCGTCGCCGCCGTGCGTGGCGAGATCACTGAAGTACGAGACCCTCGCGAGCAGCGTGAGCCCTCCCTCGACGATCGCCTTCTGGCGGAGCAGCATGCGACGCACGTCGGCGTGCTCGATGATCGCGACCTGCTTCGCGCCCGGATCGCGCGCGGACATCGAGCGACCTTGCGTGCGCACCCGCGCGTACTCGAGCGACTCGTGATACGCGACCGAGGCCGTGGCCGCGGCGTTGAGCCCGACCATGATGCGGGCCTCGTTCATCATCTGGAACATGTAACGAATGCCCTGGTGTGGCTCGCCGACGAGCCAGCCATGGCAGTCATTGCGCTCACCGTAACCGAGCAAGACCGACGGCAGACCACGCCACCCGATCTTGTGGACGACACCGGTGACCGCGACATCGTTATCGACGAGCGCACCGTTCTCGACGCGCTTCTTCGGCACGCAGAACAGCGACACCCCCTTCATGCCAGGAGGTGCGCCCGCGAGGCGACCGAGCGTCATGTGGACGATGTTGGAGGTCAGATCATGATCGCCACCGGAGATGAAGATCTTCGAGCCATGCATCGAGTAGTGATCGCCTTCCGGCGTCGCGGTGGTCGTGATGTCGGCGAGGCTCGAACCGGCCTGCGGCTCGGTCAGCGCCATCGTGCCGGTCATCTCGCCGCGATACATCGGCTCCATGTACGTGGTGCGGAGCTCGGCGCTGCCGAACGCCTCCAGCAAGTGGGCGGCGCCCTGCGTCAAACCGACGTAGCAGTAGACCGAAAGATTGCCCGCCATCAGGTAGGCGGTCGCGAGCGAGAACACCGCCAACGGCAGCTGCGCGCCGCCGACCTCGTGGGGCCGCGGCGCGGCCGTGAACCCGAGCTCGACGAGCTTCGCGAACAGCGGGCGCAGCGCGGGATGAACGGCGACCTTACCGTCGACGAGGACGGGTGGCGCGGAGTCGATCGTCTTGTACTGTGGGAACAGGGACTCGCGCGCCACCGACCGCGCTGACTCGAGCACCATCTCGTACGTGTCGCGATCGTGATCGGCGAAGTACGGGAGTGCCGCGAGCGCGCGGAGATCTAGCACCTCGTCGAGGATGAGCTCGACATCGCGGTCGTCGATCAGGGGATTTGCCACGATCGATAAGCTAGCGCGCGCGAGGGTTGACCGCATCCGGGTTGCAGCGCTTAGTTAGGAGATGACCATCACGATTGCTGTCGCTGGTTCGAACGGAAATCTCGGCACCCGGATCTGCAAGGAGCTCGTCGCTCGGGGCGTGGAGGTTCGCGCGCTCGTCCGCAAGTCGGATGCGAAGGCCGAGAAGTTCCCGAAGGGCGCCGCCGAAATCGTCCACGTCAAGGACTGGACGGTCGAGGAGCTCAAGAAGGCAACCGCCGGTGCCACGTGCGTGGTGTCGGCGCTACAGGGTCTGCGCGACGTGATCATCGCGGCGCAAACCTCACTGCTGCAAGGCGCGGTTGCGGCGGGCGTGCCGCGGTTCATCCCCTCGGACTTCTCGTGTGACTTCACCAAGCAGGCACCCGGTCTCAATCGCAACCTCGATCTACGTCGCGAATTTCATGGTGTCCTCGCGAAGACGAAGATCAAGTCGACCTCGATCTTGAACGGCGCGTTCATGGAGCTCCTCGCGGGCCGGATGCCGCTGCTCGATCTGACGCACAAGAAGGTCACGTTCGCGGGCGATCCGGATCAGAAGCTCGACTTCACGACGATGGATAACACCGCCGCGTTTACTGCAGCGGCCGCGCTCGATGGCGATGCACCCGAGATCCTGCGCTGCGCCGGCGATCAGATCAGCCCGCGCGAGCTCGCGCATCTCGCCGGCGAGCTCCATCACTCGACGTTCGAGCTCGTGCGCACCGGCAGCGTCGATGACATGCTCCATCAGATCGAGCGGATGCGCGCCGATCAACCGGGCGAGCTCGAGCCGTTCCCGCGCTGGCAGAGCATGCAGTACATGCACAACATGTTCAGCGGCGCGGTGAAGCTCGCACCGATCGATAACACCCGCTACACCGGCATCCACTGGACGACGGCGCGTGAGCTACTCTCGAAGCGCCCCGCTTAGGGAGGCCAGCGAGGCCTAGCGAGGCCCAGCGAGGCCCAGCGAGGCCTAGCGAGGCCTAGCGAGGAATGACGAACAGGAAGTCGCGCGGCGGAACGAACCGATAGCCATCCTCGGTAACGCGGATGATCTCGCTGCCGTCTTCGCCGAGCAGCCGACGGATCCGCATGATGTTCGTGAACAACGCCGCGTCGTGACGCAGTGGGTGATACTCGACGTTCCACACGGCCTGGACGATCGCTTCCTTCGAGAAAACCTTGCCCGGCGTCGCGGCGAACAAGAACAGCAGGCGCTTGAGCAAGCTGCGACGTCGGAGGTCGGCGAGCTCGGCACCATGGCGCCAGATCACCTCGCGCACACCGTCGACCGCGAGCGCGCGACCGGCGAGCCGGAGCACTTCGGGGTTCGCATCGGCGACATCGCTCGGTACGCCCTCGGCATCGATCACGCGGAACGGGCGTTGTGCGGTGAGCCCCAGATCTGTGAGCAAGCGCGCGGCACCTTCGATCGCGGTGGGCGCCATCGTGGCGGCGCTCGGTGCGGAAGGATCGGCGACCGCTTCGCTGCCCGCGATCGCATCGAGCGCGGCATGTGCGACGAGACGCTCCACCGGGAGCCCGGCCGTGAGTGCGAGCTCGGCAGCATCGCGTGCGTACGCGACCGCCGAGGCGGCATCGTCGTCGTCGCGGGCGAGGGCCGAGAGCGCGAGCAGCGAGTGGACCCGCACGCGGACCAGCCCAGCGGCCGCGGCTTCGCGAGCTGCGCGCGTGGCGGCCGCGCGCGCATTGCCGCGATCACCGCGCGCGAGCTCGAGGCGCGCGACGATCACGAGTGCGGAGGCAAGCTCGATCGTGCGGTGCGAACGCTCGGCGAGGACCGCCGTATCACGTGCGAGATCGAGCGACAGCTGGACATCGCCGGTCGCGAGCGCGACTTCGGCGGCAGCGAGCTTGCGATCGAGCTCGTCGCGCGATTCGGCGCCGGCATTCTGCGCGAGCTCGACGGCTCCCGCACGCTGGCCCGAGAGAGCGCGCGCGGTCGCGAGCATCACCGCGACGTGGGCGGCGGCCGAGGCATCGAGAGCGGGGGACAGGTGCAGCTCTTCGAGCCGCGGCAGGGCGACCTCGGTGCGGAGCTCCATGAGATCGATCGCGGCGACGACGGCGTTGCCGCGCGCCGCGAGGTGGCCGAGCTCGCGGCGCACCGAGGAGGCGAGCGCCGCGCTGGCGAGCTCGGTCGCGACGGACGGTTGACCGCGCAGGATCTCGAGCTCGGCAAGATCGAGCTCTGCGCGCAGGGCACCGAGCTCGTCACCACGCTCGCGACGTGCGCGAACGAGATCGCCGAGCAGGCTCGCGGCGGTCGTGGAATCGCCGCGGCGGCGCGCGACGAGCGCACGCGCGGCGAGCACTTCATCGGCGACCGCGACCGCGTCGAGGTCTCGCGCCACCGAATCGGCCGCATCGAGGGCGGAGGCAGCTTCGACGAGCCGGCCTTCACGGGCGAGGCCGACCGCGCGACGAGCATCGACGATCGCCGAGAGCTCGCTCGCTTCGAGACAGGCCTGCACGCTCTTGCACGCGCCGTGAGCGCGAGCGAGGGCGGTGCGCATCGCCGCGACCCGCCCGACATATTCGTCGACGCGAGCTGCTGCGAGATGAACGCGCGCGCGCGCCAGAGGCTCGACCCCCGCGAGGTCACCGAGCGAGGCGAGCTGCGCCGCGGCGACATCGGGTTTCCCCGCGAGCAGCTCGAGCTCTGCGAGCAGCGCGACGGCGCGAGCGCGTTCGCTGGCATCGAGAGAGATCACGATCTGGCTGAGCGCGCGACGCGCGGTGCTGACGTCGCCCGAGGCGAGCACGAGCTCGGCGTGGAGCAGCGGCGACACGGCGCCGGCAGAGCTGCTCGCACGCTCGAACGCTTCGGTGTAGCGACCGCCGCGCACGGCGATCTCGATGCGCAACTGCGCGAGCGCACGCGTGTGCTCGGGCGCGAGCAGCGAGCCGACGGTCGCGACCTGCCCCGTCGCGGTGACATCACCGCGGCGATGGCGCGGGCGTTGATCGCCGAGCACGTCGAGCAATGCTTCGAATTCGCCAGCACCACCGCTGCGCGCGGCGAGCTCGCGGTTCTCGAGCAGCGTATCGGCGGCGCGACCGTACTGGTTGGCGGCAACCCAGTGCCACACCACCTCGCGAACACGCGTGATCTGGTCCATCGCGCCGAATGCTCCGTCATCGCCGGCTTGCCACGCGAGGCGCGGACCAGCCGAGACCGCCGAGGTACTGGCGACCAGCTCGGCCGCAGCGTGAGACAGGCGCTGCTTGCGCTCGGGATCGATCTGCGCGAGTACGTCGACGCGCACGACCTCGTGCACGACCACGCGACCATCACCGACCGCATCGACGAGCTGGCGCGCGACGAGGCCCGTGAGCGCAGCCTCGGTATCGTCATTGCCGGTCAGCGCCGACACGGCGGCTGGCGCGACCGCCTGGCGCAGGATCGCGAGCGCTTCGAGTGCGGCGCGCGCACCTGGATCGAGGGCCGTGAGATCCCAGGCGTTCGCGCCAAACCGCGCGCGCGCGTACTCGCGACGCAACGCGAGCGGCACGCCGCGCGTGCGCGAGAACGCGTTGTCCCACCCGTCGGCCTCTCCGAAGGTCTCTTCGAGATGGACCCATAGCGCCGAGGCGCTATCGATATCGAGCCCCGCGAGCTCGACTTCCGCGATCGCCGAGCCGACGGCTGCCGCGAGCGGATCGCGGCCCACCACGACCACGCGACCGAGTGCGGTTTGGCCGAGCGCGAGCGGCGACAACAGGTTCGTCGCTTCATCGACGCGCAGGTGATGGATGTCATCGATCACCAGCACGCGTGCGGTCGCGGTCAACGTTTGTGCGAGCGTGCCAGGGACACACCGCAAGGCGCGTTCAGCGCGCGAGCGAAGCGCCGAGGCACGATCACCGAGATGACATTCGATGATCGTGCAGGGCGCACCGAGCGAAGGCGCGAGCTCTTGTACGAGGCGGCTCTTCCCAGAGCCGAGCGGACCGTGAAGCGACACCAACGACACCACGGCCAGGTGCTGCTTGAGCTCCGCGAGCTCCTGCTGCCTGCCGACGAACGGCACGGGACCGAGAGGGGTCATGGGGTTGGTGATCTTTACTGATCGTCGGCGCGTCTGCATGGTGGCAGACCACCTGTCAGCAAGGGCCGAGCCACGTTAGGGGAGAAAAGGGAGAGGACAGAACGAAGACTCAACTCTGCGTAACTCCGGCATCTATTGTAGGCCGACTTCTGTCGCGTGACTACAGTGATGCCTCACCACCGCAAACCGCGCCTATCGGTAGGGAACAGTTCCCCCAGCGCTGCGACCAGGAGTGGTCAGATCCTGTGAGGCTGCCCGGCGAGCTTGGCGAGCTCGCTCAGCGACCGATCCCACTCCGCGACCTCGGCGCGGGGCTGGCGCAGCAGCCGCTCGATCAGCGGAAACGCGGTGACCGCGGTATCGACCGCACGATCGCGCCCCGCCTGGTAGGCACCCAGCGTGATCAGGTCGCGATGCTCTTCATAGACCGCGAGGCGCGCCCGCACCAGCGCGGCGGCCGCCGCGTGCTCGCTGTCGATCACGCGGTGCATCAGCCGCGAGACGCTGGCCGTGACATCGATCGGGGGAAAGTGACCGCGCTGGGCGAGCCGGCGATCGAGGACGATGTGACCATCGACGAGGCCACGCACTTCATCTGCGATCGGTTCGTCGAGATCGTTGCCTGCGACGAGCACGGTGTAGAGCGCCGTGATCGCGCCCGCAGCGGTGGCGCCCGCACGTTCGATCAACCGCGGTAGCAGCGCGAACACGCTGGGCGGATAGCCGTGACGAGCCGGTGGCTCGCCCGCGCTGAGCCCGACCTCGCGTTGCGCGCGTGCGACGCGGGTGAGCGAATCGACGAGCAGCAACACGCTCGCTCCGCGCTTCTCGCGAAACCATTCGGCGATCGCGGTCGCGACATGCACGGCACGCAAGCGAACCAGTGGCGGCGCATCGCTTGTCGCGCACACCACGATCGTCTTCGCGCGCGCGGGTGCGAGCTCGTCGCCGAGCAGCTCCGCGAGCTCGCGGCCTCGCTCGCCGACCTGGCACACCACGATCACATCGGCGGTCGTGCCGCGCGCGATCTGACCGAGCAGCGTAGTCTTACCGACGCCGGCAGAGGCGAACAAGCCAACGCGCTGGCCCCGCCCGAGCGTGAGCAGCGTATCGATCGCACGCACGCCCGTCGTGAGCGGTGCGGTGATCGGCGGACGCTCGAGGGCGGGAGGTGCGTGGCGATCGACGAGCCAGCGCTCGCCGGTCAGCGCTGGGCCACCATCGATCGGTGCGCCGAGCCCGTCGAGCGCGCGACCGAGCAGCTCGTCGCCACAGTGGATCGCGAGCGGCTCGCCGGTGCGCCAGACCGCGCTCGCCGGCGCGATCCCCGCGAGCTCGCCGAGCGGCAACAGCAGTGCCTGCTCGCCGTGAAAGCCGACGACCTCGGCGGTAATCGGGCGCAGCGTCGAATCGATCCGCACGACCTCGCCGAGCGCGACACCCTGCACCGTCGCGCGGATCACGAGACCGACGACATCATCGACCCTGCCCTGCGGCGGGCTCGCGTCGCTCGGCACGTGCGTGCGGGCCTGCGCGGCCTCGGCATGGGCGCGCGCCGTGATCCGATCGGCTTCGTTGCGCGCATCGGCCAGCATCGCCGCGGCGAGCGCCTTCACATCGGCGGCGACCTTGGCGGCCTCGGTGCGCGCGTCGATGACGAGCTGATTCGCGAGCGTGCGCGCGTCGTGCTCGTCGCCGTCGATGACCCGCCCAGCCGTCATGGGATCCAAACTATCATGCTGTTCGTCGCCCTGTTGAGCTCGTCACGAACTGCGAGCCCGAGCGCGCGCGGTAGGCGCTGGATCAGCTGCTGCCGGACGAGCGGCGACAGGTGGCCGCCGACGGCCCGTGCACCGATCCGGAGCAAGCGAGTCTCGTCGTGCGGCACGTGCGTGCAGCGCTCGACGACCGCGCGATCACGACCGAGCTGGTGGACGCGCGGTGGCACGGAGATCCGCGCGAGTGCGGCCTGCAGCACCGGATCGCGCTCGGCGAGCTCGAGCATCTCGCCACCGGCGAGCTGCGCGGCGCGCGCCAGCTGATCGGCACCGGCGCGCTCGAGCCAGGCCCGCAATGCCTCGGGCGCGAGTGCTGGCAGATCCGAGGGCACGTTGACGTTCGCGCGCGCCTGCGGCATCGCGACGAAACCAGCCATCGCCGAGCGCGCGAGCCAGACATCACGTGGGCTGGTCCCGAGATTCGCGACCGCGTCGCGTGCGGTCGCCGGCAGCTCTGCGAGCGCCGCTTCGATCCACGTCGGGTGGATCATCCGAAACCCCTCGGGCACCGCGATGCGCGCGATCGCCATCCAGCGGGCGCGCTGCGCCTTCTGCGCGCCCGCGTCGAGCTTCGTCAGCGCAGCGAACGCCGCCCGAGCCTCGTCACCGAGGTCACCGCCGATCCGGGCGAGCACGCCGGCCGCGTCGGCGCCGAGCTTGCCCACCACCGCCGCGATCGTTGACACGCGATCAGCTTAGCCGATCGTCGAACTTCTTGATTGCCGCGAGCCGTGGCTCGAGGCCAGCCTCGCCGCTACGACGAGGGCTTCTTGTTCGTGATCGGCATCGAGCCGGTCTCGGCTTTACGCCGGCGCCGCATCGGCCGCAGCTTGTAGCGCAGCAACTTGCCACCCGGGCCGCGCGGCAACGCATCGACGAACTCGATCCAGCGCGGGTACTTGTACGGCGCGAGCGTCGCCTTGACGTACTCCTGGAGCTCGTTCTCGAGCTTCGCGCCGCCCTCCCACCCGACGTTCGTGACGACGAACGCGAGCGGCTTGATCAGACCTTCATCATCATCGGCGCCGACGACCGCGACTTCCCACACCCCTTCGTGCGCGGTGAGCGCGTTCTCGACTTCGCTCGGCGAGACCCACTTGCCACCGACCTTGAACAGGTCATCGACCCGGCCGCAGTGGTGATAGAAGCCTTCCTTGTCGACCATGAAGCGATCGCGCGTGGTGAACCAACCATCCGCGCGGAGCTCGCCCGCGGTGCCCGGCGTCGCGCCCTGGCCCGCCCAGTAACCATTGAACAGCGAACCGCACTGCAGCTCGAGCGTCCCGATCTCGTCGGCCCCGACCGGATCGCCATCTTCGTCGACGAGCCGGACTTGTACACCCGTGAGTGGCTTGCCCGAGACGCCCGCGCGCGCGCCCGGATCGTTGCTCTTGCCTGCGAGCGCGAACTGGAAGATTTCGGTCAGGCCGTAGCCGACCGTGACCTCGGTGCCGAGCACCGCGCGGATCCGTGGGATCAAGCGCTCCGGCATGCCCTCGGCTCCCGCGATCGCACTGCGTAGCGCCGCGAGCGGCTTCACCTTGCCCAGGCGCTCCGCATCGTGCGCGAGCTGCGCGTAGACCGACGGAGTGGCGAACAACACCGTCGGCTGAAACGACGCGAGCGCATCGAACAGGGGTTCGGATTTCGCCTGCGCAGGGAACAGGAGCGACTCGGCTTGTAGCGCGATCGGCAACATCAGGCCCGCGCCTAGGCCATACGCGGTCGAGAGCCGCGCGACGGAGAACACCTTGTCGGCCGACGTGAGCTGGAGCAGCTCCTTCGCGAAGGATTCGCGCGCCGCTTCGATCGAGCGCTGCGTGTGTGGGACGGCGCGGAGCTCGCCGGGACCCGAGCCTGCCGAGTACAAGAGCAGCGCAACATCGGTCGACCCACTCGGCGCGGCAGGCATCGGCTGGGCGGCGGCGAGGATCGAATTGAAGTCGTGGCTCGAAGGCAGCTTCGCACCGACGCAAATGACCTCGCGGAGATCCGGGGTCTCGTTGCGCACGGCATCGAGGACCTGCTCGTGGTTCTGATCGGTGATCGCTATCACCGCACCGCAATGCAGCACGTACTCCTGGATATCGTCGGAAGTCGACAGCTCCGATACCGGCACGGCGACCGCGCCCGCGTGGATCGTGCCGAGGATCGCGGTCGCGGCTTCGAGCGTGTCGTGCATCAACACGAGCACGCGCTCGCCGCGTTGCAGCTTCAAGGTGCGCAGCGCCGACGAGCAGCGCGAGACGCGATCCGCGAGCTCGGCGTACGTCCACGCACGATCGCCTTCGCGCAGCGCGATCCGCGGCCCGACCCCATTGGTCAACGCGGTATCGAGCAGCCAAGCAGCGAGGTTTCCGCTCGTGGACATGCCGGCGTGCAATCGTAACGGAGTAACGCCGCGAGAACAAAAAGAAGTCGTAGATTCGGCACATGCGTATCGTCGGCGGTGACCTCGGAGGCCGGGTCTTGCGCGCTCCTGCGGGCGCTGCGACGCGTCCCACGTCGGAAAAGGTGCGCGAAGCGATATTTGGCATCCTCGACCGCCTGGGCAGCCCGATGGAGGGCGCCCGGGTGCTCGACCTGTTCGCCGGCTCCGGGGCCCTCGGGATCGAAGCACTTTCACGCGGCGCCGTGCACGCGACGTTCGTCGACTTCGGCAAGGCGCCGCTGGGGGTCATACGCGGGAACTTGAAGGAACTTGGGCTCGGTGCCCGCGCGACCGTGCTCGGCTTCGATGCGGTCGCCGCGGCCGGGCGACCGGTCGCGCCACCGTTCGATTTCGTGTTCATCGACCCGCCCTACGCGTCGGATTTAGCAACACGCGCGAGCCTCGCGTTACCGCTCGAGTCGCTCGCACCCGAGGCGACGATCATCATCGAGCACGATCGCCGGCACGCGCCTCCCGAGACCCTCGGATCTCTGCTACGAATCGACGAGCGCCGGTACGGCGATACTTTGGTCTCGTTTTACCAGCGCGGGCCCACATGACCAAAACTCCCTCGATCGCCGTCTACCCCGGCACGTTCGATCCGATCACGAACGGCCACCTCGATATCCTCGAGCGATCGCTGCGGATGTTCGACAAGGTGATCGTCACGATCGCGGTCAACCAGCGCAAGACGACGCTGTTCACGACCGACGAGCGGATCAAGTTCATCCAGGACGCGATGCCCGGCATGGGCGATCGCCTCTCGTTCGAGACGTTCGACGGCTTGATCGTCGATTTCGCGCGCAAGCACGGCGCCGGTACGCTCGTGCGAGGGCTACGCGCCCTCGCCGACTTCGAGTACGAGTTCCAGTTCGCCCACATGAACCGCCGGCTCGCTCCGACCGTCGATACGGTGTTCTTCATGACCGACGAGCGTAACCACTACGTCAGTAGCTCGCTCGTCAAAGAAGTTGCAGGTCTCGGTGGAGATGTCTCCGGGCTCGTCCCACCGCCGGTCGTAGAAGCCCTCGCGCAGAAGTACAAGGATTCCAAGAAATGACCGTCAAGATCGCCTCGCGCCTCGATCCCATCAAACCGTCGATCACCCTCGCCGTGACCGCGAAAGCCGGTCGCATGAAGGCCGAAGGCATCGATGTGATCAGCTTCGGTGCCGGCGAGCCGGACTTCGATACGCCGGACCACATCAAGGCCGCCGTGCGTGAGGGCCTCGACAAAGGGGTCGGCAAGTACACCGATGTCGCGGGCCTGCTCGCGCTACGCAAAGCGGTCGCGACCGAGATGTCGCGCGTCCACAACACGAAGATCGAACCAGAGAACGTGCTGGTCTCCGCCGGTGCGAAGCACTCGCTGTTCAACCTGTTCATGGCGATGATCGATCCGGGCGACGAGGTCATCATCCCGGCACCGTACTGGGTGAGCTACCCCGACATGGTGATGCTCGCTGGCGGCACGCCCGTGATCCTGCCGACCAAGGCCGAGGACGATTTCGCGGTCACCGCCGCGCAGGTCGCAGCGGCGTGCACCCCGAAGACCCGCGCGATCGTACTCAACAATCCGTCGAACCCGACGGGCTCGGTCTACACCCGCGCGCAGATCGAAGCGCTCGCGAAGGTCGTCGTCGAGAAGGACATCCTCGTCATCTCCGACGACATCTATCGCTCGTTGGTCTACGCGGGCGCGGAGTACGTCTCGATCGCAGGCCTCTCGCAGGCGCTCGCCGATCGCACCGTGTTGATCGATGGCGTCTCGAAGACCTACGCGATGACCGGCTGGCGCATCGGCTACACCGCGACCACGGCCGCGCTCGCGCCACTGATCAAGGCGATGAACAAGATCCAGGGCCAATCGACCTCGAACGCGACGCACGCGGCCCAGGTCGCGACGATCGCCGCGCTCACCGGCACGCAAGAGCCGGTCGAGATGATGCGCAAGGCCTTCGACGAGCGTCGGATCGAGATGACGAAGCTGCTCCGCGCGATCCCGAACGTGAGCTGTCGCGAGCCGAAGGGCGCGTTCTACGCGTTCCCAGATCTGAGCGCGTACGTCGGCCGGACCACGCCCGAGGTCAAGGCGATCACGACCGACGTCGAGCTCTGCGACTGGCTCCTCGACCACGGCAAGGTCGCGGTCGTCCCCGGCAGCGGCTTCGGTGCCGCCGGTCACGTGCGGTTGTCGTACGCGACCTCGATGAAGAACATCCAGGAGGGTGTCGGCCGCCTCGCTCGCGCCCTGGCGACGCTCGCATGACCCGCGTCCTTCTCGTGATGATCGCGGCGCTCGGCTGCAATTCGCACGGCAAGGAGCATGCGGCCGGCGCGAGCTCCGCCGATCCCGTGCACCCGGTCGTGCTCCATCTCACGCCGACCTCGGTCGAGATCGACGGCAAGACCGGCAAGCACACGTTCCAGCTCGAATCGGCGAAGCCCTCCCCTGCTCTCGTGAAGCCGGTGGTCGACAAGATCCTCGAGGCCGGCGGCAAGGAAGGCATCACGGTCTGGGGTCGTTACGCCGCGCCGGACGTGTGGAATGCGCTCGCACCCAGCTTCGATCAGGTACCGACGACGATCTGTCTTCGCGACGGCGCGAACTGCTAGATCGGCTACGCTCGCGGCGCATGGCTCGCGAGTTTGCTTTTCCCTGCACGCAACCGAAGTTCGCTCCGGACCGCGTCGTCGACATCCTTCACATCCTGCTCGAGATCGAGGTCGATCCGAGCGCACGCACGGTCGCCGGCACCGCGACCCTGCGTGCGGCCGCGCTGACGCCGACCTCGTCGGTCGAGCTCGATGCGGTCGAGCTCCAGATCGAGAGCGTGCACGCGAACGGCAAGAAGGCGCCCTACCGCCATGATGGTCGCAAGCTGCGCATCGAGACGCCCGCGCTCGCGATCGGCGACGAGCTCGTACTCGATATTGCCTATCGCGGAGCGCCGCGGCGCGGCTTGTACTTCACCGCCCCCGACGACGGCTACCCGACGAAACCGACCCAGGCCTGGACCCAGGGCCAGGACGAGGACTCGCGCTACTGGTTCCCGTGCTTCGATTCGCCACACGAGAAAGCGACGAGCGAGGTCATCGCGACCGTGCCCGCTACGATGTTCGCGCTGTCGAACGGTGCGCTCGTCTCCGATTCGACCACCGGCGCGAAGCGCACCGTGCACTGGCGGCTCGACGTGCCGCACAGCTGCTATCTCGTCACGCTCGCGGTCGGCGATTTCGCCAAGCTCGAGACCCGGTGGCGCGACGTGCCGGTGATCTAC
This sequence comes from Kofleriaceae bacterium, assembly GCA_025357755.1. Classification (GTDB taxonomy): domain Bacteria; phylum Myxococcota_A; class Polyangia; order Haliangiales; family Haliangiaceae; genus JABFXX01. The sequence goes on along the minus strand of JANXOP010000001.1, from coordinate 7,753 downwards.
TACTGCGAGCGCGGCAAGGAAGCGGAGTGCGAACGCACGCTCGCGCGCACGCCCCAGATGCTCGAGCTGTTCTCGACCAAGTTCGGAGTCGCCTATCCGTATCCGCGCTACTCGCAGGTCTTCGTCGCCGATTTCATCTTCGGCGGCATGGAGAACACCAGCGCGACCACGCTGACCGATAGCGTGCTCGTCGACGAGCGCGCGGCGCTCGACTACGACATCGATTCGCTGGTGGCCCACGAGCTCGCCCATCAATGGTTTGGCGACCTCGTGACCTGTCGCGACTGGGGCGAAGGCTGGCTCAACGAAGGCTTCGCCACCTACTCGGAGTACCTCTGGCGCGAGCACTACGAAGGTCGCGATGCCGCGGATCTCGAGCTCGAGGAGTGGGGTGATTCCTACCTGGGCGAGGACTCCGGCCGCTATCGCCGGACGATCGCGACGAAGCTCTACGACGAGCCGATCGACATCTTCGATGCCCACCTCTACGACAAGGGTGGTCGCGTCCTTCACATGCTGCGCCACCTGCTCGGCGATGCCGCGTTCGACCGCTCGCTCGCGCACTACCTCACGAAGCATCGCCACGGGCTCGTCGAATCGCGCGACCTCGCGCGCGCTGTCGAGGATGCGACCGGCAAGGTCGTCGATTGGTTCTTCAGCCAGTGGGTGATCGATTTCGCCGGACACCCCGAGCTCGACGTCACGATCCGCTGGGATCCCGCGACCGAGATCGCTAGCGTGACGGTCGAGCAGCACCAGCACGTCGATGCCAAGACGCCGCTGTTCCGGATCCCGACCGAGGTCCGGTTCCGGATCGACGGTGCCGACATCGACGTACCGATCGAGATCCGCGAGGCCAAGCAGACCTTTTTGACCAAGCTCGCAGGCGAACCGAGCCAGGCGATCTTCGATCCGGGGCACGTCGTGCTCGCCACTCGCAATGTCGACAAGCCCGAGCCGATGTGGCGCGAGGAGCTCGCCCACGCGACGCTCGCGATCGATCGCATGGCGGCGGCAGCGGCGCTCGCGAAGCGCGGAGGGCGCGATGCCGAGGCCGCGCTCGTCACGGCCCTGACCGAGGATCCGTACTGGGCCCTTCGCGGTGCGGCCGCCGCGGCGCTCGCACGGACGCGCACCGCCTCGGCACGCGACCACTTGATCGAACGCCTCGTGGCCGAGGTTCATCCTCGCGCGCGACGTGCGATCGCGCGTGCGCTCGGCGAGCTCGTCCACGACGCACGGGTTGGTGCCGCGCTCGCGCAGCTCGTCGAGGCTGGTGACGCGAGCTACTTCGTCGAGGCCGAAGCCTGCCTCGCGCTCGGCAAGGTCCGGTCGCCGCGTGCCGGCGAGCTCCTTCGCGAGGCGGCGCCGCGAGTCGTTTACCGACGTGATCCGGCAACACGCGTATCGCGGCCTCGCCGAAGCGCGCGACGATTCGGCGATCGGTCTGCTCGCGGAGGGCACCGCCTGGGGCCACCCCACGCAAGGTCGCCGTGCGGCCGCGGGTGCGCTCGCACAGCTCATCCGTGGGCGCCGCGATCGCGAAGCGCGCGACGTGCGCGAGAAGCTCGAGCTCTTGCTCGGGGATCGCGATTTTCGCGTTCAGGCTGCGGCGATCGACGCGCTCGGTGTCGCCGGCGATGCCGCGTCGATTCCGGCGCTGCGCCGGATGATCGATCGCGAGCTCGATGGCCGGCTGCGCCGCCGCGCGAAGGAAGTCGCGCGCGACCTCGGGGAGGGTGCACCGCTGGCCGAAGACGTGAAGCGCTTGCGCGACGAGCTCGCCGAGCTCCGCACGATCACCGGTGCGCTGCGCGAGCGGCTCGATGCGCTGGACGCCGGCGATCAGAAGCCGGTCAAGGCGCCCAAGAAGCCGAAGAAGAAAAAGAAGCGTTAGCTCTTCGTCACTTCGACTCGGCGGTTCTGCGAGCGACCGAGCGACGTGTCATTCGAGCTCACGGGCTTGGTCGCGCCGAAACCACTCGTCGTCAGCCGGTCCGCCTTGACGCCGGCCTTCACGAGGTACGCCTTGACCGAGGCCGCGCGCTTCTCCGACAGCGTCTGGTTGTGATCGGCCGCGCCCGACGAATCCGTGTGGCCTTCGATCGCGAGCTTCCAGGTGGGCTCGGCCTTCGCCGTCGCGACGAGCTGCTCGAGCACGAGCTTCGATTCATCCTTGAGGTGATCGGAATCGGTGTCGAACGTGATGCCGTAGATCCGGACGCGGCCATCTTTACGCAGCGCATCGGCGACATCACCGCCGGCCTTCTGGGCCGGGAAGTTGAAGTGCGGGCACACCCCGATCGTCTTACTCTTGAACACGCCATCCCAGCGACCTGCCGGATGCGCATCGACGCCGTTCCACCACAGGCCGAGGAACGATTTACCGTCCGACGGGAACACGAGGATCGCCGGGCCGCTGTGGCTCTCGTTGGTGACCTCGCTCCACGTGAAGCGCAGCACCCGGCCGTCGAACCCGGCGTTCGTGATCATGCCGTTTTTGTGCTCGTAGCAACCAATCGCCGTGATGCCGGTCTGCTTGATCCGGAAGGCACCGAACTGGGTGGTCTCGAACGCGCCCGAGAAGTCCGCCACGGGTTGCTTGGTGACGACCTTGCCGTACGCGCCAAACCCCATCAACTCGTTGTACTTGGCGTCGCCGTGGTTCGTCTTGAGCGTGAGCTTGAGGTAGCGCCCGGTCTTGGGGGTCTTGACGGGGAAATGCTGGTTGTCGGTGCTCTCGGCGAGCGTCGCGGTGACGAGCGGCTGCCAGCCACCATCGGCCTTGTCGGAGATCTCGACGCTGACATCCTTGGAGCTGCGGGCACCGGTCTCGGCTTGCGCGCTATCGAACGAGACCTCCGCGATCGAGTCGGTATCGGCGAGCTCGATCACGAACTCTTTTGGCGTGAGGTCACCTTCGGGCGGTGCATAGCCGGTGACCGGATCCTCATCGAGCAGCCAGAAGCCCGACCACGAATCGCTATAGACGGCGGGCTGCTTGATGACGATCGCACCCGCGCCGAATGATGCGAGATTGTTCTTGGTATCCACCTTGTCGGCGAAGGCCGGCAAGGTGTACGCGACTACGAGGGCAGCGAAGGCAACGACAACACCACGGACCAGCGACATCTCAGCGATGTATCACGACGCTGCTATGGCTTGGTGAGCTCGGCGACCAGTTGAGTGATCGTCTCTCGGGCCCGCTGTAGCTCGTCGCCCCGCAGCGTGACGCCGCCGACCATCGAGTGCCCGCCGCCACCAAACCGCGCACACAACGCGCCGACATCGACCGTCGGCTTGCGCGTCGAGGTCGTCCATTTGTTGAGCCCGACCGTGATCTTGATCGACGACTCGGTGCGCGTGCCGGCGACCGCGTAGAACGCTCGCGGAAACAACCAGTAGCCGAGGAAGCCAGGGTTGCGCGCGCCGACGTCGTCGAACCGATCGAACACGACGATGTCGTCGTGCCACACCGCGAGTTTCTCGATCGCGTCGAGATCCTTCGCGCGCTCGTCTTCGATCGCGGCGATCTGCGGCGCGAGCTCCGGCCGTTCCGCGACCTCGGCAAGCGAGGCGTGCGACAGCCACTCGATGTAGCGCGCGGTGTCCATGCCGGTGCGCCCGTTCGCGAGCCAGGCCGCGATCCGTTGAGCCGGAAGATCGAGCGCGACGGCTTCTTGCGCGGTCGCGAACTTGGCCGCATCGATCTTGTCGGCCCAGGTCACGGCATCGATCAAGTGGGTGGGAGGCTGCCACTTCCAGCCGGTCGCGAGCGTGCGCGCGATGAAGCCCGCGCACGAGGGCGCCTTCGGATCGAAGAACCAGGTCGGCGCGTGCTCGCGGTCGAAGATCTCGCGCAAGGCGGGCGGCTGGAACGCGGTCGGGTGATGATCGAACCACCAGCGCATCTTCGGGTCCGCGCAGAACCGGAAGTCGACGCACGCGTGGTCGTCGGCATCGAGCGGGATGCCTTCGAACGGATTGCCGTCGCGATGGACCATGCCGATCGGCTTGATCACCACGTCCTTATCGACAACGTCGCGATAGAACGCCGAGAACAGCGCCGCCGAAGTCGTGCCGTCGAAGCAGGCGTCGTGGAAGAAGATCTTTAGGGTCCGGGCCAGAGCCTCGAGATCATACCCGAGGCTGCGGCGACGCGTAGTGTCGGCTTAAGTGTTACAAACGACCCATGTCTCCCAGCGTGTATTCACTGGTCCTGACCGCGCACGTGCTCGGTTTCATCATCTGGATCAGCGGTCTGACGGCCATCTTCTGGATGCTGCGGTTTCACGACCACGCTCCGAAGTCATCGCACGAGCAGCTCACGCTCCAGGAGCGCGCCCTGGCGCTGGCGACCGACCTGGCCGCGACCGTCGCGATCGCGTGCGGCCTGATCATCGCGATCAAGATGCACTACTTCTCGGTCAAGCCGAACATGTGGCTGCACGTGAAGCTCACCGCCGTGGTGCTGCTGATCCTGCCCGTGCACGGCATGCTACGCGGCAAGATCAAGAAGTACTCGCGCGGTGATCTCAAGCCGGCGCCGACCTGGCTGTGGTCGATGCTGCTCGCGGGCGTCACGATCTCGGTGTTCGCCGTGGTGACCAAGTTGAACTTCTTGCCGGCGAGCACGGGCGCGACGGGCGCGCCCCCCGCACCGGCAGCGGCTGCAATCGGTAGTGGTGCGGGCTCGGCTGCGACGCCGAGCCCCTAGTGCGTTTGTAGTGCGCCCCTCGTGCGAACGATCCTGCATATCGACCTCGACGCGTTCTACGCGGCGGTCGAACAGCGGGACGATCCGAAGCTTCGCGGCAAGCCCGTGCTCGTCGGTGGTTCGATCAAGCGCGGCGTGGTCGCGTCGTGTAGCTACGAAGCGCGAGTGTTCGGAATCAAGAGCGCGATGCCGATGGCCGAAGCGATGCGCCGGTGTCCGCAGGCGATCGTGGTGCCAGTTCAGATGGAGCGCTACGTCGAAGCGTCGCAGATCTTCTTCGCGATCCTGGGCGATTTCTCACCCGAGGTCGAAGGCCTCTCCCTCGACGAGGCGTTCCTCGATTGCACCGGTACCGAGCGCTTGCTCGGCGAGCCCGAGACCATCGCGCGCACGATCAAGCAGCGGGTCACCGCCGAGACCCAGCTCGTCGCCTCCGTCGGGGTCGCCCCGATCAAGTTCGCGGCGAAGATCGCCTCCGATATCGACAAGCCGGACGGCCTGCGGATCGTCACCCCCGAGAACCTCTTGCCGTTTCTTCACGGGCTTCCGGTCACGCGGTTGTGGGGCGTCGGTGAGGCGACGCGCGCCGCACTCGCGAGCATGGGCCTCGAGACGATCGGCCAGGTCGCGCGCTATCCGGAACAAGCGCTCGTCGGCAAGCTCGGCGCGATCACCGGGCACCACCTCGCAGCGCTCGCGCGCGGCGAAGACTCTCGCTCGGTCGAAGCGGAGCGCGATGCCGTTACGATCGGGCACCGCGAGACGTTCGAGCACGATCTCGATGACAAGGGCGAGCTCGCGATCACCCTGCTGTCGCAAGCCGATCGCGTCGCGGTGCGCTTGCGTGCCGCCGAGCTCCGCGCGCGCACCGTCACGCTCTACATCAAGTACGACGACTTCCGGCAGATCTCCCGGCGCACCACGCTCGTTCAAGCGACGAGCGACGGTGGTGTGCTCGCGCGCACCGCGATCGAGCTACTCGCCAAGGTGCCGATCGAAGCGCGCCGCGGCTGCCGCGTGCGGCTGTGCGGAATCTCTGCCGAGAACCTCGAGGCACGCGATGCGCCTCGCCAGCTCGGCTTCGACGAGGCCCGGCGCGAGAAGGGCGAGCGGCTCGGCAACGCCCTCGATCGAGTCACGGCGAAGTTCGGCAAAGGTCTGATCAAGCGTGCCGTCCACCTCCCGGATTCCGACGACGAACCAGGTGATTAGCGTTTAAGGTTCCCATCGCCGACGGGTTGCGTGTCATACGGACAGAGGTCCTGATGAGAGCTGGTTGGATAGCCCTGGTGATGGTCTGGTGCGCGGTAGCCCACGCAGAACCGAGCTCGAACTACGCGATCGTCGTCGGCTCCAATGCAGGTGGCCCTGGCCAAGGCACGCTCCGCTATGCCGAAGATGATGCGCGCCGGATGGCAGCCGTCTTGACCGAGCTCGGTGGCTACACTCCCGATCGCGTCGACGTCGTCGCGCACCCTTCGCCAGATCAACTGCGCGACCGGCTCGCGCAACTCGCCGACCGGGTCCAGCGTGACACCGCGGCTGGCAAGCAGGTCCGCGTGTTCTTCTACTACAGCGGCCACGCGCGTGCGCAGGCGATCGATCTCGGGAGCGCGGAGCTACCGCTCGACGAGCTCCGCGAGCGGCTGTTCAAGATCGGCGCCTCGCTGACGGTCGTCGTCCTCGATGCATGCCAGAGCGGCGCGTTCTCCCGGATCAAGGGAGCTGCGCCCGCGGCGGATTTCTCGTATAGCTCGCGCCAGCGCCTCGATGCGACCGGCGTGGCCGTGATGGCATCGTCGACTGGCAGCGAGCTGTCGCAAGAGAGCGAACAGCTCAAGTCGAGCTACTTCACGCATCACCTGCTCGTCGGGCTGCGCGGTGCGGGCGATGCGAACAACGATGGCGAGGTCTCGATCGACGAAGCCTATCGCTACGCGTATCACCAGACGCTGCTCGCAACCGCGGAGACCGCGGTCGGTGGCCAGCACGTCACGTTCGAGGCCGCGCTCAAGGGCCACGGCGAAGTGGCGCTGTCATTCCCGCGAGCGGCGACCGCGCAGATCACGCTACCCGCGCAGCTCGAAGGCAAGACGCTCGTCGAGAATCGCCGCTCGCATACGGTCGTGGCCGAGACCTACAAGGCCAAGGGCGCCGCGGTTCGCATCGCGGTCGCGCCGGGCGAATACGACGTGCTCGTTCGCAATGGAGACCAGCTCTCGCGCTGCTCGATGACCGCACCCGGCGAGATCGATCTCGCGCGCTGCAAATCCGAGGTGCTCGTCGACGAGACCGCGAAGGGCGGCGAGCTCTATCACCTGTGGCACCTGGAGGCGGACTTCTTGTTCGGCAACGAGCGCCACGACGGCTACACCACCAACCTCGCGAACTTTGGTTACACCGAGAGCACCACGCTAGGCGCCAGCCTCGGGCTCACTGGACTGCGTCGCTTCGACGACATCTTCACCTACGGCGTGATCGCGAGTTTCAAGACGATGCCGAGCTGGACCCATGCGGTCACCGGTGCGGACGCTTCGCAGACGCTCGAGTGGAACGAGACCGACCTCATGGCCGCCCTGCGCGTCACCTACGCCCTGGCCGACGACAGGTTCGTCATGTACACGCAGACCGCAGGTGGTGCTGCCATCGGCGGCACGAAGGTCACGGGCGCCGATGCGATGCGCTACAGCGATCACTACCTCGGCTGGGCCTACACCCTGACGCTCGGCCTCCGCCTCCAGCTCGACCACCTCGGCGTCGGCGTCGCGTACGAGAACACGGGTTCGACAGCCATCAAAGATCTCATCGGCAACACGCACTCGAGCGGCGGCGATCGCTACGGCATCACCTTCGACTGGGAGCTCTAACCATGCGCCTCTCTACTCTCTCACCTCTCTTCGTTACCGCTCTCGCGGTGTCTCAGATGGGCGCGACCGATTGCGGTGGCAACGCGCTGCGCGACCCCGGCTTCGATCTCTGGTGCGGCGACGGGTTGTGCGCGTGGAAGATCGAGCGCGGCGACGTCGCGAAGGTCGC
>JANXOP010000403.1 GCA_025357755.1 Kofleriaceae bacterium | reverse complement strand
GGTCGGTCGCTCGTCGGGAACGAGCGCGACGGTATCGGTCGCCGCGAGCGCGGTGACCTCGGGTTGCGTGCCCTCGGCGAGCAGCGCCGGGTCGTCCTCCACGAGCTCGTCGTGCTTCGCGTGCGGGTTCGCGTGCTCGAGCCCCTCTTCGGCCGCGATCATGCCGGGCAAGAGGTGGGGTGCGAGGGCTGGATCCGCGAGCAGCGCCTGCCGCAAGCGCTCCTTCGTGCCGCGGAAGTTCTTGCGGTTCGCGGCGAGCTCGGCAGCCGCCGCATAGAAGTGGGCGGTCTCGGCCAGCTTCTGCGCGGCTTTCAGGAGGTGCTTTGCGGATTCGGGATCCTCGCGCGAGAGCGCGGCCTGCGCCGCAGCGACGAGCAGGTGATGCTCGCGCCTCGACGTATCTTCGCCGCGGCGCTTGCCGAGGCGCTGCCACAAGCCGGCGGCCTCGTTGAATCGCGCTTGCTCCTCGTAGAGAGACGCGAGCGCGCGCAACGCGCCCTCGTGACCCGGCTCGTCGAGGAGGACCTCCTCCATCGCCTTGGTCGCGCGGCGCGGCATGCCGGCGGCGCGAAAATCGAGGCCGAGCTCGTAGAGCGCGCGATGGCGGACCTTGCGGCGATCGCGTTCGCGCAGGGCGAGCGCTTGGTGGACGCGGATCGCACGCTCGTGCTCGCCTCGGGTCCGGAACATCGCACCGAGCGCGAAGTACGGCTCGACGTCCTCGATGTTCTCTTCGACGACGGTCTTGAGCTCGTCGATCACCGTGTCGATGTCGCGTGCGATCAGGTGGCTGATCGCGCGCATGTAAGACCGCGCGTGGCGCGCCGTGCGCCGGAGCTGGCGATCATCGGGCACGTAGTACCGGCCGATCAAGACGCCGGCGGCCATCGCGCCGAGGCCGACGAGCAAGAGGACGAGGGCCGCTCCCATCGTCGGCGAGTGTACTACGCCGTGATGGCGAGGAACTTGGCGTCGCGGCGAATCGACGCCAGGTCGGCGTCCTCGACCGCGACCTTCGCATTCTCGGGTGCGAGCTGGATCGCGAAGCCGAGCGCCTCGAGCGCGCCTGTCGCATCACCTGCGAGGCAGCGGTAGCACGCGAGGTTGTACCAACCGTCGCCCTGATTCGGCTCGAGCCGCACGCACTGCCCCACCGCGTAGATCGCCTCGGCGAGCTGGCCCTGCCCTTTGTACGCGGCGCCGAGCTCGAACCAGCTATCCGCCAGATCGACGCCCCGCGCGGTGAGCTTGGCAGCGAGCGCGCGGGCCTCGTCGCGCCGGTCGAGCCGTTCGAGCAACCCGATGATCCTGAGCTCGAGCTCCGGCGTCGATGGCGGATCGAGCATCGCCATGAAGTACTGATCGAGCGCTTGGTCGAAGTTGCCGAGGGCTTCGAGCGCACGTCCGGCTGCGAGGTAGCTCATTTGATCTCGCGCCAGGTGCCTTTGATCTGCGCGAACGCGTACTGGCCGTGGACCTGACACGCACCATCGCCCCACACCGTGCAGCCGTAGGTGAGTGCAAAGTCCGCCTTACCATCGTGATCGATATCGATCGCACCGATCTCGACGCCGGCGACCGCGCGCTTGACCCCCGAGAGCGCATCGTTCTTGAACAGCAGCGCGCGGATCGCCCTATCGTCGGCGGCGCTCGGCGTCACGAAGCGGATGATCGTCGCCGCGGGCAGCAACAACACGGTGCCGGCGTACTCGCGGCGATCGATGGCGAACAGCGGCACGGTGACGTGACCTCGCTCGATCGATGCGACGAGGTTCATGCCGAACAGCGGTTCGACGATCGTGACCTCCCCGGTCGGTGCGGGCGAGCCATCCTCGGGCGTGAGTACGGTGATCGTCCCGGGCCGCCCGACGATGTCGCGCGTGTCCGACGCCGGGAGCTTGTCCGCGGGCTCGAAGCTCCCTAGCCACGCGACCACGAGGATCACCCGAGCAGCCCCGCGTCGTCGTCGAGCGCGTTCATCACGCGCGCCGCCTGGGTGTTCGGAAGCTCCGGTAGATCTTCGAGTGGAGCAGGCTCGGTGAACGGCAAGTTGCGCAACTTCGCGAGCTCGCGCTCGAGCCGACCGACGAGCGATTCGTACTGACGACGGCGCCAGACATAGAACATCGACCACAGCGCGAGCGTCGCGATCAGGACGGCGCTCACGAGCCAGCCCGCGATCAGCGCCGGGAACCAGACGTCGTGCAGCTTGCCGCCAAACAGGCTGGTCAGCCACGGGTGAATGTTCACCGGGATCCAACCCTCGTTCGAGACGAGGAACAGCGCCGCGATCACGCCGAGCCCGATCATCGTCAGGATGACGGTCGCGATCGCGACGAGGCGGAGCCAGCGAATCACACGATCAGCATACTACTTCGCGAGCTGCAGGGTCGGGTGCGGTGCCGTGGCCATGTCCAGCGAGTACCCGAACGTGAGCCCGAGGAACTTGATCCCGGCGAGCTCCTTGTACGCCACACCGAGGTACGCACCGTTGCCGGTCGGGAACCCCCATTCCTCGTAGTGATGGCCGACCCGGATCCCGATCATCGCCTCGACTTGATCGGCAAACGGCACGCTCGGCGAACCACCGTTGCGACCCGGTGCACCCGCGAGCCACGACACGCGGGCCCACGCGATCAGCCGCACGCGCCGGGCATCGAGCTCGAGGTCAACATCGAACGGCAACGCGATCGCGTCGTCGAGCGCACCGGTCGCGCCACTCGCGACCACCCCGGTTCCGAGCGTGAGGAACGAGCTCCGCCCGAGCCGCACACCGAGCCCCAGCGGCAACAGGCCCACTTCGTACGCGAACCCGCCATGCCTGCCGGTGGTCGCACCGGCCGCGAGATCGATGCCGATGTGCAGGCCGAAGGTCGGGTGCTTGCCGATAAAGCCATGCAGGCGAAATCCGGCGAGGGCGAGCTGATCGATCACGCGCCCACGCCCCGTGGGCGTCGCGCTACCACGCGGTAGGGTCGAGGCATCAAGATCGTCGTCGAGGTGCGTGACGATCGTCAGCTCCTCGTGGAGATACGCGCCCCCGTTCAAGCGATCCGCGAGCTCGCAGATGCAATCGGCGCTCGCCACATGGGCGGCGAGCAAGCTCGAGATCAAGACCAGGGCCTTCATCGGTCGGCGAACCCCACCCGACCCGTGCCCCACGGCACGATCAACGCCGGTGGCCAGAAGTCGACGCCGAACGAGAGCCCGATGATGTGGACCTCGATCCCTTCCTTGAGCCCGATCTTCAAGCCGAGCACGGGAGTCTCGATCTGGACGCCGGTGCCTTCGCTCGTGATGCCCGCGCCGAACAGCCCGCGGTAGTCCTTGCCGACCGAGGTCGACGGCAAGCTCGCGTGCAGATGACACGCGCGCAGCACCACGTCACCGAAGGTGTTCGAGTTCGGGCCTGGAAAGAAGATGTAGCCGGCCTCGATCCGTTGCCGCACGCCGGGCGCGACGCGTGCGATGCAAGCGGCCGCGAGCTCGGCCTCGGCGCCGCGCCAGACCTTGTGGACGATCGGATCGAGGTACGGCGTGTGATCGCGAAACGGGTCGACCTCCTCGGTGCCATCGCCACCGCCGACCTCGTACGTCGCCCAGGTCTTCTCGCCCGCGCGGCGAACCGCGAACCACGGATGGCGCGCGATCGCGTTCATCGGATGACCGAGGCTGCCGCTCAGCACCGCGACCGTGGTCTCGTCATTCGGCGGCGGCTCGAGCGACTGCGGAAGGATCGAGCAACCGGTCAGCAGCAAGACCCACGGGCGCATGTGTACGAGACGCACGATGGGGCCCGGGTGTGCGGATTCTTTCGAGCGTCCGATTCTATTTTGGGGTCGTGACGCCGAAACGACAAAAGCCCGCCCCGAATCAACGGGGTGGGCTCGGCCGCTAGCAGTCGGTTAAGACTACTGCGCGTCCTTCGGCTTGAGCTTGTCGAGCTTGCCGCGGAACTTGTCGCCGAGGGTGGCACCACCCGCATTCGACGAGTTGAAGCCCTGTGCTTCGGCCGAGTCGGAGGCGCGGTTCGCACCCTTGATCGACAGCCCGATCTTCCGCTCCGCGCCGTCGGCGTGAAGGATCTGGACCTTCACCTCCTGGCCCGGAGTCAGCAGCGTGCGCGGATCCTCGACATGGTCGTCGCTGATCTCGGACACGTGGACGAGACCCTCGACGCCCTTCTCGAGCTCGACGAAGGCGCCGAAGTCGAGGACCTTGAGGACCTTGCCATCGACGACCTTGCCCTGCGGGTAGAGCTGCGGGATGCGATCCCACGGATCTTGAACCAGCTGCTTGATGCCGAGCGAGATCTTCGGCTTGTCGCCATCACCGGTGTCGATGTTCAAGAGGACGGCTTCGACAGCATCGCCCTTCTGGAACAGCTCGCTCGGGTGCTTCACGCGCTGGGTCCAGCTCATGTCGCTGATGTGGACGAGACCGTCGATGCCTTCTTCGATCTCGACGAAGATACCGAAGTCCGCGATGTTACGGACGAGGCCCTTCACCACGGTACCCGGCGGGTACTTCTCGGTGAGCTGCTCGTACGGGTTCGGCTCGAGCTGCTTCATGCCGAGCGAGATCCGGTTCTGCTTGACGTCGACATCGAGGACAACGGCCTCGACCATGTCGCCCACGGCGACCATCTTCGACGGGTGCTTCACGCGGCGCGTCCACGACATCTCCGAGATGTGGACGAGACCCTCGATGCCCTCTTCGAGCTCGATGAAGGCGCCGTAGTCCTTGAGCGAGACGACCTTGCCGCGCACGACGGTGCCCGGCACGTACTTCTCGGCTGCGCGGCTCCACGGATCTTCCGTGATCTGCTTGAGACCGAGGCTGACGCGCTCGGTGTCGGCGTTGAACTTCAACACCTTCACGCGGACGTGATCACCGACCTGGAACAGCTCGGACGGGTGATTGACCCGGCCCCAGCTCATGTCGGTGATGTGCAGCAGGCCGTCGATACCGCCCAGGTCGATGAACGCACCGTACTCGGTGAGGTTCTTGACGATACCCTCGACGATCTGGCCTTCCTTGAGGCGCTCGAGCGTCGATTCCTTCAGTGCCGCGCGCTCCTTCTCGAGGAGGACGCGACGCGACAACACGATGTTGCCGCGCTTCTTGTTGAACTTGATGACCTTGAACTTGAAGCTCTGGTTCAGGAACGCATCGAGGTTGCGAACCGGGCGCAGATCGACCTGCGAGCCCGGGAGGAACGCCTTCACGCCGCCACGGATCGTGACCGAGAGGCCACCCTTCACGCGCGCGGTGATGACGCCTTCGATCAACTCGTCGCGTTCGCACGCAGCGCTGATCTCGTCCCACACCTTGAAGCGATCGGCCTTCTCCTTCGAGAGGACAACCATGCCCATGTCGTTCTCGCGGCTCTCGAGGAGCACGTCGACGACGTCGCCAGGCTTCACGCCGATAGAGCCGTCCGCCAAGCGGAACTCTTCGAGCGAGACCTGCCCTTCCGACTTGTAACCAACATCGACGATCGCGAAGTCTTTACCGACCGAGATCACCGTGCCGCGAAGGATTTCGCCTTCTTTGACGCTGTCCTGATTGAAGCTCTCGTTCAGTAGCGCCGCGAAGTCCTCTTCGCCCGAGCCGTCTTGCGTAACCATATTCAAGCAGATCTCCTACAGATGCCGAGGCTGGATTTGACCGCGGTTAGACGGTCCCTCGACAGGGCCGAGTTGGTACCTTCCGGCATATGAAATGTCAACCGGGACGGTTGGTTCGGCTGGTTTAGCTGGTTTTACTGAGGCTCGTTACCGACCTCGGTCCGACCGGGCCCGGCGGGCGACGGCTCAAGCCTGCGGAAGGCTTACCAAACGGCCGCAAGCGCTACCCGCGGCGCGCTGCCATCGCGTCGACCATCGCGTCGACCACCTCGTCGATCGACATCGTCGAGCTATCGATCACCACCGCATCCTCGGCGGCCTTCATCGGCGCGACATCGCGGCTCGAGTCGCGATGATCACGCTCCCGGATCTCCGCGAGGGTGACGTCGTAGTCGACCGGCTTGCCCGCGAGACGAAGCTCCTCGACCCGGCGACGCGCGCGCTCCTCGTCCGTGGCCGACAGGAAGAACTTCGCTTCCGCATCGGGGAACACGACCGTGCCCGTGTCGCGCCCCTCGACCACGACCCCGCCTGCACTGCCGAGCCGACGCTGGAGATCGAGCAGCGCGGCGCGCACCGGACCGTGTGCGGAGACCTGCGACGCGCCCTGCGAGATTTCGGGCGTACGAATCGCGCTCGACACGTCCTCGCCAGCGACGAACGTACTGTTGAGATCGCCTACAAATTTGAACTCGATCGCCAGATCTCGCGCAACCTCCGCGAGCCTCGCGGCGTCATCCCACGGGACGGCCTGCTGGTTCGCGACGAGCGCGACGGAGCGATAGATCGCGCCGGTATCGAGCAGGCTATAGCCGAGCCGGCGCGCCAGGGTCTTGGCGACCGTCGACTTCCCCGCGCCCGCCGGGCCATCGATCGTGACCACCTTCTTCACCATCGCGCACACGTCCTGCAGCGCATGCCGTTGGCGGTCATATTGCCCTCGGCGATCGCGATCGCGCGGTAGCAGCCCAGGCACTGGTAGGGCCGGTCGGGCGACAACGGCTCCGGATGGACGGCGGAGAAGCCGTCGCTGGTGAGCTTCTTCTGCATCTGGGCCTCGAGCACTTCGAGGTCGAGGACCTTGGTTGCGGCCAGGCTCTCGACGAGCGAGATCACCAGGACGTTGAGATCGTAGATCTGACGCTTGGCGGCCAGGATGCCGGTGACCAGCTTCGAGTCGATCTGGTTCTCGATCTCGCGCTCGAAGTCGTGGAGCTCCTCCTCCAAGGCGGCAAGCCGTTGGATAAGGAAGTAGTCGAACCCGTCGGACATGGTGCGGAACATAGCCGAGAGCGACGGGCGTCCGGGGCGCCCGCGTTGTACATTCGAAGGCGGTGTCCGAACCGATGAACGGCGCGCCGTCCGCCGAGCGACGATGGCGAACGTTCGCCGATGTCGTCGCGTTCGCGCTGGGCACGAATGTCTGGGTCTCGATCGTGATCTTACCGGCGTTCTTCGTCGGAGCACTGCACGGCGCCGGACACATCGCCGCTGCACTCCTCCCGTTCGGCGTGTTGTTGATGGGCCTCGGGCGTAGGTCCGAAGGCATCTTGCTCGGGCTGTTCCCGGCCGCCGTGCTCGTGCCGGTGTCGATCCAACCGCAGCTCGCATCGAGCTATGTCTACGGGCCAGTGCGGTTCGCGCTCGTCGCGATCGGCGTGGTCGCGTATCTGTTCGGCGTCTCGTTCTTCACCACGTTCCACGAACCACCCGCGCCGCGCTCGGTCCGGATGTTGTCGTCCGCGACGACCGGCCCGGCGAGCCGGTGGCGCCGGCGCGAGCGCGTCTACTGGGGTCTCGTCGGGCTCTCGATCATCATCCCGATGGTGCTGATCTCGTGGGTCAACTACGACGACGCGATCGCCGACTACCTCGGCGAGATGTATCCTGGTCGCGTCGCTCTGATGACGACGGCGCTGACGGTCGGCGCGATCGTGCTGTGGCTCGGAATCTTTCACTACGCGTTCCTCGGTGTGTTGCGACCGCATCGCACCGGCGATCGCGATCTGGTGGGTCAGCTCACGCGCACGCGCGCGGAAGCCAAGACCGGCAAGCCACGGACGCGGTTCTATGTCTCGGTCGCGCTCGCCCTGGGTGCGATGCTCTCGTTGATCTTGTTTCGTCACATGTGAGGTGAACGATGTTGCGCCGTTATTTTTTCGAGATCCTCGCGCTCGCGCTCATCGGCGGAAGCTTGTTCTTCTTCAAGGAGACGCTCGACTACCTCGCGCGCCGAGACTACGTCGCCGCCGTGCTCGTGATGGTGATCGGGGTCGCCGTGATCTCGGTCGGCAAAGAGATGGCGCGGCTCGCCTTGGTCCAACGCGACTGATCATGGGTTCTTGGCGCGCACTCTTCGTCCTCGCGATCGCGGGTTGCGGCACCGAGCCGACCCGCGAGCGTCACGCCGGTCCGCCGGCGAGCGTGATCGCTCCGCGTGCGAGCGCGACCGACGAGATCGTGGCGACCGTGAACGGTAAGCCGGTGTGGGGCTCGTGCGTCGCGATCCAGGCGCAGCGCGGCGCCACCAAGCAGACCGCGCTCGCGCAGTGCATCGATTTCGAAGTGCTCGCGCAGACCGCCGATCAGCGCGGTTATGCCCTCAGCCCCGAGGTTCGCGAAGCGACGCACACGGCGATGGTGAGCGAGCTCGTCGCGAAGGTGTACGAGGACGGGTTCACGACCCCGGCGCAGTTCGGCCCGATCTGGCAGAAGGCGCTCGCGCAGGGCGCATGGAAGATCTCGCACGAAAACTATCGCGCCTCGTCGTACGTGCGTATTCCCGTCGCCGAGACGGCGACGCCTGCCGAGGTCGATGAAGCCAAGGCCAAGGCCGATCAGATCGCGGCCGCGCTCGCGCACGAGACCGGGTTGATGGGCCCGTCGCTCCTCGAGCTCGCGCAAAAGGCGGTACCGGGGGTCAAGATCGATCACCAGGATGTCACCGCGTTTCGCGCGGGTGCGCTCGACAAGAACTACGCGGCTGCGCTGTTCGGGCTCCACGAGATCGGCCGCGCTTCGGCGGCGGTCCGCACGAAGTGGGGCTGGGACGTGCTCGTGTGGACCGACGACGTCCCGGAGGCGCATCCGAGCGATGCCGAGATCGCGGAGAAGCTCCTCCCCGACGTCAAGGTCGGCTACTTCGATCACTGGGTCGATACCATCGGTAGGAGCCTCGGCGTCCATGTGGAGCTCGATCAGAAGAATGTCGCGAAGCTCGAGGATCTGCCATGACCCCGTTCGCTGCGATCTTGCAGCGCGCGGTGGAAGGCGTGCCGCCCGCACTCGGTGGCGCGTTCGCCGATTCGCAGGGCGAGATGGTCGATTCGTTCACGCACATGCCCGCGCACGATTGGGCGGTACTGACCGCGCACTACGGCGTCGTGATGGGACAGCTCGTCGCCGCGTTCGGCACGCTCCACTTCGGCGGCGCGGAGTACTTCGTCGCGCGCCACGCCCGCATCGAGGTGATCGTCCACGTCGTCGAAGCGGGCTACTTCACGTTGCTCGCATTCAAGGAGCACACCGACCTCGATTTCGCGCTCGAGCGTGCGCGCATCGCCTCGGTCGAGCTCAAGCGAGAGATGCAGTGAAGCGCGCCGCCTTCCTCTTGATGCTGGTGTGCGGCGCCGCGAGTGCGGCGCCCGACATCGCGGACTACGATCCGCACTCGACCGCCTGGAATGGGATGGCGCAGTTCGTCGCGCTCGCCGAAGGGATGGGGTTCGAGGTC
Source organism: Kofleriaceae bacterium (assembly GCA_025357755.1). Classification (GTDB taxonomy): domain Bacteria; phylum Myxococcota_A; class Polyangia; order Haliangiales; family Haliangiaceae; genus JABFXX01. The sequence goes on along the minus strand of JANXOP010000403.1, from coordinate 10,534 downwards.
ACGCCCGTGAGCGAGCTCGAGTGGAGCGAGCTCGGCCCCAAGGACATCCTGTTCCTCGTCTATCCACTGCGCCGGGTCGATCCGAATCGCTTGACCGCCTTCGTCCAGGCCGGCGGCAACGTCGTGATCGCCGATGACTTCGGTGAGGGCAAAGATGCGATGAGTGGCCTCGGCCTGTTACGCGCCGAGAGCCGGATGCCGAAGGCGAGCCGCTACTACGAGGGCCGGCTGTGGGCACCGATCGCGACCGCACAGAGCGACCATCCGATCGCGCGCGATGTCGGCGAGGTCGTCACCAATCATCCGGCCGCGCTCGATCACGTCGAGGGCGCGACCGCGGTCGTGGGATTCGATGAAGGTGCCCTGGTCGTCGCGGGTGAACGCGGCACGGGTCGCTTCGTAGCGGTCTCGGACCCGAGCATCTTCATCAACCGGATGCAGCAGGATCCGTTTCACGGCAACGTCGCGCTGACCGTCAACCTCATCAACTGGCTGTCGCGCGACGGCGGCGCGCGCCACATCGTCCTGTTGCGCGGCGACGTCGCGATGTACGGCGATCCGCAGCCGTTCATCGACGATCCGCGCGGCGGCAAGCTCGGTCGATCGATCGCCGAGGTCAACTCCTGGTTGTGGAGCCGCCATGAATGGTTGCTGACGGCGAGTGCGATGAAGGGCGTCGCCGGCGCGCTCGCCGCGTGCCTGCTGCTGCTCGCGTTCGTCGCCCTGCCCGTGCGGCGCGGTCCGCGGATCGATGGCATGTGGTTGAAGTTCGCGCGTCCGGTCCGCCGCGACGATGCGCACGCGATGGTCGCGGCAGGCGACCGCGGGCCGACGGTCGGCTCGCTGATGGTGCTCGCGTGCATCCTTCGCGATCAGGTCCAGACCTATCTCGCCGAGGCGTCCGCGCGGTCGGAGCCGCTGTACACGGTGCCCGAGGCCGAGCTGGTCACGCTGGTCTCGAAGGCACGGGGTGCAAACGCCGGCGCTGCGCTCGCACGGGTCTACCGCCGGCTGCGCGCCCTACCGAGCCGCGGTCAGGCCGCCGCGCCGTGGAGTGCCGGCAGCTTGACGCGCCGCGATTTCGAGGCTCTCTACAATGATGTAGCCGAGCTGTGTCGTATCCTCGGACACGAGCTCACGGAAAGTCTGCCCGCCTGATCATGCAAGCCTCTCTCAGTCACGACAAGCTCTCCCGCGTCAGTCAACTGGCGCGCGCGATCACCGACGAGGTCGGCCGCGCCTTCATCGGGTCGCCCCACACGACCGAGGCGCTGCTGGTCGCGCTGCTCGCGCGCGGACACGTGTTGATCGAAGGGTTTCCGGGCGTCGCGAAGACCACGCTCGTCAAGGCGTTCTCGGCCACGCTCGGCTGCCACTTCCGGCGCATCCAATTCACGCCCGATCTGTTACCGAGCGACATCACCGGCACGTACATCCTCGACATGCGCACGAACACGTTCGTGTTGCGCGAGGGACCGGTGTTCACGAACGTATTGCTCGGCGACGAGATCAACCGCGCGCCGGCGAAGACCCAATCGGCGCTGCTCGAGGCGATGCAGGAGCAACAGGTCACGATCGAAGGCGAGACCCGCGCGCTCGCCGAGCCGTTCATCGTGCTCGCGACGCAGAATCCGATCGAGCAAGAGGGCACGTATCCACTGCCCGAGGCCCAGGTCGATCGATTCTTGATCAAGCTCAAGATGGGCTACCCGTTGCCGGCGGACGAGAAACGCATGCTGATGACCTACGACAAGCCGCCTCCGGCGGTCCGTCCGGTCATCGGGCCGGCCGAGGTCCTCGAGATGCAGGCGCTCGCGCAAGGCGTGTTCGTTGCCGAGGAGCTGGTCGATTATGTGATCGCGCTCGTCGCCTTCACGCGTGCGCACGCCCGGGTCTATCTCGGTGCTTCACCGCGTGCGGGACTCGCGCTGTTGCACGCCTCGAAGGGCCTCGCACTGTTGCGCGGCCGCGACTACGTGTTGCCCGACGACGTCCGGCATCTCGCGACGATGGTGCTCGGCCATCGCATCATCATGACCCCCGATGCCGAGCTCGAAGGCGCGATCGGTAATAGCGTGGTGGCCGAGGCACTCGACAAGGTCGGCTACAAGATGCCCAAGGGTCCCAATCAGCAGCAGCAGCGCGGCTAGCGCGTGATCCCGCGCCTCGCATCTCGCGGCAAGTTGGTGCTCGGCACCGCGCTGCTCTTTCTGATCGTCGGCGCGGTCCGCGGCGCGCCGCCGCTCGTCGCGATCGCGGGCTCGGTGCTCTCGCTGTTGCTCGCGCTGTACCTCGCGTTCTACCCGACCGCGATCTTGTTGCGCCGCAAGAAGATCGAGCTGTCGTGGTGGGTGCCGCCGGGAGATCAACCCGGCGGTGCGCTCGGTGTCGACCGGCCGTTCCAGTTGCACCTCGCATTTCGCAACCACGGCTCGCGCCTGCTGCGCGTCCTGTCGACGAACATCCTGACCGCGAGCGGGCTCGAGATCGAAGAGCGACCTAGCGCGACGGTGAAGCGTGGCCAGCAGGTCGAGATCACGACCTCCGTGAAACCGCTGACCGCGGGCTATCACGTGCTTCACGGTGCGGCGCTCACGTTCGGCGACGTACTCGGCCTGTTCGACATCGAAGCGTTCTTCCCGAATCCGATCGCTGTGAAGGTCTTCCCGCGCACGCTCGCGTTGCGCGCTCATCCGGTGCGCGCCGTCGGTGGGGCGCTGCACGAGCAGGTCGGCCTGCATAGCGTGAAGCGGCGAGGCCTCTCCGGCGAGCTCCGCGAGATCCGCGAGCACTCGCACGGTGATCCATTCAAGTTCATCGCGTGGAAGGCGACCGCGCGGCGTCAAAAGCTCATGGTGCGCGAGCTCGAGAACGAGATCGTGACGACGCACATGATGCTCGTCGATGTCGGCAGCGGTATGCGCCAGGGTCCGCTCGGTCGTGCGCCGCTCGATTGGGCCTGTGATGCCGCGGCCGCGATCGCGCGCAGCTCGATCAGCTCGAGCGATCGGATCGGGATGGTCGCTTTCGATACACGACCGCTCGTCGAGCTCAAGTTCGACACCGGCCACCATCACTACCTCCAGATCGTCGATCGCTTGCTCGACACCCGCAGCGTGGTCGATGCCGATCTCACCGATGTCACCTCTGGCGAGCTCGTCGCCCTGGTCGCGCGCTATCTCGCGCATCAGGAAGCGATCGACGTGCGCGTGAAGATCGCCCCGCCGCTCGACGACGCGCGCTGGATGCAGATCCAGGCCGGCCCCGATGGTCAGCTCTACGATGTCGCGGCGACCGGTCGGCTGTGCAAGCGCCTCGTCGAGGTCATGCTCGGCAAGGACGACAAGCGCGCCGCCCTCAAGCCTCCGGTCGTGGTCGACGACGACCTCCAGCTGCGACCTCTGCGCGTGTTCTGCCGCTTGCGCGGGATCGAGCTCCCGTACCGCGCGACCTGGGAGCACGGTCGGCGCGCAGCCGGCTTTGCCGCCGCGGTCGAGCGGGCGGTCGCGAACGGTAAACCTGACGTCGCGGTGATCCTCACCGACCTCTCCGGCTTTGCCGAGGACGAAGCTCGTACCAAGCGCGCACTAGCTCGGCTGCGTCGCGCCGCTGGTTCGGTGATAGCGATCGTGCCGTCCGCAAACGGCTTCTTGCCGCAGGTGACCACGATACACGGCCGACGTGTTCGCGAGCTCATGGTCCGCGATCAGCAAACCTCGATGGAGCCCGGACGACGCCTACTCTTGAAGCATGGCGTTCGCGTGATCGAAGGCGCGCCGGGCGCCTCGCTGGAGCAGCTCCTCCACGGACGCCGCAAAGCGGCGTAGCCAGGAGTTATTTGGCGAGCTCGGGATTCTCGATCACGGTGAGCGAGAATTGATGCTCGGTTGGATGGCCCGCGGCCTTCGAGGTCACGGAACCGATCGAGAGTGCGGTCAGGATTACGGCGAGCAGGACAAAGACGGCGTCTTTCCAGCCATCGCGGCTGTGACGCGTCTCGATCTCGCCCAAGTTCATGCTGCTGTTGCGGCTCGTCGTTGTCATATATGCCTCCTGATGGTCGAAGGAAGTCCCACCGTAAAATTATCAAAACCGACCGTGGGCGTCACTGTTTTGCTCGCAATTCTCGGAAGCGAGATCGCAATTCCTCGTCGAGGAATCATGAAAGGTGCGTCGCAGAGCACTGCGTCGTACATCGCGACTTCGTTGCGAGCTTGCTGATTACTAGATGCGCCGAGCGACCGATCGGTTTACTCGGAATCAGTCGGCAACATCGGACTCGAGGCGCTCTTCCGCCTCGAGCCGCTCGGAAAGGCTCGCGATATCACCGCGCAAGAGCGCGCCGCAGCTCTCGCAACGAGTCGCTGTAGAGGGCACCACCGATGCGCATCCGCTGCACCGCGGCACGCGCACGCGTCGTCCGACTACATGTCCGCCGCCCGCACTACCCAGCACGAGCCACGGTGACGCACCGCGCGAAGCGATCAGCATCGCGACACCGACACCGAACACCGCGCCCGCCACGATCCCGACCCCACCCCGATGGGTGCGCCATCGAAACGCGGTCTTGCGAGTCGCGGTCTCCGGCTCCTCGATGAGGGTCGCATCGGCGAACTGCGTGACCGCAGCGCGCTCGGTCGACTTGGCATCGCCCGAGATGCCTAGCCGTTCGCAGAGCTCGCTACGTTGCGGACGCAGCTCTTTGATCCAGGCGACCACTTCATCTCGCTGCGGCGGCTCGAGTCCCGCCGGCGGACCGTCCGCGCCGCGGACGATGGCCTGGACCGCGACGAGATACGCGAGCGATGACATCGGCACGTGCGTCGCGCGCACGATCTGATACTCGAGCGGGTTGTACGCCCCGTTGAAGCGCCCCGACCACGAGTAGTACTGATACGCGGCATTCGCCGCGAGCACGCCGAGCCCGAGGTACACCGTCGCGATCGAGCCTCGCGAGCCATCACTGCTATCCGCCTCGAGCAGATCCGCTTCCTGGCTGCGATACGGCCCGTCCTTGCCTGGCCGATTCATCACCGCGTGCGCGACCCCGATCTCGTGCGCGAGCGTGCCGACCACATCATCGGTACCGATGAAGCCGAGCGCGAACATCGCTTCGGTCTTCGACACCGCCACGAGCTCGACCCGTGTCGCCGGCTTGCGCTCCGTGGGCGGCGCACCTGCTCGACGATCCTCGATCGCGATCGCGCGCCCGAGTGCCACGTGCATCGCCAACCGGCGCAACAACAGCGTCACCCCTGACTCGGTCGGCGCCCACGGCTCCGGAAACATCTTGGTACCCGGGACGATCGGCGCGGCCAGGAAGCGCTCGGCGCCACCGCGCTCGATCAACTCCGCCAGCACACCGAGCAGAAGGTCGCGCTCGGCGCGATCGGGTGCGGTCGGCTCGGACATTACTTCACCATAGCGTTTCGGCGCGGCAAACCCATCAACGGTGCAAGGTCTCGCTCTTGTTGCCGAGCGGGTGTTCACGCGGTGTTGGGCGCGCGAGTAGTCGGGCCACACCCCGGTCGCACCGGTGTCGACACGCCGCGATCGCATCGCGATAGAAGCTCCAGCATCACCATCTTGCGCGCCTCGAACGCGAGATGGATCCGGTCGGTGAGCAGACCCCGATGCCGATATCGATATCGATATCGATATCGATGCCGATCCCGATGCCGGTGCCGGATCCGCGTCCGGTTCCGAGGTCGTCTGGTTCCGATGCCGATGCCGATGCCGATGCCGATGCCGATGCCGATTCCGATTCCGATGCTGATGCTGATGATTGTGGATTGGACGGAAACTCGGGTCGTGGTAGCTGCGTTGATATGTTCCGCTGCGTTCTCGCCCTGATCGCCGCCATGGCGGGTTGTTCCAGTCACGAGCGCGATGTTTCGGATCGCAGCACTGGAGTGAGCGCCGGATCGACGTCGCAAGCCGCTGCCATGACGTTCGACCAGACCATCGATGCTGCGAGCCGGTTCGGCGCCCAGGGACAGGTTGGAGACGAGGTCCGGGTCCTCCAGGCATTCCTGACCCGAGCGCTCAAATCCCCCGAAGAAGAGAGCCGCGTGCTCAGCAAGCTGTCGAGCGCGCAGCTACGCTCAGGAGACACTCGAACGGCGACGCTATCCGTCAGACGAGCGCTTGAAATCGCGAAGGCAGGCAAGCTTGAGGAGGCAGAGGCGGAGGCGCAGCTTCGCTTCGCAACGCTGAACTTCAGTCTGATGAGCGAGGTCGGGGACGTAGAAGCCGCCGCGACGATGTTTGGCGAGGGGTTTGAGCACGCAGAGGTCTCGGCGAAGCTCTATGAACGTCTCGGGAGTGTCAACTTTCTTTCGGTCCTGTTGACGATGGCCGAAGGCGCTCGACACTGGGGGAAATCGGAAGTCGGCGCAGCGCTATACCATCGGGTCTTGTCAGATTCGGCGAATCCCCTGTGGTCCCAGCGCGCAGAACTTCAGGGGCACCTGCGAGCGTTGCGAGCCCGCGCCGACTACGGCCTAGCCGGTCTAGAAATCCTTGCAGCTCGCAGCCTACCGGCCCGTCACTGGCTGGAGGAGTGCACGCGCGAGTTGAGCGCTATGTCTTCGAAGAGTGCGGACGACGTCGAGTTGATCGAACAGGTCGCGGTGGCATACGAGGAGCATTTGGGAAACCCCGGCGCCGCGACCAGAACTCGAGCGTTGTTGCGCTGAGCACTGCGCTCGCGTTGTAGAATTCCAACCCGTGCGCTCGCCCATGTGAAGAAATGACCGGCACGCCGAGACCTTTCGGGCGCTACGATCGCCGGCACGATCCGAGGTTCTGACCGGACGTTGGCGAACGACGAACGCGGCGATCTCGTTCGCGCCCAATCGGCATCGGCATCGGAAGGGGTACCGGAAACGGAGACGGCATCGGAAACGGAGAAACGGAGACGGCATCGGCTGCTGAAAACAGCAACGCGACGTGCTGGCGATCGCCTCCATCGCGGCCACTGCGACGTGCTGGCGATCGCCTCCATTGAGACCGGAACCTTGGTCGAGATTCGAAGCGACGGAGTTGAGTGCAACGCGCTGCTTTGCGAGTGCAACATCGTGGCGCCGAAGGTGTTGAGCCTCAAGTGCTTCGCTGCGAGGTCGTCGGTAGCCTCAACACTCCCAAGGCGTTGATCCGGATCCTCGCCCCAGGTCGAAGCACGTGTCGCCTAGACTCTCAGCGCGGGCTCGGCGCGAAAGCGAGCCCGCCCGCACTCGGCGCCGCCGGCAATCGACCGCGACGCGCACGCCGCTTAGCGGCGGTCCAGTGTCCCCCCAACTCGTCTCAGGAATTCCGGTGCCGATGCCGAGTTCGATACCGATACCGGTGCCGCCTCCGATGCCGCTTCCGGTGCCGCTTCCGATACCGATACCGATGCCGCGTCCGGTGCCGCCTCCGGTGCCGCCTCCGATGCCGCCTCCGATGCCGCTCGACCTAGATCGTCGCCGTCGTCTGCTCGCGCTGCTGCGGCTTCGCCGCACCCAGCTTCGCCAAATTCACGTTCACCAACTTCGATACACCCGGCTCCTGCATCGTCACGCCGTACAAGTTATCCGCTGACTCCATCGTCCGCTTGTTATGCGTGATGACGATGAACTGCGATCGATCGGTCATCTCGCGCACGATCTCGTTGTAGCGATCGACATTCGCTTCATCGAGTGGAGCATCGACTTCGTCGAGAATGCAGAACGGTGATGGCTTGATCAGGAAGATCGAGAACACCAGAGCCACGGCAGTCAAAGCCTTCTCGCCACCGGACAACTGATCGACGGTCGAGTTCTTCTTGCCGGGCGGCTGCGCCATGATCTCGATGCCGGCCTCGAGTAGGTCGACCTCGGCACCGGGCGAGCCGGGTTCGCCGTTCGCCTTGGCGGTCGACAGCGAGAGTGCGGCTTGGCCACCGCGGAACAGGCGCGGGAAGACTTCCTTGAAGGTCGCGTTGACCGCGGTGAACGTGTCCTTGAACAGCTTGCGGCTGGTCTTGTTGATCTTGTCGATCGCGCGCTGGAGCTGATCGACGGCTCGTTCGAGATCGATCTTCTGGCCGTTGAGGAACTCGAAGCGCTTGGAGACCTCGTCGAACTCTTCGATCGCGGTGAGGTTGATGTCGGTCCCCATCCGATCGATGAGGTCCTTGAGCTCGGTGAGGCGAGCGTCTTCGGTCTCCGTGACGTTCGCGCGCTGGTGATAGTCGTAGACGATCTCGACGATCGCGATCTGATAGCGCTCGGAGATGCCGTCCTCGAGGACCTTCTGGGTCATCCCGATCTGGCCGTGCCGGAGCTCGAGCTGGTTGAGCTCGGCCTGGAGCCGGTCCGCCGTCGAGCGCAGCTCGCGCGCGGCGAGCTCGACCTCGGTGAGCGCGGTGAGGCGCGCCTCGTAGGCCGCGCGTCCGACATCGAGCTCTGAGGTCCTGACCTCGCGCTCGGTCTTGAACGTGTCGAGCTCGAGTTGGAGCTCGTCGCAACCCGTGCGCAGCTGGGTCGCGCGCGTCGTGGCCTTCTCGATCTCGAGGTTGAGGTGCTCGGTGCGCTGCACGAGCTCGCGGTCGGTGACCTGAAGCCGGAGCGCGGCCGCTTCGGCAGACGAGCGTTGGGCCGCCAGCTGGGCCGACCGCACGCGGGCTTCCGTGAGCTCGGCGGTGAGCGCATCGAGCCGATCGCGATGCGAGCTCACGGCCGACATGAGCTCGAGCTGATCGTGCTCGAGCTGGCCGATCCGATCGTCGGCGCCCTGACGGCGCGCGCGCGCGGCGAGCTCGTCGTTCGTGATGATCGAGAGCCGGCTCTCGAGCTCGAGTTGCTCGTTGCCGAGCGTGCCGAGACGATCGCGGAGGCGCTCGAGCTCGACGCGAACTCGCGCGTCGTCTTTCTCGTGACCCATGATGGCGATGTCGCCTTCGTGGGCCTGGGTGCGGAGGCCCTCGAGCGCCTTGACGATGTGAGCGAGCTCGGTCTTGCCCGTGACGAGGCCCTGCATGGCCACGGTGAGGTCGTGCTCGAGAGTGCCGACGATCTCGCCGAGGTCGCGAATCTCGCGCTTCTGGGCGAGGACGCCGGCGCCTTGCGCTTCGCGGGATCCTCCGGAGACCACGCCATCGGCAGCGATCAGGTCGCCTTCGAGCGTGACGATCGGATCGCCGGTGCGCGTGCCGAGCTGATCGTGTAGCGCGAGCGCGCGCTGCAAGTTATCGACGACGACGGTCCCCGCCAGCAGGCGCTTACCGACCGCCTCGTACCCCTCGGTGAACGCCACCAGATCGGCGATCCGGCCGAGGATGCCCTCACCCCCGAGTGCGCCTGCTGCCGCGACGAGCTCCGAGCGATCCTCGACCTCGATGATGCCAGGCCGTGCAGGCTCGCCCCACGCGGGCGACATCCACGAGGCGGTACCACCCTCGCCTTCGAACCGCGCGACCGCGGGTGTGGCCACCGCGGCCGAGCGAACCTGAACCGGCACGAACGCGCTGCGACCACCGCTCGATTCCTTGAGGTAGCCGATCGCGGCGAGCCCGACTTCGGCCTCGTCGACAAGCACGCCGCCGAGGCGATCACCGAGGACCGCTTCGACCGCGATCTCGAGCAACTCGGGCGCGCGCACGACATCGGCAACGACGCCACGGATCGCGTTCGCGTTGTCCGAGATCCGCTCGGCTTGCTGCATCACCATGCGGGTACCGCGCTGGAACCCTTCGTAGCGCTGCTGGATCTCTTCGAGCGAGGTGAGCCGCGAGCGCCGGCGCTGGAGCTCGCTGCGCAGGGCATCGACCTCGGCTTCGCTGCGTGCGACTTCCTCGGCGAGGACTTCGCGCCGTGCGCCAAAGCTCTCGGTCTGGCTACCGAGATCCATGCGGGTCTGTTTGAGCGCAGCGAGCTCGCCGTGGACGCGCTTGCCCTCGCGCTCGAGCTCCTTCTGACGCTCGACATGACCTTCGGTCTCTTGCATCACGCGCTCGAGCCGGCGCTGCGCTTCATCGCGGCGACGCGCGAGGGCTTCGAGCTGCGCCTCGGCGGTGGCGATTTCGGTGCGGCGGACGCCGAGCTCCTGGCGCGCGTCGTCGAGACCCTTCTGGGTCGCGGTCACGATCTGGCGGGCGTCGGCGTGCGCGGTCTCGCGCTCGACGACATCGGCGGCCTCGCGCTCGACGTGGCCGACGAGGTCCTCGAGCTCGGTGGTGCGGGCCACGAGCTCTTCGGCGCCGCGCTCGCGCTGCGCCGTGACTTCGCCGATCTCGCTCTGCGCCGTAGCGATCCGCGCTTCGAGCTCGTCGGCCTCGCGGCGCTCGAACGAGATCTTCGACTCGCCGAGCCGCAGCTTGTTCTCGAGCTCGTGGACGTGCTCCTGGATCCCGACGAGGCGGCGCTCTTCGAGCGACAGCTCGCCGCGCTCGGCGACCACGTGGGCATCTTTGGTGGTCCACAGCGTGCGTGATTCCTCGAGCCCGGTGCGCGTGGTCTCGAGGTTGCTCGTGACGAGCTTGAACTCGCCCGCGAGCTCGAGCCAGCGATGCGAG
>JANXOP010000384.1 GCA_025357755.1 Kofleriaceae bacterium | reverse complement strand
GCTCCGCCGTTGGCTCCGTGGCGGCCGGCGTGACCGGCTGGCTCCGCGCCGTCAGGAAGCCGTAGACGAGCAGCACGATGCCGCTGACCGCATACATGATCGGCGGGATCGACGGATAGTCGCGGAGCACCGGCGTCACGCCGAGCACGCCGAGCGCCGAGTAGAGCCCGTCGGCGATTGCGCCACCCAGGCCGATCGCGATCGCGCGCCGGAACGTGTGGCGGTACGACGCGTCGATCACGGCGACGTTGACGGGCCCGATCGGGATGCCGGTCGCCGCGCCCGCGGCCATGCCGATCAGGAAGAACATCAGCACGGGAGCTGCCGTGATATAGCAGCTGCGTGACCTCGGCTGCTAGGTCGTTGCCCGCCGGCGGACCGTCGGTGACCTGGTTGGGCCACGCGACCGCCGTCGCCGAGCTGGGCGCCTCCCGCGTGCTCTTCGATCCCCTGCTCCGCTCCCGGACGCGGCGCGCGGGGGCCGTCGACGCCGTCCTGATCACGCACACCCACGTCGACCACCTGAACCGGTGGAGCCTCAAGGCCGTGGACCGGCGGGCCCACCTGGTCGTGCCGCGCGGTGCGAGGTACATCGTCGAGGATCTCGGCTTCGCGAACGTCAGCGAGCTGGCCGCCGGCGCGCAGCTCGAGATCGGCGACCTGCAGATCACCGCCGTGCCCACCCGCCACGACTTCGGGCGGTGGTCCAAGCGGGCCGAGCTCGAGGCCATCGGCTACGTGGTCTCGGCCGGCGGCGCCACGCTGCACCACGCCGGCGACGTCGACTTCTCCGACCACGCGGTGTTCGACGACATCGGCCGCCGCTTCGACCTGGCGGCGTCGCTCCTGCCGATCGGCGGCATGATGCCGGTCTGGTACTACCGCGCGCGCCGCGCGAAGCTCGATCGCGGCGTCCACATCGATCCCGATTGCGCGCTCGATATCTACGAACGGCTCGGCGCCCGCGCACTCGTGCCGGTGCACTGGGGTACGCTCCACCTGCCCTTCGGTCTGCCCTCGATGCCGCGCCGGCGGCTCGAGAAGATCGCGCTCGCGAAGGGCGCCTCGGGCGTTCACATCCTCGCACATGGCGAACGGATGAACCTGGCCCGCGGCGAGCTCGCGGGATCGAGCATCGGTGCCGAGCTCCAGAATGCAGTGGAGCCGTGACTACGCTGCGTGCACCATAGAACCATGCTCGCGCTGCGTTGGTCGTTCGCCAAGGACCTGGTCCTCGTCGCGCTCCTCGGCGTGACCACGTCGGTCGCGGCCCCTTCGCGCCATCGCGCCGGGCTGCCCGCTCGCGCGATCCATAGCGTGCACGTCGCGCTCGTCGCGCCGCGGCCGCACTCGAGGGTGGACCATCGCGCGCTCGCCGACGAACGGTACCGTCAGCGAAACTTCGTCGGGGCCTCGCTCGAGATGCAGCTCGCGGTCGGCGACGATCCGTCACTCCAGGCGGAGGCCGAGCTCTACGAGCAATTCGCCCATGCGTGGAGCCGCGCGGCCGCGCCGTCTCGCGGGACACGGAGGTTCGAAGCCTTGCGTTACGCACGCCGCCTCGATCTCGCACTCGGCGGAGTGTGGGGCGCCGAGCTCGACGCCGAGCTACGTCACGTCGCGCCGATGGCTGTACCGCTGTATCGGCGAGCCGCGAATCACGAAGGCGAGCAGCTCGCGCTCGCGACGTGTGATGCGCTCGGCGTGAAGCCGCTCGATTTCTAGTTCGTGATCGGCGAGTTGTCGCCGGCCGCGACGAAGGCCGCCCAGTAATACGGGTGCGCGTACTTCGGGTTCGCCGAGATCTCGAGCTGGATGTCGCGGAGCGCGGAGCTGCGCGGCTTGCCCGCCTTCAACCGCGTGTAGTAGCCCGCCATCAGATCGCGGGTCGCGAGATCGTCGACCTGCCACAGCGACATCACGAGCCCTTCGGCGCCCGCGATGACGAGCGCGCGGCGCAACCCGTAGACGCCCTCGCCGTTGGTGACCTTGCCGTTCCCCGTGTCGCACGCCGAAAGCACGACGAGCTTGGTCCCCCACAGATCGAGCCCCGAGGCTTCCATCGACGTGAGGATGCCGTCCTCGCTCCCGGAGACGAGCTTGTTCGCACCCGCGAACGCGAGGCCGGAGCGCAGCAATGGATTCTCGGCGCCGCCCTGGGGTAGTGCCGTGCCGCCACCCGTCGGCCCCTGCGACGCGGTGGTCGAGCCGCGCGGCTTGTCCTTTGCCTTGGCCTTGGCCTCGTCGCTCAGGAAGAAGCCATGGGTCGCGAGGTGCAGGATCTTCGGACCGTGCAGCGCCTTGATCGCGCCCTCGGTCGCCTGCGCACCGCGATATTCGGTGAGCCCGGTGAACGTCTTCTCGACCTCGTCGGCCTCCTGCGCCGTCCCTGGCAACTGCGGCCACGACAGGTTCGAAAGATCGGCCGCCCGCGCGCCGCGGCTCCCGTCGGACTTCGTCGTGCCGGTCGAGTCGAAGGCCGGATCGGCGAAGATCACGCCGCCGCCCTGCGCCTTGTTCTTGATCGCGAGCCGCAACAGATCGCGGCCCGAGGTCAGATACGTCACCGTGTAGCTCTGGAGCAGCAGCTTCTGGTTGTCATCGACGAGTGCCGAGAACGGCACCACGTTCAGCGTGCCATCCGGCGCGAGCAGCAACTCCTTCGCACCGCCGAGCGCGAGCACGAGCTTGCCGACCGTGAGCTTGTAGAGCGCGTTGCCGAGGTCGTTGACCTTGGTGTCTTTGGGGTTCGAGACCGCCTTACGAAACTTCTCGACCGCGTCGTCGATCGCCTCGGCAGGACCGAGATCGACGACGATCGGATCGCCGGTCGCCGCGAGCACGTACGCCGCGAAGCGCCGCGGGGGCAGGACCGGATCGAGCTTGTAGGAGTACGTGGGACTGCTCGGCTGGTAGTTCACCATCTCGACGAGCCGGGTCTGCTTCGGGATCAGCTTCTGGATCGCGCCGAGCTCGATCGGCAGGCTCGACGCGCGATACGCGGTGCTCTTCTTGCCGACCTCGATCTCGAGTTTTTGGATCTGAGTCTCGAGTCCGGCCACGCTCTTCGCGAAGTCGTCCGGACCCGTCGCGGTCGGCCCCGCCACCGTCAACGCCGCGAGCTGGGTGCGTGCACTCGCGAGTGCGTCGAGCAGCTTTTTGTCCTCGGGCGAGAGCTTCGAGCGGATCGTCGCCATGCTCGCCGCGGCCGCATCGAGGACGCGGCCCTTGCGGCGCAACAGGGTGAGGAGTCCGAGCCGGGTCGCAGCCGGATCTTTCGGTGCGAGCGCGACGTTGAGGTTGATCACCGAGTCGAGCAGGTAGCCGTTGTGCGCGAAGTAGATCGCGTGATCGGTCTCGGTGCCGGTGCGTAGGACGTTGACGAGCTCGTGCTCCGCGAGCTCGAGCGCATCGCCGAGCACCTGCACGGCCCTCGCGATGTCGCCGTCGGCCATGTATGCGAACGACAGCTGGTAGTTGACGCTCGAGACCATCGGGTGATGCTTGCCGTACAGCTTCTCCGCGTAGCTCTTGTAATCGAGGTACAGCTTCTCGGCGCGCTTGTACTCGCCGAGCTCGCGCAGCACGTCCGCGATGGTCAGGTCGTAGCCGCGCGCCGCCTGCGCGGAGAGCTTCGTCATGTCCTTCTGGCTCTGCTCGAACATCGCGAGCGCTTCCTTGGGGTGGCCCTGCGCGCGTATCACCTCGGCGAGCGAGGCGAGGTACGCGGACCAGCCCTGCTTCTTGACGTCGCGCGCGACCGCCCGCTCGAACATCATCCGCGCGTTCGCGAGATCGTCGAGGTTGCGATAGTTGTAGGCGAGCATGACGAGGTCAACCGTCAGCATCGGATCGTCGGGCTTGTCCTTCTCCAGCCTCGCGATGTCGTTGGTGTAGAGGTCGACGATCTTCGCGAGCAGCGGCTTGGCGAGATCGTCGCGTCCGCCGAAGTGGTACTGCATCGCCGCGCCCCACATCGTGCCGGCCTTGGTCCCGACCTGGGCATCGGGCATCGCGTTGGTGGCAGCGATCACGCGGTTGTAGAGCACGATCGATTTCGGCCGCTGGTTCGTCTGCCAGTAGATGGTTGCGAGCCGCTGTAGTGCCGAGAGCAAGGCCGGATCGGCATCGCTCTTCGCCGTGGTCTCGGTGATCGCGAGCGCTTGTTCGTAGATGCGCTGGGCCGCGGCGTACTCGTTATGGATCTGGAGATACGCCGCGTAGGTGGTGAGCTCGGCGATGTAGATCGACGACTTCTCCCCATCGAGCTTCTTGGTCAGCGCGAGCGCGCGCTGGATGTACGGCTCGGCCTCCTCGAGCTTGTTCATCGTCCACAGCGCGCTCGACACGTTCATGATCGAGGCCTGCACGTCGCGCGACTCGGGGTCGATGCGCTCCGCCGCGTCGAGGTTCTCCTTGTAGACCGCATACGCGCCGTTGAAGTCGCCGCTCGAGGTCAGGAGCGTCGCCACGGTGTTCTTGCGGTAGCGGACCTGGTGCGAGTCCTCGCCGTAGATCTTCTTCTCGAGCTCGACCAGTTGCCTCGCGAGCTTGAGCGCGGGCAGCAAGGCCTGCTTGGCCTGGAGCTGGACGAGCTGAGTGCCGAGCTCGTCGAGCTGCTTTCTCTCGTCGGGCGTGGGCTGGCCCGCGACCGTCGCGCCCGCGACCGGCTTCGGCGTGAGCTTCGGCTTCGGGCCTGCGACCGCGATCGCCGCGGCTACCGCGATCGCGACCACCACACCTATCCAGCGTTTCATCGCTGGCTAGGATAGCTAGATCCAGCCCTGAGCGCGTGCCGAACCGACGATGCCGAGCGTGGCGATCACGAGCCCGATCGAGAACCCGAATCGCTTGTCGCGGTTGCCGGGCACGGTCATATCGAGCTTCAGCGCCTTGCGAAGATTCGAGATGTCCCAGAGCAACCACAGGGCCGACACGCCGCCGGTCGCGAGCGTGAGAAACCACAGGAACTGGTTCGGAGTCATCGGATCGGTCATGGCATCGCCCCGGAGGCCGGTGGAATAGGATCGATCAACATGCGCTTGGCGTCGTAACCGATGATCACGAGCATGATCGGTACGAACAGCCAGTAGAAGAACGTGACCGAGAACCCGGCGGTCGCGAAGCCGATCAGATAGCCGGTGTACGCGACGAGCCGCTCCATCGCGTACGACTTGTAGTTCGTCGTGCGCCCTGCCCGCTTCACGTACATCGCTCGCATGATCGTGTTCGCGGCGCCGAGCGTGATCACCGCGATCACCGGAATCGCGGGCGCCCAGCCGTACGCGGCGACGACGATCAGCCCGAAGCCGTAGCAGATCGCATCGGTGATCGCGTCGAACAGCTCGCCGAACGCGCTCCGGCAATTGAAGATCTTCGCAACCGCGCCGTCGGCCTTGTCGAGCAGGCCACACGCGAGCATGAACAGCGTCGCCCACTGATGGTAGCCGTTGTGCACGGCCCACAGGAAGAACGGCAACGTGAAGTACCGCGACGCGGTCACCGCGTTGGCGGGATTCCACGGCGACACCACGCGGGGTGTGCTGAGCTCTGCAACCGCAGCCACGGTCAGCTGCTCGCTTCGTCTTCGGCGAGCCCCGGATCGACGAACCGGTAGCGCTTCCACGCGAACCGCACGCGCTGGAGCAGCGAGACGTGGCTCATGATCGCGACCGCCCAGCAACCCGCGAGCAGCGGCCGCGGATCGTCGAGGAGCGCGGTGAACAGCACGCCGGCGCCGTAGTAGATCAGGAATTCCGCCGAGCCGAAGAGGCCGACCACGTCGATCGGATGACCGATCTTGCCCTTCTCTCGCCACACGTCTTGCTGGCTCTCGGCATAGATCGAGAGCTTGATGATGACGTTGGTCAGCGCTCCGGTGATTCCGAAACCGAGCACGACGAGCACGTGCGGATAGTCGTACGACAGCCGCAAGCAGCCGCCCGCATACATGATGCCGAGGACCCAGCGGTCGCAGACATCATCCATCACCGCGCCGAAGGTCGAGCGTTGGTTGAAGTTGCGCGCCTTGTAGCCGTCGATGTGATCGACCAGGCCGCGCACCATCAGGAGCACGAAGCCGGTCCACCACCAGCCCTTGAACAGCACGACACCGCCGATCAGGCCGAGGGCGGCACCGAAAGCGGTCCACGCGTTCGCGTGAATCGGCAGCTTTGCGAGCGCCGCGACGATCGGGTGAATCAGCCGATCGAGCTGTTTGCGGAAGGCGAACAGGTTCATGAGACGCCGCGACTCTAGTACGAACTAGCTCGCGGACCGGACCGAATTCAACACGGTGCGCAGTGCCCCGATGAATTGGTCGATCTGCGCCGGCGTGACCGACAGTGGCGGCTGGAGCCGCAGGCAGTTGCCATAGAGGCCCGAGATCGTGATCAACATGCCGGCCGCGTGGAGGCCGTCCTTGATCTTGGCGATCGCGCCCTTGCCGAGCACTTCTTTACTGTCGCGGTTCGCCACGAGCTCGATGCCGCCGAGCAGGCCCGTGAACCGCACGACGCCGATCCACGGATCGCGCAGTGCCCACGCGGCCTCGGTGAAGTAGCGACCCATCGTCGCGCAGTGGTCGACGAGCTTCTCGGCTTCGAGCGTCTCGATCAGCGCGAGGCCGGCGGCGGCCGAGACCGCGTTGCCGCCGTTGGTCGGCGTGGTGCCACCGAAGAAGTTCTTCACCAGCGCATCCGACGCGATGGTGGCCGCGAGCGAACCGACGCCGCCCGAGAGGCCCTTGCCGCCGGTCATGATCTCCGGCTCGAGGCCGTAGTGCTCGACCGCGAACATCTTGCCGGTACGTCCCAGGCCGGTCTGCACTTCATCGGCGATCAGGAGGATGCCGCGCGCCTTGCGAATCTTGTCGACCCGGTCCCACCACTTCTGCGGCGGTGCGAGGCCGCCGACGGCCTGGATGATCTCGGCGATGATCGCGGCGGTCTTCGGACGCGCATCGAGCGTGGCTTCGACGCCGTCGAGGCATTGCGTAGCGCAGCTGTCCGGACTGAACTTGCAGCGATAGCAGTACGCGTTCGGGATCGCGTAGTTCTCGGGGCCCATCGGCTTGCCCGCGCTCTCGCGATACTTCTCGCTCGCGGTGACTTCGAGCGCGCCGATCGTGAGGCCGTGATAGCCATTCTCGAGGTACGCGACGTCGGTCTTCTTGGTGCCCTGACGCGCGAGCTTGAGTGCGAACTCGTTCGCCTCCGAGCCCCCTGTCGAGAAGAAGACTTTGTTGAGCGACTTGGGGCCCAGCTCGATCAAGCGCTTCGCGAGCTTCACGACCGCGACGGTGCCGTGCTTGCCCGACACCTGAAGCACTTGATGAAGCTGCTTGGTCGCGGCTTCGACGATGCGCGGATGGCAATGGCCGGCATTGTTCACGAAGTAGCCGGCCGTGAGGTCGAGATACTCTTTGCCGTGAATGTCCGTGATCGTGCAGCCGCTCGCTTTCGCGATGATGACGGGCTCGCCGGCCGGATGAGGCCACGGGCGCATCACGTACTGCTGATCTGCGGCCTCGATCGACGCGGCGTTGGTTAGGTCATCGGTCATCGCTTGGCGCAGTTAAATCACGCACCAAACCATTGTCAAGTTCCATAGTTAGATTGCTGAGTCGTTCCAGGTTCTGCCTCGAAACGGCTGTCGCCACGGCGCCACACACGGACGTGATCTGAGGTGATCACGCCACGTTCAATTTCGAACACTCGGTACCGCGCGGTGCGGTGTGGCTTGTCGTGCTCGTAGGTCCCCGAGGCGATTCCGCGGACCGGGACCGGACCCGTCGGACCGGCAATCTCCTCCGCCATATCGCGATGTTCGTGGCCATGAACGATCAGCGCTGCACCAGATTCACCGATCACCTGGGCGAACTCCTGGTAGTCGCGGAGTCCCCGAATCTTGTTCGCTGCGGCCTTACCGGCGGGCGGATGGTGGATCGCGACGACCCGGGTTTTTCCGGCGAGCCGGGGATCGGCCAATACTTCGCGAAGTCGCTGGAGCTGGACCTCCCCGACCCTGCCGTACGCCGTGAACCACGGCGTCGCCCGCGAGGTGGTCACGCCGACGAGCGCGAGCTCGCCGCGCACGCGGACGATCGGCCATTTGTCATCAGGATTGTCGCTCTCCGGCCACTCCCAGCCGGCGTCGGTGCGGTGATACGGCGCGAAGATCCGCGCGAACAAGCCGACGCCTTCGGCGACGTACGCATCGTGGTTACCGGGGATGACGGTGACGTTGTCGGGCCCGAGCTCGAGCTTGTCGAACATCGCGCGCGCGAACTCGAACTCCTGGGCGAGCGCGAGGTTCGTGACATCGCCCGTGCACAACACGTGATCGATCCGCTCGGCGTTGAGATCCGCGACCATCTGCTCGAACGCCGCCACGTGATAGTGCCGGCTACGATTGGTCAGGAGGTTCGCGGCGCCGATCCAGCGCTTGTTGGCGAGCTTGGCCCACCCTGCTCCGTCGTGCGAGAGCAGGTGGAGATCCGAACAGTGGGCGAGGCGCACCGACGATTCTTAGCACGCGCCCGTTACTGCGGAGTCATCAACGTCTCGAGGTCGGTCTTCATGCCCGTGCGGATCGTCGCGATCGTCGCGCCGCGCAGGCGCTGCTTGGTCGCGCGGAACGCCTGGCTCGGCAGCGCTCCGAGGCGCGCGGCTTCGGCCTTGGCGGTGGCGAGCAGCTCGCTCGCCGGCACGACCTTGTCGACCCAGCCGGCCCGCAGCCCCTCGTCGGGATTGTAGATCTGCGCCATCAGCGTCGCGCGATCGAGCTCCGGCTTGATCAAGCGATCGCGCGCGAGCTCCATCGCGAGCACCGGCACCGGCAACCCGATCGAGACCTCGTTGAGCCCGATCTTGAACGCGCCGGCCGAGACGATCCGTAGATCACCGGTGAGCAGGACGAGCGCCCCACCCGCGAGGGCGTGACCGGTGCACGCGATCACCAGCGGCAGCTTCGCTGCGTAGAGCCTCATCAACAGCTCGCCACCCTTGGTCAGGAGTGCGACCGCATTCGCGGGGCCGCTCATCATGACCTTGAGATCGAAGCCCGCACAAAACCTGTCGGGCCGTCCGGCGAGCACGATCGCCTTGGCCTCTCCTTCGGCGCGATCGAGCGCGGCCGTCAGCTGATCGAGCATCTCGGTCGACAGCGCGTTCGCCTTGCCATCGTCCATCGTGATGACGGCGGTCGCGCCGTCGAGGGCATATGTCGTGAGGTCGGCCACGTCGCGAAGCTACCGCACCTGCCATGCACCGGTGAGTGCATCAGGTGCAACTCGTGCGTGCGTCCAGCAACCCTCATCGGTTAGGGTCCGGCACACACGTTGCTGAGGGGCGCTTCCATGAATTCACGCCGACTGTTTCTGATCTCCGTTTTCGCCGTCGCTGACGTCGCTGCCACCGCCAGTGGATGTGACAAGGCGGTCGCACCCGCGTCGACCAAGGGCTCGGCCGAGGTCACCAAGCCGACCACGACGCCGGTCGCCGTCGAGAAGATGGCGCCGCCGGATGCGAGCGCCGAGCGCGTGTCGCCGGCCGGTGCTCTCGACTTCGAGCTGGTCGAGAAGGTCGGCTCGTACACGCTGCGCGACAAGGCGTACGAAGCGACATTCCAATCGACGCCGAAGGTCCAGCCGCAAGATCAGAGCACCGCTGGTGGCATCAAGCTCCACGGCTTGATGGCGATCGCGTCGATCGGCGAGACCGAAGCGTACGGCCTGATCGTGTTGCCGATTCCGCGCAACGTGCCCTACGACATCCCGAAGGGGCTGCACGAAGCGCGCGACGGCATGTTCAAGGCGATGGGCGCGACGATGACCTCGGACAAGGACTTCGACGTCGGCGGACTCGCGGGTCGGCAGGCCATCGGCAAGGCCTCGCTCCAGGGCAACGACATGCGGATCGAGGTCCGGCTCGCGTTCGACAAGCCGCACAACACGATGGTCGGCTTGATGGCGCTGACCAAGTCCGAAAACCTCGATGCCGAGGTCGGCGGCTTCTTGAAGTCGTTCGCGGTCAAGCCGGGCGATGCACCGCCGGCCGGCGACGGCACGAAGTAGCGCGAACGTCTTACTGCGGCTTGACCGCGAGCGTGCCGATCTGGAGGGGTGCGGTCGCGTGCGGATCCTTCGATTCCCACACGATCACGGGCGCGCCGTGCGCCGTGGTCGCCGCGATCGAGAACCCGTCGAGGAGCGGCCCCTGCGCGATCGGATTGGTCGACCACGTCGCGCCCTTCTGCGCGAGGTAGACGTCCGAGGTCAGCGCGTCTTGATACGCGATCGTCGGCGCGCCGCTCGCGAGATAGATCGAGGCGGCCTGACCGACGGGGTGCGTGCGGTCGCCCGCGCGTACGCCATCGTCGACGATCTCGGGAGTACCGGCCGTCCCGTTCCAGGTCGTGTACATCAGCTGATCGGCCAGCGCGTCCTGATACGCGACGTGGACGGTGCCATCGCCTGCGAGCACCGCGTTCGCCCACATGCCGCGATCCGCGCCCGCGACATTGCCGTCGAGGATCGTCTCGACGAACGTGCTCGTGCCGGTCCCGGTCTCGGCATCGAGGACGAGCGCGCGCCGCACCCGATCGTAGAACACCACCGCGAGCCGGCCATCGCCGAGCACGAGGAGCTTGGTGAACAGGCCCGTCCCGCTCGGCAGATCATCGAGCATCGACGCGGCCACCACGGTCGCGCACGTGCCCGTGCTGCACACGGCGCCGGCCGCACATGCCGGCGTGCAGTCGGTCGTCGCCGCGACACAGACCTGCGGATCGGTGCTCGTCGCACCCGCGATACACGCCTCGCTACCGCACATCCCGGCACACGAGGCGGGCGTGCTCGCGATCGCCTTGATCACCCAATCGGTCGGACCTGGCGTCGGCGAAGCGCCGCGTGCGATCCGGAGCTCGCTCGTGCGATGGCCCATGCCGTCGTCGACGCCAAGCGCCATGTACGCGATCACCGGCTGCTTGCTGCTATCGATCACGAGGGACGTGAACAAACCCACTTGCTCGCCGTGACCAGCATCGACGACATAGCTGGTCCAGTTGCCGCTCGCGTCCTCGCTCGCGTACTTGAGCTGATGGAGGTCGCGGTCCTGGTACGAGACGTGACCTTCGTGGTCAGCGAGGGCGATCGAGGTATACGCGCCGATCTTCGCACCCGCGTCGACGATGCCACCGCGCCACGTGCTCGGATCGTACGTCGGCGTCATGTCGGTTGGCACGCCATCGATGCTCTTGTAGGTGACCTTCGTCGCGTCGGTGACATCCGCGATCACGAGATCGCCAAACGTCGAGTCGTAGGTCGCGACGAGCACGCGCTTGTCATCGCCCGCGATGCTCGTCCAGCGGCCGATCGATCCGGTCTGCGTGCCATCCATGCACGTCGTATCGCCACACGGCTTGGAGCCGCAGGAACAACCGGGCACGCACGCGAGCGCCGCGAGCCAGACGAGCGGCCCCAGACGCAGCGCGCTGTGCGAGACAGCACGAGCGCGACGGCGCAGGCGTCGCCACGGCACCACCATGCCGAGCAGCAAGAGCCCGAACGGCGCGGCCGCACCGGCACCGCCGCTGCTGTTGCACGCGCATCCTTGCGTATCGCTCGAGCCGTGGAACGGAACATCCTTGGGCTCGGCTGGATCCGCTGGTGCCGCGTACGTGGTCGGCACGAGGCTCGTCCCCATCGGGATCGCGAGCTTCGCAGGCGACGGATCGGCGGAATCGGGCTGCCCCTTCAAGCGCGCACGCGCTTCGATGTGATGGATCCCGGGCAGGAAGAACTGCGGCAATGCGAGCACGGGGCGCGCGTTCGCGCTCCATGCGGTCCAGCTCCCGTCATCGATCCGGAGCTGGAACTCGAGTGCACCGGTCTCGGGCTGTCCTGTCGAACGGAGCGCTCCGAGCGCCAGCGTGACGGCCGGCGGCCGCGTGTCGCGCCAGCGCGCGGGCGTCTTGGCGACCTCGGGATCGACCGCGTCGATCGAGGTGACATCGAACGTCGTCGAGACGTGCTCGGCGGCCATCGTCGTCGGCACGAGGTTCGCGTAGATCGCGAGGAAGTCGCCCGCGCCGTCGTTGTCGGTGTCGTCGACCGAGGTGAGATCGATCACCGAGAGCGACAGTCCGCCGAGCGCCGGCAGCGAGATCGGCGAGAGCCCGCCCGAGAGCTGCGGCAGGACGAGGTTGAGCAGCGTCGGGAACAGCGCCGCGAGGTCCGCGGGCGCTTCGGTCACCGCATCGGCGTTCTTGACCGAGACGTTCGTGAAGGCATTCGAGACATTGCCGAGCACCGGCGTGAGCGTGCCCGCTGCGCCGACATCGAGGCCGACCGGGAGATGGACATCGGCAACGACCGTGAACACCCGGATGTACTGGTTGTCGACCTCGGCGAAGAAATCGATCTCCATCGCCGAGAACGTGATGTCGAGCAGCGGATCGGTGAGCGTGCGTGTCGTGCCGCTCTCGGTGAACGTGTTCTTGCCGAGCTTCATCACCGGCGGGCTCTGCGGCCTCAGGCCGATCGCCATCGGCGCGCTGGTCTCGACGAGGTTACCGAGCGAGCGCGACAGCAGGCCGATGGTATCGGTCGTCAGCTGCGCGACCGTGTTGTGGCCGATCGTGATGCAGAACAAGCCACCCTCGTAGCCGCCGTACGCGAGCTGCGCGATCTGCGACTTGTGGAGCCCGATCGCGACGTCATACGTGGCATTGGTATCCGGACGCGTGTTCGCGTTGAAGTACGCAGAGCGGCCCACGCTCGCGACGAACGCGGGCTCGGTCGCCACCGGGCCGCACAGATCGCGCGCCGTGCCGCCTGGCTCCATCCCACCGAGGAGCCCGAGCGAGACGCCACCGCCGGCCTCGTTCGTGATCGCATAGCCGCCCGCGACCTCGTAGAGATCCAGCGCACCGGTCGTGCCGGGCGACAGGCTGCCGAACAGCGACGAGCCACGCATCCGGCCATCGATCCCGAGCTCTTGCTGGCAAGCGCTGGCGACCATGCACGTGCCGGCCGTGCACGCGCTCGCGCCCGGCGCGCAGTCCGCGAGCGCGGCGCACGACTTACACGTCGCGCCGTTGATCGCGCTCTCGATCGGGCCGGTGAGAAAGCCGGTGATCGTCGAGGTCGGAATGAACGCTGCCCCGTAGCAGAGCGCATCTCCGCTGAGTGGATTGACCGGCGTGATCGAGAGGTCGCCGGAGGCGAGGTTATTGATCGTCGTACTGCTCGCCTTGATGCCCGTGACGTTATTCGCGTCCTGGCTGAACGTGATCGTCGTGACGATCTGGAGATCCGGTGGCGTCGGATTGCCGTTGGTGTCGATCGCGATCTTGCAGTGCGCGCCCGAGATCTCGACGATGATCGGGTTCTTGGTCTTCACGCGGGCGTTGATCGTCACCGCGAGCGCGGTCGAGCCACTCGGCTGGATCGTCAAGCGAGCGCTGTCTCCAGGGTGCTGACCGAGATCGATGTCGACCGGGCCACAGTTCGCGATCGGCTGGTTGTTGTCGTCGCAACAGATCTTGGTGCCGCTGCACGACGAAGGCACCGGGAACTCGACCGTGCCGCCGCTGCCCGTACCGAGCAACGGCCCCAGGACGGCGGCGGGATCCGCCGTGATCTTCGCGATGCCGCTCGTGGAGAGCCGGACCTGGCCCGCGTTCGTGGTGCGCTTGCCGAGGGCGAAGCCACCGGGAATCGGCTCGACCCCGCAGCCGCTACATCCGCTGCCGCTGCAACCCGACGCGATCGCGATCGCGACGATCACGACGAACCACCGCCGAAAGTAAATAATCGGTTTCATCGCTAGGCCCTCGAGCGAAGGTCGCTTGCCCCGTCGATCGGGTCAAGCTCGCTCCCTCCCGCCTGTGATGAAACCTACCTAGCTGTAAACGCAGCGCGTTGTCCTACTACGACTACTGGACGTCGCCGTTGACGACCAGGTAACCCGTCTGGGGGTTGATGGCGATGTCGGTGATACCGACGCCGCCGATCGAGGGCAGCGGGATGGAGCCGAGCGAGGCCGAACCGACCGAGATAACCCGAGCCAGAGCGAACGAGGTGATCGCTTCGAACTGCGCGTTGGAGAGCTGGTTGGCGCCTTCGACACCCTCGTCGAGGACGTCGACGTACGTGGTCGGCGTGCCGACGTCGAACTTGAGCGTGCCGTCGGTGCCGGTGGTGACCTTGAGGCCGACCTGCGCGTTGATGGCGGCTTCGGTAGCGACCTGGCCACCGTTCTTGAACGTGGCCATCAGGTCACCGATCGTGAGCACGAGGCCGTTCGCGGTGTTGCTCGCGTCGACGAACGGCTGACCGAGCGCCGAGATCTCGACGGAGTCGTAGAGCGTGCCGACGTCGCCATACGAGCTGTTCTTGAGGTCGATGGTGTCGTCGAGGCCCTTCGCCGACCACAGGCTGGCGAGCGCTTGGTTCGCCGCGTCATCGGCCACGGCGAGCGTGAAGCCGTGCGTGAGGTCCATCGCAGGGACGAGGTTGTTGACGAACACGAACTTGCCAGAGTCACCGTGGGCACGAATCGAGGTGTCGAGGTTGATCAGCGCGCCATCGCTCGAGAACGTCAGCTTCGAGGGCTTCACGCTGATGTCGACCTGCGACTTCAACACCGTGATGGTCTTGGTCTGAGACAGGCCGGAGAGCGACTTGCCCACCATCGGGGCGACGAACTTCTCGACCGCCCAGCCGAGGATCGGGCCGAGCGCGGTGTCGATGTGCAAGAGGTCGACGATCGCGCCGGGAATGCCACCGAGCTCGAGATCGAGGCCCGTGATGCTGACGTTCGGATTGGCGAGCGCGATCGCGAAGTCCTTCGTCGCCGAGATGCCGACCGTCATGTTCCCCGAGACCGCGACCTTGGAGGCAGCGATCGTGATGTCGCGGCTACCGTTGATGCAGGCCGCGGCGTACGTCAGGTGCATGCCGATGTGCACGTTCGTGAGCTCGGCCGAGAGGTACAAGCCCCCGGTCTGCGGCGCGAGCGTGATGTTGGCATCGCCAACCGTCATGCTCGTGATGCTGCCCTGACCGTAGAGGCAATCGGGACCGTTCGGCGCGCCGACGTTGATCACCGGGTTCGACGGCGCGATGACGGCGGTAAGGTCCGCCGTCTTGATGTAGCCCGCGGCGCCGCGACCGATCGCATCGAACGTCTGCGCCGACAGCGCGGCGGTGAGTGCTTGCGGAACCTGCATCGCCACGGGCGACATCGGGCCGGCCGAGACCGAGCGCGACTCCTTGCCGGTGTTGGCGCTGGCGTCGGTCGCGATCGCGTGGAGGAGGTTCGTGCCCGGCACGACCGGCACTTCGGCGGTCCAGGTGCCGTCCGCGGCGAGCGCGGCCGGCACGCCGTTGACCGTCACCGTGGCGACGGCGGTGTCATCCGATGCAGTGCCGGTGACCGTCACGCTGTGGACGTCGCCCGCGATCGCGCCGCGATCGGGAGAGGTGATGTGGATCTTGGGAGCGTTCGGATCGATCGCTTGCCCGTTCGGGTCATACGCGTGATCCGCACACGCGGTGATCAGGGTCAACGCTGCGAAGAGGGTATGGCGCATGCTGAAGGTCCCCATGATGGAGACAGGTTCAGCAAGAAAGAGGCCACGCCGTCGAACCAGTGGTCTTGCGTCGGGGCACCGACGAGATCGACCCGACCACTCGCTCGATCTTGCCAAGAGATCCGGGTGTTGCGCGAGTCCGCGGAGCTGATCGCGAGCGTGTGACCCGGCGCTAGCGAATACGTCACGAGCACGACCACCATCGGTCGAGCACCGCCTGGCTCCACGCCGATCTTCGCGCGGACACTCGTGGGCACCAGGGCGTGGCCATCGATCGCGACCGTGAGCGGTGCCATCGCGGTGGCTCCTAACACGTCGCGTAACGACCCGACCTCGTGGGATTTCGGTGAGTTGGCCGCACGCGCGAAGATCGTTTGAGTCGCCTCACCCGAGCCTGGGCGATAGCCCACCATCACCACGAGCTCGCAGGTTTCGACCTGAACGACGACCGTTCGGTTCGGCGGGAAGGTGTGACCCCAGGCAGGCGCGGCTGCCAGCCAGCTGGCTACTGCAATAGCCACGAGCTTCACTGCGACACGTCCGGCAGCGAGTCAAATTGGGCTCTGACGTCCGGATGCGTCGTGACCGCCGGCGCCTTGCGCGTCGCGAATGGCGGCTTCGGCGGCGTGAACTGGCCATCGCTGTTGGTGTCGATCCAGATCGGATTCGTGATCGCGTACGGCTTCGAGTAATGGAGCTGCAGCGGCTTCAAGTTCGACGCGAACGGCAGCGACGAGAGATCGAGGCCCGAGGCGAGCGCGGTGATGATCGAAGAGATATCGAGCGGCGGGAACTCGGTCGGCGAGTTGATCGGGAACATGTTGCTCGTGCCCCTGACCTCGGCGACGACCCACGCGTCACTCGTCGGGGTGAACGGAACGGTCGTCGTGAAATCAGTACCGGTGGTGATCGGCATGTCGCTGACAACCTTGCTGTTCGAGTACACGACGAGCCGGCTCACAGGTGCCCACGAGGGCGAGCGAACGTGGATCGCGACCGAGACCGCACCCGGTAACGAGATCTGATCGCCGGGCATCGCGGTGCCGATCTTCATGTCGATGAACGGCGCGTTCGTGACGATCGTGTGGTGCGCTTTGATCGCGCCGATCACGTCGTCGCGCGAGTACGCACCGGGCACATCCTTGCCGTCGCCGACGTAGAGCAGCGTGCGCGCGTACCCCGGCTCGTCACCGAGGAGGTGATGGCTATCGGAGGTCCCCATGCCGGTCGTGCGCAGGCCTCGATCGAGCATCGAGAACCAGGTCTCGACCGTGCCCGGAAACGTCGGTCGGCCATCTTTGCCCACGACGATCTGTCCCGGCACGGGCTGCGGATCGGGAAACGGTCCGGCCGGCAGCGGATTCGGAGCGACGAACGTGTGGACGTCTTCGATCTTGCGCCCCGTGAGCAGCTCCAGCGCGTCGAAATCGACCGAGTAGTTCGCGGCCGAGAACTCGTCGCCGTACGGCGAGAACACGCCGAGGATGCCGGTCGGTGCGTACGGTTCCGCGGTCGCCGAATCGACGAAGAACTGCGCGAAGTAGCCGAGCACGGTCTGGCGCGGATGGTTGACCTGGACGATCGAGTGGATCGGATCGACCGCGAGCTTGCGCAGTTGATCGAACAACTTCTGCGGCGGTTGCTTCTGCCACACGAACTCGCCGCCGCGCGTCGAGCCCGGATCGACCTTGAGCGGATAGCCGTTGAAGTGCCCCATCTCGAAGGTGGTCAACTCCATGCCCGGGATGCCGAGCAGCCAGGTATCGAGCTTCGCGCTCGCGATCACGGGCGCGTAATCGGTGATGTAGTTGTGATCGGTCGCGACCGCGACATCGAGGCCTTCGGCCGCGCAGCTCGTCACGCGATCGATGATCGGGGTGCCCGAATCGGTCGAGGGTGCGCTGTGGATGTGGAAGTCGCCCGCGATCCAGCCCGGGGTCGAGAACGAGCGCGTGAGCTGGAGCGTCGCGGTCTCGAACGCGCCGGCCTTGAGGGTCACGGTCTTCGTCGCGATCTCGTACTCGGGACCGCGCGTGACGACGAGGTCGTAGGTGCCAGGCCGGACCGCGGCCTCGAGGTGACCATCGGTGGTCCACCAGGCGTTCTCGACGTACCGATCGGTGCCGTCGAACGCGGTCGTTCGGACGCGCTCGCCGAGCGCGAGCGAGTAGAGGATGTCGCGACCATCGACCGGGCCGGTCGCCGGATTGATCCGCGCGTCGTGCCCGATCAGCTGGATCTTGACCGGCGCGTGGCGACCGAGCTCGTCGACCGCGGCGACCACGATCGTCGCCGGCGCGTGCATCTGGACGAGCACGCCGGTCTTGGCATCGACAGCGATCGTGAACGGTTGGGGCGTCGCCGTGATCTTGCCGCTGCTATCCATCGCGGCTGCGATCCGGTCGTCCTTCGAGACCAGGTAGCGATACATGCCAGCCGGAAGATGACCGAGGAAGTTTCCGCTCGCGTCGGTGTCGAGCTCGTCGAGATACTTGGTCCCAGTCGCATCGAAGACGATCACGCGCGCGCCGGCGACCCCGACCGACGACAGCTCGTCGATGACCTGGCCGCCGAACGTGCCGCTCGCGGTGCCGCGCAGATCGAGCACCGAGTCGTAGACCGAGCCCACATCGCCTCTGCCCACGATAAAGTACGAGGTGTAGGTGCGCGCTTCGCCAGGCGCGAGGATCTTCGGCGGGTTGAACATGTACGCACCGGTCACGCCGGCGTACTCGAACGGCAGCAACATCGCGTGCGCCGAGACGTCCTGGCCCGGGTAACCGCTCGCGAACGCGTTGACGTAGTTATCGGGAGAATCCGTGAGCGCGAGGCCGTACGAGACGCCCGGACCACGACTCGCGAGATAATCGACGACGCGCCCGGGAAACGCCGGGAACCCGGTGCCGGTCGTGTAGCTGTCCGAGATCGAGAACTGGACGTTGAAGCCGCTCGTCCCGGGCGCGAACAAGCTCTGCTCGCCCCCCATCAACGGAAACTGGCCGAGCGGCGCCGACAACTGGATGTTCGAGATGCCCGGGATGTTGCTGCCGAGCAGCCCGTCGAGCTGGGTCGGATCGAGATACGGGAACGGATGCTGACCGGTCGAGGTGTTGTGGATCGTCGTCTCGATCGTGACGTACTTCTTGCCGGGCTCGAGCTTGTAGAGCTGGCTCATCTCGAGCGACGCCGTCGGACCGACGAGGCCGGTGTTGAGCAGCGCGACCATCTCGAACAGATCGCCGCCGACGCCGGTGACGAGCACCTCGGCCGCGCGACCGTCATTGCCGTCAGCGAGCGGTTGATCGGGGCTGGTCGGGCACGCGCCCTGGAGCGTGGGCACGCACACGTTCGTCGGGTTGATCACCGTGAACACGAACCCCGGGAGCAGCTCCGCCATCTCGTCGTTGCCCGAGGCGGTCGCCTGCGCACCGATACGCTGGAGATCGGCGTCGACCAGCGTGCCGCCGAACGTGGTGTTGACGCGCCCGACGCCCTTGTCGGCGATCACGAACCGGACCTGATCGTTCTCGAGCAACCAATCGCCGACCTGCCCGATCGCGTGCGGGCCGCCGATCGCCTCCTCGAGCTTGCCGATCCGTTGCGCGCGCGAGTGAGGCGCGGTCGTACCGGTGCACGCCGCGAGCACGACGAGCGCGAGCAGCTTCACAAAGAGACCTCCGCGGCGAGCTGCACGCGATCATTCGTGAGGTCGCGCGCCGCTTGCTCGGCGACGTGCGTGACCTGGAGCTGGAACCGCATGCGGTACGATGGCACGCCGAGCACCGCGCCGAGCGTGTGCTCCATCACGCGGTCGGTGACGATCAGGTCCGACGGATCGAGCACGCCGAACCGATAGCCGACCGCGAACGGCAGCGATGCAGGGATCGTGATCATGGCCTGCGCGTGACCGCCGTACGCGTTCTGCGCGGGACCGCCGGTCGAATCGAACGTCGTGTGGACGAGCACCAAGCCCGCGCCGATCGAGATCGGACCGGCGGTCATGTGGAGGCCGACGGTGCCCTGATAATCGGTCTCGTCACGGCGGAACGGCAGGTCGCCGGTCGACCGCGCATTCCAGCGCCCCGCGACGACGAACCAGGTGTCGTGCGGCAAGCGCGCCGCGGCCGCGAGCGAGACCGCCGGCAGGTTGTTGTCGTTGTTCGAGGCGAACTCGTCGGCGCCGTTCTGGATCGCGACCTCGACACCGAAGGCGGGCGCCTCGACCTTCGTCGGTTCGCCGAGCAGGTACGCGGGGTCGAGATGGATCGCGACGCCGAGCGAACGACCGGGCGTGAGCCCGGGCGTCTGATAGCCCTCGGTCGCGCGCATGCCGCGGCTCTCGATCGGATGATCGACGAGCTCGCGCGCCGTATCGGGAAC
Organism: Kofleriaceae bacterium; assembly: GCA_025357755.1. GTDB lineage: Bacteria > Myxococcota_A > Polyangia > Haliangiales > Haliangiaceae > JABFXX01. The sequence continues at coordinate 4,814 of JANXOP010000384.1, read as the reverse complement.
GAACGCCTCCGGATCGACCCACGCCTGGAAGTAGCCGGCGCGCGCGACCGCGTGCCCCGAGAGCACGACATCTCCGTACGCATCCCTGAGGCCGACCTTCAACTTGCCATCCGGCGAGTTGACCTGCGCGCGCTCGTCGACAGCGCCATCGATAGCGATCGTGACCGCGGCCTTGTCTGCGAGCTTGCCGACGAACCCGACGCGCGCGTTCTGGAGCTCGAAGCCATCGTCGCGCCCGACGAACGCGACGTTCGGATCGTCTTGCACCGCGATGTACTGGAGCCGCACGAAACCGTAGGGCAGCCAGACGAACGCAGGCTCGGTGGCCTTGCGCATCTGGGGGGCTCGCTTCTCGGGCTCGAGCACCTGCCCCGGCACTTCGACCGGAGTGCCGGGAGTTGCCGCACCGGGATCGGTGTTGCCAACCGGGGGTGCGTCGCCGGCAAACGCCGACACCGGTCCGAGCAACGCAGCTATTACAAACACCGCGCCGCGCGCTGCATGCATGAATTCGTAGGTATCACATGTGAGTCTCGGGCGGCGTTTTGCACCCATCGCGATCGTCTCGCTCTCTCCTTACAATGGTTGTCGGTGGTAGCGCTCAAGACCAGAGGTCTGCGTATTGCGACGCGTTGCCTGACGCTCGATCAATTCGTGGCGACGTTTCACCGCTTCTGTGACACGCAGACAGTTTTTATCTCGACGCTGACACCGCGCACCATCGGTCTCGAGACACCGTTCTCGATCGATCTCGCCGATGACTCGCCGGCGCTGCGCGGAGTCGGCGTCGTGCTCGAGAGCTGGGCGACGCCGCAGAACCCCTTCGGTCGTCCGGGGCTCAAGCTCGGGATCAAGAAGCTCGCGAGCGAGAGCGAACCGATCTTCGATCGGATGTTGTTCGCGCGCGAAGCGCTCGCAGACACGCCCACGCCGGTGGCTTCGATGATGCCTGTCGTGGTGATCGCGAAGCGCCCGGTCGCGACCGATCCGATCGACGGCGAACGGACTCCGGGATCCGAGCTCGTGCTGCCCGCGAATCCGCTGATGAATATCGACGACAAGTCGCTCGCGGGCTTTGTCGATTGCACGCTCTACGAGGAGACTGGCAACTTCTTCCCGGAACAGCCGGTGGTCGAGGATCCGGTGGATCCCGTGATCGCGCCGCCACTGCTCGCGCCGCGCCGGACCAGCGTCCAGCAGCAGGTTGCTCATGGTCCGGCGCTGGGGACGCTGCCGCCGACGAACCAGCTCGTCGTCAACAAGCTCACGCCACCGATGGGCGCGTCGGCGTTCGTGCCCTCGGGTCAGTTGCGGTTCGGCTCGCGCGCGCAACCACCGCCGCGCACCGTGCCGCCGGATACGTTGCAGACCGCGACCGATATCGCGGAGCGGATGGCCATCCCTCTCACGCAACCCGCACCGCCGGCGCTGCCGCCGACGCCCCCGCCCCCGCCGTTGTTCGCGAAGATGCGCGCTCACTCCACGACGGGATCGCTGGACGTCCCCCGCAAGGCCGCGTGGATCTCGAGCGAGACCGCCGAGATGCTCGAGCCCGACGTCGACCACGAACCCTCGGTGGTCTCGACGCTACCGAGTACGAACGTGCCGCCGCCGTCGCTCGCGGAGCTCGAGCTCACCCCCCAGAGTCATGCACCCGCGACCGAGCTCGCTCCACACTACCCGTCCTACGATCAGCGCACGCACGCGTCGGGTGCCTACGACATCCAGGCGCCGACCCCGCACCCCTCGAATGCCTTTCCGGTCCAGTCGTATCGCTCGGTCGAGCGCCAGTGGCATCGCAAGCGCTGGATGGTGATCGGCGGTATCGCGACCGCGACGATCGCGATCGCGCTGATCGCCGCGTCGCAGGGTGGTCGCACGCCGAAGGTTGCGAGTACCGAGCCTGCGAAGCCGCAACTCGTCGCCTCGAACACCGAGCACACCCGATCGGTCGTCGCGATCGAGCCCGCACACGGCGACACGCCGGTCGCCGATACGACGACCGACTCCCCGGCCGAGCCTGCTCCGGAGGAATCGAGTGCCACGCAGATCATCGGCAAGGGACCGTGCAAGATCGCGATCTCGGCGACGCCCGCCGGTTCGATGATCAGCGTCGATGGCGAGCCCGTCGGCCCGTCGCCGCTCACCGTCGCGGGACCATGCACGAAGCGCAAGATCGAGGTCTCGCATCCGCGCTACGCGCCGGCCGAGAAGTTCGTGACCCCGAAGCAGACCGCGAGCGGTGACGGTATCGACGCGTTCGATGTCACGCTGGTGCGCCCGACGCACAACTTGTTCGTCGAGACCCAGCCTTCAGGCGCGGTCGTCTCGATCGATGGCCATCGCGCGGGGACGAGTCCTACGATGGTGAAGGTGATGGGCTTCAGCACGCTGACGCTGAAGATCGAGAAGCCCGGGTTCAAGCCACAGACAGCGAAGGTCTACAGCAAGACCGCCGTCGACCATCGCTCGATCAAGCTCAGCCGCTAGGGCTCGCGATTCAGAGCCGGTAGTTAAACTGGAGCAGCGCGTAGCCGCTCGTCGGGCCGCCGCCATCGAGGCCTTGCCTGCGACCTTGGTTGATCAGCTCGATCCGCGTGGTCAACAAGACCTCGAGGTGCGAGATCATCATCCAGTGCAGGTTGAGATCGATCGAGTTGCGATCGAGGCCCGCGATCCGGATGTTCTCGTCGTAGTGACCGAGTCCGAGGTCGAGAAACCACGCCGACGTGAAGAACTTCGTCGCGGTGAGCTCGCCGACCAGCTGCGTGAGCCCGAACGACAAGATCTTCTGGTTCACGACCTGCCCCTCGAACTGGAACAGGAGATCGAGCGGCTTCGAGTAGTACTTGCCGGTGATTCCGCCGCGGAGCTTCGAGTCGTCGTCGCTCCTGGTGTACATGCCTTCGACGCCGATCGCGGCCTCCGGCAGCACGCGGTACTCGCCATAGAACGCGCCGCCGTTGTCGTGCACGACGGTGTCCTGGAGCGGATCCTTGATGAACCCGGTGAGGTGAGCTTCGTAGTTCGGCTCGATGTACTCGACCGCGACGCCGTAGGTCTCGCCGTAGAGCGGCACGCCACCGAACCGCCGGGTGTACGTCGGGTGCTCGACATAGCGCAGGCCGAACACCGGCATGAACCGGCCGGCACGCACGAACAGCCCGAACGTGCCGCTGTCATCTTGCGACCAGGTCAGAAAGTGCTCGCGCGACCACGCGTGGGTCGCGGCTTCGTTGCCGTACTCGGTCGGCCGCGCGCCGACGGTGACCGTGAATCGCAGGTGAGCCGGCAGCTTCGCGCTCGCGTAGATGTCGCCCTGCATGGGAAAGCCGACGAGGTAATCCTGCGGGGTGTGGGTGTAGCCGTACGCGGTGCGAATCACGCCGCCGAGCTCGAGCCAAGCGGGGGGCTTGATCGCTCCGTACATGAACGTGCCATCGAGACCGTAGGTCGCCGCGTTCTCGAGGAAGTTCGTACCGTTCTCGCCGAGCAGGCCGCCACCTGCCGGCGAAAGATGGCAGCTCGTACAGGTCTGATCGCGGCTGAGCTGGAACTGCGGGTACGCGGCGGCGGTGCCACCGAGCGTTGCGAGGATCACGATCGTCGTGATCGCGAGGACGCGGCTCACTGGCACGATCCGTTCTCGCAGGTGCCGACGCAGGTCGCCACCACGGTCGAGAGATCGAGATTCCAGTCGGAGTTGCAGTTGTAGACTTTCTGGTTCAAGCAGCCGAGCCGGAGCTTCGATTGGTAGTCGCACTGGGCGCCATGCGCGGGTGCCTTGTAGGTGATGACGTAACACTCGCCCGTCGCCGACCCGGCCGAGTATTTACAGGTCGCGCCCGACGCACACGGCGTGGTGGCGGTGCACCTGGTGCCTTGATCCTGCTCGTCGGTCGGTCCGGTGATCCACTGCTCGATGAAGTGGATGTCTTCGTTCGGCAGCGGCGCATCTTGCGGCATCCGACCTTTGCCTCGGCCGAACGGATCGATCTCGGTCACCCACGCGATCAGGTCCGAGCGCTCGGGCGCGCCGGGATCGAACCGGGTGCATCCCAACTCGGAGCCCAGACCGCACACCGTGAGCCCGAGCTTGACCAGGCCATTCTGGACGATCGTCTTTCGCATCCCGGCGAGCGTGTCGAAGGTGTAGCCATCGACTTGCGCGAACGTCGAGTGGCACTCGGCAGCACCACACGCCGGGGCGAGGATCGCAGCAGTGAGGTACTGCGCCTCGAGCGGTCGGTTGTCGTCGGTCGTGCCGCACGCGGCGCTAGCGAGCGCCCCGCAGGCCGCGGAGAGCGCGATCCAGACCCGTCGAGCCATGCGCGGGACCATACAGCAGCTTACGATCGGCGTGCGACCGCCGCGCTACTTCGTGCTGCGAGCGCGCGCGCGATGCAACGACGAACCCGCACCACTGCGCACGACCTTCGCCGCGGCGGTCGGACGACGAACGCGGCGCGAGATCGGCGGCGGCTCGGCGCGATACGCCATCGCGTCGCGATTCTGACCGCGGAGCACGAGGCGCATGCCGATGAGCTCGCCCATCGTACAGATCTTGTTGTCGACCATGCCGGCGGCGAGGCCGATGCGGCGAACGACTTCTTCGGTCACGTCGGCGCCACGCTTCTTCTTGGGGAACGCGATCCAGAACCCGCCCGACGGATGGAGGCGATCCGCAATATCTGAGAACCGACGCTCGAGGTCGATGATGCGATCGACAAAATAGACCGCCACGTCGACGAGCGGCTGGCGGAGAACTTCCGAAATCCGCACCTCGTCGCTGGTCAGCGTGCGCACGATGCGAC
>JANXOP010000313.1 GCA_025357755.1 Kofleriaceae bacterium | reverse complement strand
CAGCAGATCACGTTCGCGAACGTGATCGACACGCTCCCGGAACGAGAGCCCGAGCAGCGCGTGAGCTCGGCTGTCGTACTCGAGTGGGTGCACTCGCTCGCCGCTGGCATCGGCATCCATCCGCAAGCGCGCATCTCGCACGACAGCTGGGGTGTCCAGAGCCTGACAGCCGGCGCCGATCTACGCTTCGCGCGCCCGTCGTGGCGCTTCGAGACTGGCTACCGGTTCTATCTGCAATCCGCGGCGGATTTCTTTTCGGACAAGTACGTCGAGGCGTCATCGATGTACGAGTACTACACGTCCGATAAGGAGCTCGGGCGTCAGGTCGGCCACCTCGGTCACATGGATCTGGCGGTCGTCCTGATCGAGCCCGAAACCGTCGGGGGCTCGCGGATGATCTTGAACCTGCAAGTCGCGGCGATGCACTACGCATACACCGGCTTCACGCTGCTGCCATCGCGCGACAGCGTGTTCGCCTCGGCCGGCCTGAGCTGGGAATATTGAGCTACTGACCTTCGGGCGGCGCAGCGCTGCCGCCCATGGGGCCGCCCATGGGGCCGCCCATGGGTCCGCCCACGGGTCCACGCGGACGGCGACCACCGGGCCCGCCCGGGCCACCACCTTGCTCGATGCGCTGCGCACGCATCTCGGCGCGGCGCGCCTCCATGCCTGCGTTCAGCTCGTCGGCGGAGATGTCGCCATCCTTGTTCGTGTCGAGCGCGGCCGGATCGGCGAAGCGCATGCCGCCTTGCACAGCCGCGACCTCTTCGACGGTGAGCTTGCCATCGCCATTGGTGTCCCACTTCGCGCGGATCTTTTCGGTCCGCTCCCTGTGCGCCGCGGCCCGCTCCTCGGGCGAGATCTTGCCGTCTCCGTCGGTGTGCTTGGCCCCGTGACGAGGGCGCCCGTCATCACCCTCAGGTGCGGCTTGCACGAGTTGGTCGGGCGCGAGGTTCGGCGCGGGGCCACGCTTTTGCGGCTGAACGTTAGCGGTCGGCGCCGGATCCGCAGCGGGGGTCGGAGCGGAATCTGTGGTCTTGCACGCCGACGCCAGCACCAGCAGCCAGGCAATTCGCTTCATAGACGGAGCGTAACCAGTTCTGTGCGAGCGCGCAGGCCCGCTACACATATTGACACCTAACCGCCACGACTCTCGACGAAGGCAAGCTCCTCCGCCGTGAGCTCGATCGCCGTGCTCGCGAGATCGAGGCGCATGTGCGCGGCGTCGCTCGTGCCGGTCAGAGGCAAGGCACCTCGCGCGCGGATGAATGCGAACACGAGCTGTGAGGTTTCGATACCGCGCGACTTCGCCATCGCGCGGATCTCGCGATCGTGTTGGACGACATCGCGGTTCGCGGTGAGGATCGAGAAGCCCTGATAGACGATGCCGTGGTGCGTACACAGCGCGCGGACCTCGCGATCCCAACCGGCGCTCGCATAGCAGCGGTTCTGGACGAACGCCGGTGGCACGATCGCGAAGCTCACCAGCTCCTCGAGCTGGCGCGGTGTGACGTTGCTGATTCCGATCAACGCGACCGGTAGTTGCTCGATCGCGCGCCAGGCTTCGTGATCGTTCGGGCCGAGACCTTCGCGCTGACTCGGACCGTGGAGCACGAAGCTGTCGATCTTGCCGAGGTGTGCGATCGAGCTGTGGAACGATTGCCTGACTTGCGTGCCGATCGGCGCATCCTCGTCGTACGGCAAGCGCTCGTCTTGGCCCGAGCGCTGCGTGTACTTGGTCTGGATGAACAGCGTATCGAGGGCGAGGCCCGACGCTCGAATCCCCTCCCCGACCGCCTCTTCGCAGTAGTGCTTGCGCTGGTTGGCCGTATCGATCGCGCGGAAGCCTTCGCGCAGCGCGAGCTCGGTCAGCGCCTGGGTGCGGCTCTCCTTCCAGGCGGTGCCGTACATGAAATCGGGGACTGCGATGCCGCGGATCTGCACGCACCCAGTATGTGTTACGAGGGGGGCATGGCGCTTTCGATCGGCACTCCTTTGAGCCCTCACGCGACCCGCGTCCTCCTGCTCGGCTCCGGCGAGCTAGGTAAAGAAGTGGTGATCGAGCTCCAGCGGTTCGGCGTCGAGGTCATCGCGTGCGACCGCTATGCCGACGCCCCTGCGATGCAGGTCGCGCATCGCAGCCACGTGTTCGACATGCTCGACCGCGTGAAGCTGCGCGCGATCGTCGAGCAGGAGAAGCCGCACCTGATCGTGCCCGAGATCGAGGCGATCGCGACGCCCGAGCTGCTCGCACTCGAGCGTGAAGGCTGGACCGTGATCCCGACCGCCGATGCGGCACGCCTCACGATGGATCGCGAGGCGATTCGCCGCGTGGCGGCCGAGGAGCTGGAGTTGCCGACCGCGAAGTTCCAGTTCGCGGATTCGTTCGAGGAGCTGGAGGCGGCCGCCGCGAAGCTCGGCTGGCCGGTCGTGATCAAGCCGATCATGAGCAGCTCCGGCAAGGGCCAATCGGTCGCGCGCACGCCGGCGGATCTTTCGCAGTGCTGGGCGTACTCGCAGACAGGTGGGCGCACCGGTGCAGGCCGGATCATCGTCGAGGAATTCATCGAGTTCGAGAGCGAGATCACGATGCTCACGGTGCGCTCCGTGACCGGCACGAGCTACTGCGATCCGGTCGGGCATCGCCAGGTTGGAGGCGATTATGTCGAGAGCTGGCAACCGCATCCGATGACCGCCAAACAGGTCGAGCTGGCGCAGATGATCGCGAAGCGGATCACCGATCGGCTCGGCGGTCGCGGGCTGTTCGGGGTCGAGCTCTTTCTGTGCAAGGACGACCGGGTGATCTTCAGCGAGGTCAGCCCTCGTCCGCACGACACCGGCATGGTCACGATGGCGACCCAGGTGTGGAGCCAGTTCGCGCTGCACGCGCGCGCGATCCTCGGCTTGCCGATTCCACAGATCACCCGCTACGCCGCTGGGGCATCGGTCGCGCTGCGCGCCGAGGGCCCGCTTGCCTCGCCGATGATCCACGGCCTCGCCGAGGCGTACGCCGTGCCCGACGTCGATATTCGCTTCTTCGGCAAGCCGAGTGCGACCGCGCGGCGACGCCTCGGCGTCGTCCTCGCGACGGGTGCGACCGCCGCGACGGCCCTGGTGAAAGCTAAACAGGTCGCCGCTGGGATCACGCTCACCGAAGCGCCCTAGCGGCAGCGAGCGGCAAACCTTCGATTGCCGACGATTGCTGCGCACCAAACGAGCGGGCTCCTCGTCTACAGGACATGGGAAAGCTCCGCATCGCGATCATCAGCGACACCAAGGATCAGATCGATGGCATCGCGATCGGCCTCGGGCGGCTCGTCGCTGCCGCGCAGCGTGCTGGTCACGAGGTCCAGCTGATCGGTCCGGCCGATCTGCCGACGGCGATGTCGGCATCACTGCCATTCTACCCGCAGTACACGTGGTGCTTGCCGGAGCTGCCCGCGCTCACGACGCTGCTGTCGCGCACTGCGGACCTCGTGCAAGTCGCGACGCCGGGGCCGATGGGCATCGCCGGGTTGATCGCGGCGCGGATGCTCGGCCTGCCGGTGCTCGCGCAGTATCACACCGAGGTTCCGGACTACGCCGCCCGGATGACGCGGCTGCCGTTCGTGAAGCGCTTGGTCTCCCCATACGTCGGCTGGTTCTACCGCCAGGCGAATGTCTGTCTCGCACCCTCGCAAGCAACGACCGATCGTTTGCTCGAGCTCGGCATCCCGAGCGCGCAGATCCAGCGCGTACAACGCGGCGTCGATCTCGCGCTGTTCGATCCGGCGCGTCGCGATCGGGGACTGCTCGCGCAGTACGGCATCGCCGCGGATGCGCCCGTCGCGCTCTATGTCGGCCGGCTCTCGCGCGAGAAGAACCTCCGCGTGCTGCGCAGCGCGTGGCAGCAGATCTACGCCGCGAATCCGCTCGCGCGCCTCGTCGTCGTCGGCGATGGGCCGCAAGCCAGCGCCCTCGACGGCGCCGGCGTGGTGCGCACCGGCGTCCTGCAGGGCGAGCCGCTGGCCGCGATGTTCGCGACCGCCGACGTGTTCGCCTTCCCGAGCGAGACCGAGACGTTCGGCAACGTCGTCGTCGAGGCCGCCGCGAGCGGCTTGCCCGTGGTCGTCGCTGCGAAGGGCGCCGCGCACGAGCACGTAATCCATGGCGAGACCGGCCTGATCTACGGTGATCGCGCATCGTCCCTCGCGCGCGACGTGTTGCTCCTGTTCGCCGATCCGCAGCGCCGCGCGCGCCTGGGCCGGGCCGCGCGCGAGCACGTGCTCGCCTACGACCTCGAGCGCGCGATGATAGCGACCTGGGAGATGTACGGCGAGCTCCAGCGCAGCTTCGAGAGAGGTGCGCTCGTGCACGTGCCGCACCCCGCATGGCGCGAGCAACCCACGCCTCGCCGCCACCGCGTCCGACAACGCGTCTCCCGTGCCGCAGCCCGGTTGCGCTCGAGCGTGTCCTCGTGATCTCGATCGTGATCGAGACGTTCAATCTCGGCAGCGAGCTCGCTCCGCTACACCACTTGCTGGCGTTGCTCGAAGCCCAGCGAGGTGGTGCCGAGATCGTGATCACCCACACCGGCATTCCCGTGGCGCAGCAGTCCGCCGGTGCGAGCTGGCTCGAGCTCCCTCCCACGGCGGGCTACTACGATCACAAGAACCTCGGCTTCGCGAAGGCGCGCGGCGACATCGTCGCGTTCATCGATGGTGATTGCGAGCCCGCGCCGGACTGGCTCGCCGCGATCACGCAGCCGATCGTCGAGGGCGCTGCGCTCGTCGTCGCCGGCCGCACGACGTACGCGGGCACCCTCGCCGCGCTCGCGAACGAGCTCGATTTTCCGCAATTCACGCGGCGCGACGGCAGCGCGCGCAACTTCTTCGCGAACAACGTGGCCTTCGCGCGCACCGCATTCACCGGCTATCCGACCGTGGCCGGGATGTTCCACGGTCAGTGCCAGCTGCTCGCGCTCGACCTGGCAGCACGTCACATCGCGATCCAGCTCGCGCCCGCGCGCGTCACCCACGCGTGGCCGAACAGCGCGCGCGACTGGCTTCACGTTCGCCTGCTGCGCGGTGCCGACACCGCGACGCTGCTGCCGTTCGTGATCGGTCACTTCATCCCGAAGGCCGGACCGCTCGCCCATCGCATGAAGCGTGGCCCCGCGCTCGCGCTCCTCGCCGCGCGCGCCGTGCGCGGAACGGTCACCGCGTTGTGCGCCGGCCCGCGCCTGCGCGGTCTCGCGCTCGTCGCCGGGGTCACGATCGTCGACGCGATCGGGTGTATCGCCGGACCCGCGGTCTATCGCGCCTATGGCATTGCGTGAGCCCGGAGCATCTGCTCGCGACGCTCGGGATCTATGGCGGCGCGTTCGCGGTCGCCGCACTGTCATCGGTGTTTCCGCTCGCGAGCATCGAAGTCTTCCTGGTCGGCCTGGCGATCACGCGACCGCCGACGGTCGCCAGCGCACTCGTGATCATCGCGTGCGCCGCGCTCGGCCAGGTGGTCGGTAAGCTACCGATCTACGCGGCGTCCCGTCGAGTGACGAGCCTCACCCGCTCGCGCGTGGCGCAGCGGATGCTCGGTTGGTTCACCGGGCGCCATACGTATCCCGTGCTGCTCGCGAGCACGGTGTTCGGCTTACCACCGTTCTCGTTGATGGCGACCGCCGCCGGCCTGCTCGAGATCCCGCTACGCCGATTCTGTCTGATCGTCGGCCTGGGGCGTGCCGTGCGCTTCGCGCTCCTGATCGCGATCACGATGCACGCGTGACGACTCGGGTCACGGCGACTTGCGGAGGGTCAGCGAGCCGCCCACGACCTCGAACCCGGTCGCCGCCGTCGCGAGCGCCTTGAGATCGGCGGGGGAGCGCTGCTCGAGGTGAACGTCCCAGAACGTGGTCTCGAAGTCCGCGGCTTGGACCACGAGCCGCGTGCCGTCCGCGGAGAAGGCGAGCGCGCGGACCGCGGCGTGGTGCCCGCGGAGCTCGTCGAGCAGACGACCCGTCGCATCCCAGATCCGCACGGTGCCATCGTTCGTACCGGTCGCGATCCGGGTGCCATCGCGCGTGATCGCGACTGCGTGATCTGCCACATCGGAGACGGTGAACACCACGTTGCCGGTCGCCGTATCCCAGAGCGCGGCGAGGTTCGCACCCTGCGTGACGACGCGCCAGCCACTGGCATCGAAGTGCGCGGTCTGGATCGTGCTGTCGACGGGTAGCAAGTGCAACGTGCGCTCGGTCGTACCGGTCGCGGTCGCGACGAGCACCGGCGCGCTCACCCCGAGCATCAGGATGTGCGAGCTATCGCGCGAGAACGTCACGTCGTTCGCCGCGCTATCCGCATCGCTCTTCTCACCGGAGTCGCGCGGATTCTTCGGCTTGTCGAAGACGATCGGCGCCATCGCGAGCGGCGCACCACTCGGAATCGCGAAGGCGAGCGGCGGCTGCGACGCGACCACGACGCGCGACCCATCCGGCGAGACGCCTCCTCGCTCGCCGAAATCTTCCGGCATCTTCTTCTCGAACACCAGCGCGCCGGTCGCGACCTCGAAGAGGCGGAGCGTCACGTCGCCGTACTCGACGATATACCTACCGTCGGGCGTGAGCTCGAATGCGGAGGCTTGCTCGTTGTCCTTGCTCGCCCGCAGCTCGCGGATCGCGAGGCCGGTCTCGAGGTCGTAGGTCGTCGCGACCTGCTTGCCGACGACCAGCGCGCGCCCACCATCAGCGGTGACCTGGAGCAGCGAGCGATCGAGACCATCGAACGTGCCGCGATGTCGCATCGCGGTGGCCATCGAGATGTGCTTGGTCTTCTTGCCGGTCGCGAGATCGAACACCTCGAGCTCGTTCGCTTCGGCGACCACGGCCACGCGATCCGCGACCGCGAGAGCCGCACCACGAGCGTGCGCGACCAGGCTCGATTTCGGCACCTTCCAGAGATGGACGTGCCGGCCATCGTCGTCGATGGTGGCGATCTGCGAATCATCTCGATCGAACGCGATCGCGGTGACCTTGACGAATTCGTGATCGCGCACGCGCAGCCGCCCGATCGAACCGAGCGCGAAGTTCCAGATGTCGAGCACCGAGGCATTGCTCGTCCCCGCCAGCATCGTCGCGTCATGAGAGAACACGAGCTCGTCGATCCGGTGCTTGGTCTCGAGCTCGCCGACGAGCTTGCCCGCGAGGTCCCAGAGCTTGACGTCGCCGTTCGCACCCGCGGTCGCGAACCGCCGGTGATTCGGCGACGCGACGAGCGAGGCGATCGAGCTCGGGTGGCCACCGATCGCGTGGAACAATTGATCGAGGGACCAGAACAGGACCTCGTTCTTCTTGGTCGTCAAGGCGAGCTTCGCCTCGACACCGCGCCCGAGGAACGCGGCGTGTTGCAGCTCGAACCCGCTCTCGATGTGGATGTGGCTCCAGGTCGTCTCGGGCACGGGCTCGTGAACGAAGAAATCACAGCCGCCCGTGGCGCCACCCATGAAGATGATCTTCGCATCGGGATCGAAGGCGATCGCCGTGACCTTCGCGGTAGCGGGTAGGCTCTCGATCAGCGCTCCCGTGGCGATCTCGAGCACCATGCCCGCCTCGTCTTGCTGGTAGATGCCGACGAGCTCCGAGCCACCGAAGACGATCTGCGACGCATCCGCCGGGACCGTCCACACCTGCTTGCCGGTCAGCGCATCGAAGCCGAATGCGTGGTCGCCATCGATCGCGATCACGTACCGGCCATCGGGTGCGAGCGCCTCGACCAGGTACGTGCCGGCGATGTTCACGGAGTGGGTGACCCGGCCGCCCAGGATGGTATCGAGCCGGATGTTGTCGTTGCCCACCGCCGAGGCGAGCAACGCGTGATTGTCGAGGAACTCCAGCCGATCGTACGCCGGCTCGCCGAGCGAGATATCGCCCGGCGCGGTGATCGTGGCGGTGAGAAGATCCAGGTCGCGGGTGGTCGCCGCGAGCAGATAGCGCAGGCTCGGCGTATCGCGACCGCGGCTGTACGCCTCCGCGAGATAGGCGAGTGCGGGCTCGCGCTCGCCCGTGACGAACAGCGTGCGCCCCTGCTCCTCGAGGAGCGCGGCCACCGAGCGCCCGATCTCGTGCGACGCATTGTCCGAGACCTGACGCGCCGACCGCTCGGCATCGCGCGAGCGCGTGACATTGAGGAACGCGACCACCGCGACCACCGCGAGCGCGATCGCGAAGAGCGCGCCGACCGCGACCGGCGCCTTATGCCGAGTGATCCAGCGCGCGAGGTGATCGCGCAAGCTGTACTCGCGCGACACCAGGAGCTGCCCCGCTTGGAACCGCCGGAGCTCCTCGGCCATTTCTTTGGCACTCGCGAACCGCGCCTTCGGGTCTCGCGCCATCGCACGCTCGGCGATCGCGCGCAGATCGCCAGGTGCATCCGGTGCGTGCGCGAGGATCGGCGTCGGCGGTCGTGCGAGCACGGCTTCGATCAGCTGCTCGGCCGTATCGCGGGGTTGATCCCAGTACGGAGGTTGTCCCGCGAGCACGTTGTAGAGGATCGCGCCGAGCGCGAATACGTCGGCGCGCTCGTCGATCTCGTCACCCCGTGCCTGCTCGGGCGCCATGAAGCACGGCGTACCGATCACCGAACCCGCGAGCGTGAGATCGGGGGCGGCGGCCGGGTGCCCGGCCTCGACCACGTCCGGGTGATCGAGCTCTTTCGCGAGCCCCCAATCGATCACCACGGTCTCGCCGAACTCGCCGACGAGCACGTTCTGCGGCTTCACGTCGCGATGGATGATCCTGCGCGAGTGCGCGTAGGCGAGCGCCTCGGTCACCGCGACGATGTGCGGCAGTAACGCGAGCCGCTCGACGAGCGTCCTGGCCCCCTCGATCGCGCTCGCGAGCGTGCCGCCCTCGACCAGGCGCATCGTGTAGAACGCATTGCCGTTCGGCCACGTGCCCGCCTCGTAGATCGGGACGATCGCCGGATGCTGGAGCCGCGCCGTGATGGTTGCTTCGCGCTCGAACCGCGCGCGCAGCTCGGGCGCGAGCATCTCCTTGATCGCGACGTCGCGACCGAGCCGACGATCGCGCGCGCGCGTGATCTTGCCCATGCCGCCCGCGGCGATCTCTTCGCCGGCAGTGAACACGATCGGATCGATCACCGGCAGCACGAGTAGATCCGGATCCTCGAACGCATCCTCGGGCAGCCGCGCGATCCAGCGCTGGCCCTGTTCTGCGGTCTCGCTGTGCGCGAGCGCGCTGCACCCCGCGCAACCCACGAGATGGGAGTGCATCTCGTTTGCTTCGATGCCGTTCAGCGTGCGGCCATCAGCCATCACGAGCATGACGTCATCACAATCCATAGATCACGCGGCCGGGTCGGCCGCGAACCCGCGCGCCGCGAGTAGCTCTTCGAGATAGCGCACGGTGAGCTCGACTTCGCGCCGCGACAGCTCGAGCTTTTCGGCGACCTCCGGGTACGAGAAGCCGGCGAGCACCAGCGCCAGCACCGCGACGTATTGCTCGCCGCGCGCGAGCAAGCGCCGCACCTGGATCCGCCCGATCTTCCACTCGAGTGCGAGCCGCCCGATCGCATCGTCATCGCCGTGGGCTTGCTTCTCGGCGGTCGCGCGATCGGCGGCCGCCTTGACGAACGCGGTGACCTCCTCGCGCTTCTCGACGAGCGAATCGGGCTGCGCCGCGACGGGACCTTGTGAGGACGACAGGCTCGCGAGCGAGATCCAGCGATGGTCGCGCTTCGCGGTCGCGCGCTCGTACTCGGGGCTCTCGCGCATGTAGTCGATCGCGGAGCGCTTCACGAGCACCCGCAGCCACGCTTGCAGCTCGGGTTTCGGCTCGAGCGTGACGAGCTTCTTGATCGCCGCGTAGCCCCTCGCATGCAACCGCGAGATCGTCCGCATCACGATCTCGCGGGGTGTGTCCTCGCGATCGCGCAACCGGCCGATCGGTTGCCTGCGCGCCATCAGCGCGAGCTCGGGATCCAGCTTCGCGAGCAGTGCCTGCCACGCGACGTCGTCGCCCTCGTCGCCGTTGTCTGCAACCGCTCGAAACAGCGGCCACAGCTCCTCCGTGGGAAACTCGCTCACCCACCCAGATTCTACACTCAAGTGGCGCGGAGCTTGCTCCTCTGCGACCCATGCGAAGCAATGTGGAGGTCGCGCACGACATGCAGACGTTGGCACGACTCCACGCCGCGCTCGACTCGGTCGTCGAGACCGAGCAACTGATCGCAGCGATCAGGGATGGTTCCATCCATCTGTCGCCTGCGGTGACGCGCCTCGCCGAGGTCGTCAGCGAGGCGCGCGAATTGTTGCGCTCGTTGTTAACGAAGCCGGAATCGCGACAGCTGTCGGGATTCTAGGCAGACCCGGCTCAGATATCGAAGACGCAGTCACGCGTGGCGTGGGCTTGGCACGCCAGGATCAGCCCCTTCGAGCGATCGTGCGGGGTCAGGGCGTCCTGGACCTCCATCTTGACCTTGCCGCTGATCAGCCGCGTCTTGCACTGTCCACAAATGCCGCTGCGGCACTCGAACGGGATGGTCACGCCTGCCTCCTCCGCGACCTCGAGCACGGTCAACTCGGCAGGTTGCTCGGCCGTCACGCCCGATTTTTGGAACGACAGGCTCGGCGTCACGCCCTCGGGCAGCTCCTCGGCGGGATCGGTCTGGCCCGGTGCTACGTCGACGGGCGGGGTCGAGATAAACTCTTCTTGCGTGATCTCGGCGTCGGGGATGCCCATGCCGACGAGCGTCTTGCGCACGCCATTCATCATCGGATCCGGGCCGCACATCATGACTGGACCGCGGGTAAAATCAGGGATGAAGGCGGCGAGCATCTCGGCAGTGAGCTGACCGCGCGCGCCGCTCCACTCGACCTCTGGATCATTGGTCAGCGTGATCAGTAGGTGAAGGTTGGGATGCCGCGCCTGTAGTTCTTCGAGCTCGTGCGCGAACACGACGTCTTCCTTCTTGCGCACGCTGAACGCGAGGTACATCTCGCCGGTCCACGCGCGATCGGTGAGGCTGCGCACCACGGACATCATGGGCGTGATGCCGATGCCGCCCGCGATCAACACGACCTTCTGCGCCTCGTGACCGGCGAAGAAGAACTTTCCTGCGGGCGCGGATACCGAGATCAGCTGGCCCTCGTGCCAGGTCTCGTGGAGATGCTTCGAGCCGTAGCCGTTCGGCGCCTTCTTCACCGAGATCTCGACGTACGCATTGCGCGTCGGCGACGAAGCGATCGTGTACGAGCGGTTCACGCGCTTGCCGTCGATCGCGAGCTTGAGATTGATGTACTGGCCGGCGATGTGCTCGAATGGCAGCGCCCCTCCCTCGGGATTCACGAACCGGAACGTCTTCACGTCCGGAGTCTCCTGGAAGATCCGCGCGAGCTTCAGGTTGCCCGACCAGAACGCTTTCTTCTTCGGGCCGGCCTTCTTCGCGGCCGCGAGCTTTTCGTGCGCGGTGACGAGCTCGCGATGGGTATCCCATTCGTGCGCGATGATGCGATAGGCGATCAAGGCGATCACGACGTAGCCGAACGCATCCGGCTGCCGCTTGTCGGACTTTGCTTGCAGCCAGTAGTGGTACGCGCCCGCGGCGATCGCGACATACGTCAGCCGGTGCAGCAGCTTCCACCACTTCGCACCGAGCTTACTCACCATCGAATCGAAC
>JANXOP010000301.1 GCA_025357755.1 Kofleriaceae bacterium | reverse complement strand
CGAAGCGAACCGGACATACGCGACCTGATCGAGCGCCTTCAACTTCGGCAGCGTGCGCTCGCCGACTTCACGCGCCGGAATCTCGCTGAGGTTGAGCTCGCCGATCTCGCGTTCGACTTCGAGCGCGAGTGCCGCGACTTGGTCTCGCGAGACGGGGCGTTTGGCGACCGCCGCGTGGATGCCGTGCTCGATCTTGTTGCGATCGAACGGCTCGCGCCGACCATCGGCCTTGACGACCAGTGGCATCGATTCCTCGATCCGCTCGTAGGTGGTGAACCGGCGATCGCACGCTTCGCACTCGCGCCGCCGGCGGATCTCCTTGCCGTCCTTCGAGACGCGGGTCTCGATCACCTTGTCCTTCTCGTCGACGGCGCAGAACGGGCAACGCATTACAGCTGATCCAACATCGCGACGCGCTTTGCATGACGGCCCGCGAGATACTCGGTCGCGCGGAATGCGAGCAGTGCGTCCTCGGCAACGCCGCCAATCACCCGCGCTCCGAACGAGATGACGTTCGCATCGTTGTGCTGGCGAGCCATCGTGGCGGTGTACGTGTCGTGGCTCAGCGCGCAGCGGACGCCGTGGACCTTGTTCGCGGCGATCGAGATGCCGATGCCACTGCCGCACACGACGAGCCCGCGCAGCGAGGCGTCGGCCGCGACGCGCTTTCCTACTTCGGTCCCGAACACGGGGTAGTCGACCGAGGCCGTATCGTGCGTGCCGACATCGACCACGTCATCGCCGAGCTCGCGCAGCTTGGCGACAAGCGCGAGCTTGAGCTCGAGCCCTGCGTGATCGGAGCCGACCACCCACTTCACTCAATCGCCCTTGTAACGCGACAGTACGAGCGCCGCGTTGGTGCCACCGAAACCGAAGCTGTTCGACATCGCGTAATCGATGCGCTGCTCGCGCGGCACGTTCGGCACGTAGTCGAGGTCGCACTCGGGATCGGGCGTGACGTAGTTCGTCGTCGGTGGCAACACGCCGCGCTGGAGCGCCATGGCCGTGATCGCCGCCTCGACACCGCCCGCGGCGCCGAGCATGTGACCGGTCATCGACTTGGTCGACGAGATCGCGAGCTTGTGCGCGTGCTCGCCGAACACCTTCTTCACCGCGAGGGTCTCGTTCTTGTCGTTGAGATCCGTCGAGGTGCCGTGGGCATTGATGTACTGGATCTGGTCCGGCGTGAGCTTGGCGTCTTCGATCGCGACCTTGAAGCAGGCCTGCGCGCCCTTGTGCTCGGGAGCCGGCGCGGCGACGTGATGAGCATCGCTGTTCGCGCCATAGCCGATGAGCTCGGCGTAGATCCGCGCGCCACGCTTCTTCGCCGACTCGAGATCCTCGAGGACGACGACCCCGGCGCCTTCGCCGATCACGAAGCCATCGCGATCCTTCTCGAAGGGACGGCTCGCGTGCTGCGGGTCGGCGTTACGCGTCGACATCGCGCGCATCGAGTTGAAGCCGCCGACGCCGAGGATCGAGATCGTCGCTTCGGCGCCGCCGCAGATCATGCCGTCGGCATAGCCGTGGCGGATCGTGCGGAACGCTTCGCCGATCGAGTGCGCGCCGGTCGAGCACGCGGAGACGTGGGAGATGTTCGGACCAGTCGCGCCCGTGCGGATCGAGACCATGCCCGGCAGCTCGTTGATGATGATATCAGTGACGAAGTACGGCGAGATGCCGTGCCGGGGGCCCTTCAGCTTCGCCGCGGCGTACGAATCCTCGATCGTGCGCACGCCACCGAGGCCAGCGCCGATGAATGTTCCCCAGCGATGCTCGAGCCCGACCGGCACCTTCGTACCGAGGCCGGCATCCTCGACCGCCAGCATGCCGGCGGCGACGCCGAACTGCAGGAAGCGATCGAGGTGCTTGAGCTCGCGCTTGTCGAACCACTTGGAGGGCTCCCAGTTCTTCACTTCGCACGCGAACTTCGTCGCGAACTCGGTGGTGTCGAACAGGGTTGTGGGTGCCGCGCCATTCACGCCGGCGAGAAGAGATGACCACGTGGTCTCCGCATCGTTGCCGATGGGAGTGATGAGGCCAATACCGGTAATGACGACGCGACGCTCCATGAATTCGACTCCTATTGACTGGCGCCTGACGCGCCAGCCGTCACTTCGCGTGAGTTTTGATGTAGCCCGTCGCGTCTTTGACGGTCTTGATCTGCTCGGTATCTTCCTCGGGGATCGTGATCTTGAACTCCTGCTCGAAGGCGAGCACGAGCTCGACAACCGCGAGCGAATCCGCCTTGAGGTCATCGATGAACGACGCCTCGGGACGGAGTTGCTCGAGGGAGACCTCGAGCTGATTGCAGATGATTTCCTTAACCTTGGCGTCGATCTCGTCGGGTGACATGTGAATCCTCGCGGGCGTTAGTAGTCCAGAACCGTCGCTACATCAACAGGCCGCCGTTAACGCGAAGGACCTGCCCCGTAATGTAGGCAGCCTCCGGTCCGGCGAGAAACGCGACCGTATCCGCGACATCGTCGGGACGGCCGATTCGAGAGAGTGGGATCTGCTCGAGCAACTTGGCGCGCGCAGCTTCGGGCAATTCTTTCGCGGTCATGTCGGTCTCGATGAAACCGGGCGCGACCGCGTTGCAGGTCACGCCCCGCGAGGCCAGCTCCCGTGCGGTCGACATCGTGAAGCCGATCAAGCCGGCCTTGCTCGCAGAGTAGGCCGCCTGGCCACCGTTCCCCTGCTCGCCGACGACCGAGGTGATGTTGATGATCCGACCGTGCTCCTTGGCGCGGAGGAGCATGGACGCCGCCGCGCGCACGCAATGGAAGGCACCGCCGAGGTTCGTCTTCATCGTGCGGTCCCACTGATCATCGGAGAACCGCATCAGGAGGCCGTTGATCGCGACGCCGGCGTTGTTGACCAGGATCTCGAGCGAGCCGTGGTCCTTGCCGATCGCCTTGATCGCCTCGGTGACGGCCGCGCTGTTCGCGACATCGAAGCCACTGAGCACGGCGGTTCCGCCGACGGCCTCGACCGCCGTTGCGGTCTCCTTCGCGGCAGCTTCGTTCGACGCGAAGTTGATGACGACCTTCGCGCCGCGTCGGCCGAGCGCGATCGCGATCGCGCGACCGTTGCCGCGCGAGCCACCGGTGACGAGAGCGACTTTGCCTTCGAGTGCTTGATCGATGATCGACATCTTGAGATCCGTTATTTACGCCGTGAACTGGGCCACTTCGTGTGGCTCGCCGATGGTGGTGACGGTGATCTCGGGCGCGATCCGCTTTACGAGGCCTTTGAGCACGGCGCCCGAGCCGAGCTCGTACGCGACAGTGACGCCGAGCTTCGCGATCGCCTGGACCGATTCTTCCCAGCGCACGGGGGCGGTGACTTGCTGGATCAGCAAGCGCTGGATTTGCGCTGGATCTTGCGTGGGCTCGGCGGTGACGTTCGCGACGACGGGAACACTCGGCGGCTTGATCGTGAGGCCCGTCATCGCCTCGGCGAGCCGATCCGCGGCCGGCTTCATCAAGGAACAATGGAACGGAGCGCTGACGGGCAGCTTCTTCGCGAGCTTCGCGCCGGCGGCCTTGCTGTTCGCGATCGCGCGATCGACGGCGTTGACGTGACCACTGATCACGATCTGGCCCGCGCCGTTCATGTTCGCGGGCTCGACGGGCTCGCCCGGTTGCGACGCCTGCTCGCACAGCGCGCGGGTCTTGTCGAGATCGAGGCCGATGAGGGCCGCCATCGAGCCCTGCCCGACCGGCACGGCATCCTGCATGTACGTGCCACGCAGGTGCGTGAGCTTGACGGCATCCTTCAGCTCGATCGCACCCGCCGCGACGAGCGCCGACCATTCGCCGAGCGAGTGCCCGGCGACGATGTCGAACCTCAGGCCCTTCTCGACGAGGACGCGCAACACCGCGATCGAGGTCGTGAGGATCGCCGGCTGCGTGTGCTTGGTGAGCGTGAGGTCGTCTTCCGGACCGTCCCAGCACAGCTTCGAGAGCGCGAAGCCGAGGACTGCGTCGGCTTCTTCGTAGGTCCGCTTCGCCGTCGGGTACTCGATCGCGAGGTCGCGGCCCATGCCGACTCGCTGCGAGCCCTGGCCGGGGAAGAGGAGCGCCGTCTTCATTCGCGCGTGGGTTTCGCACGCCGCGAGGGCGATGTGAAGCCTTAAAGCGGGTGATCCCGCTGCGTTAGGGCCTACGCAGCGCGTACGTCCATTCTCGCCAGGGCAAAGGCCGTGTGGCGGCGGGCAAATCGCCTTCGCCCCGACGATGAGGCCTCGTCCGGGTGGTAGATACAGCCACCGCGGCATGTCCTGGCGTCCGATCGCTCTTCTACTCGTTGCAGCTTCCACCGCGCACGCCCAGATCGTGAACGTCCAGGGTGCGATCGCGAAGCCACCGGCCAAGAACGAAGTCGATGGTCAGGTCGAGCTCAAGCTGGCCTGGGCCGAGGGCAACGCGCCGGTGTTCGATATGGCGGGCGCCGCGTCGGTGCTCTGGAAGCACGATGATTTCCTGTCGCTCGCGCAGGTCCGCGGCGAGTACGGCACGGCGGCCGGCTCCCTCAACACGAAGAAGACGTTCGAGCATCTACGCGAGCGCTATCGCCTGAGCTGCGTGTGGCGCTGGGAGGCGTTCGCGCAACACGAGTACGACGAGTTCAAGCGGCTGAGCTTGCGCGCACTGTTCGGCACCGGGCCAGCCCTCCAGATCTTGAACGAGCCAGCCCTCGCGATGCTCGCGGGTGCTTCGTACATGTTCGAGTACATCCGGCTCGATCGTCGTGAGGCTGTTTCTGATTCCGGCCGCCGCTTCACCGGCTCGCGCGGCTCGCTCTACATCACGGGGCGCGAACAACTCGCCCCGAACGTCGCGTTCTTGCAAACCTTCTACTTCCAGCCGCTCCTCGAGGACGCGAGCAACTTTCGATTGCTCGGCGATGCCGCGATCGAGGTCAAGCTCTCGAAGCGGTTCGCGATCGTCGACGGCTTCGTCGTCGACTATGATTCCGCGCCGCCGGATGGCGTGCACCACTACGACACATTGTTGAAGGTCGGCCTGGTCATCAGCATATGATGCCCGTCGTGGATCGCCCGACCATCGCCTCGCGTCCGCGCACCCTGGTCGTCGTGCTGGATTCGGATCTGACCGCGACGTTGCTCGATCCGACGGGCGCGGTCGTCGCGGGACCCGCGCGCGCCGAGCTACCGGTCGCGGCCGAGCCCGAGGTCGTCTTGAAACTACTTTGGTCGCTGGTCGAGACGCTCGAAGAGTACGATCGGACCACGTTCGTCATCCATCCATCGCCGTCGCTCGCCGCAGGCTGGGATGTGATCGAGCCGCTCCTCGCGACGCAGAGCATGCGCCCGGTGCGCGTCGTGCGTGCCGCCGAGCTCGTCGCGTTGCCGGTGATCCACGGGCTTGGCACCGAGATGGTCCTGACGCTCGGCCCGACGTTCGGCGCGGCGCTGTTCGTGGGCGGACGTGAAGTCGTGATGGATCTCGGCGCACATCCCTTCCGCAAGAAGGCGACGTACGCGGACTACGTCGGTGGCAATGCCTGGGCCAAGCAGGGTCGCAAGAAGTGGAACAAGCGTGTCCACCGCGTGCTCGGAGTGGTGCTCGAGGTCTTCAAGCCCGACCGACTATTCCTGACCGGTCGCGACGCCTCGACCGTGTCCGGCGAGTTACCGGCAAACGTGTCGATCGTCCCCGATCGCAGCCTCGAAGCCGCGCTGGCTGTTTGGTCGTAGGCGCGCGTCGCGATCGCCTAGTTCTTACGACGAGTCAGTTCGCCGGCTTGGACTTCGAAACCGTCAGGCGAGCCTGATCGACGACCTCGAGGTGAAGGGTCAGTGCCGCAAGTGCTAGCTTGTCGAGACCATTGGTGCCGACGATCCAGACCCGATCCTTGGTGACGTTTTCGGGACCGACCTCGGGGATGTAAGCGTTGGCCACGCGAACATCGCCGAGCACAGCTCCGGTCGTCGCGTCGAACGAGCGCAGTCGCTGCGCTTCGGGATCCCACACGAACCAACGACCGTCCTTGCGAAAGACCTTCGTCGACTTGGGGTTGTCCCGCGCGATAGGTACGAAGGTGCCGTTCGTCAGATCGACCATCAACAGCGGTCCGTTACCCGTGTCGACGATGTTGAACCGAGGAATAGCGCCTCCATTCTCGAGCAGCCGAGGCCAGCGCTGACCTTCGGGCATGAAGTCAGCCGACCCCAGATCGAGCACGAAGATCACCTTCATCTTCGGGCTGACGAGAAATAGC
The DNA here is from genome assembly GCA_025357755.1 of Kofleriaceae bacterium. Taxonomy (GTDB): domain Bacteria; phylum Myxococcota_A; class Polyangia; order Haliangiales; family Haliangiaceae; genus JABFXX01. The sequence continues at coordinate 14,052 of JANXOP010000301.1, read as the reverse complement.
CGACAACGTCGCATGCGGTCGTCGCTGACGACGACCTCGAGCACTCGGTCGGCACCGAACGTCGAGTACCCGTACAATTGCGGGCTCAGTCCAAACTCCTCCGGCATCGCCTCGACGCGCTCTTCGATGTGCGGATGGCCGAGCTTTCGCGTGACGACCGTTTGATCACGAAATTCGATGGACGAGTCGCCGGAGACTGCCGCGCGCCAATTCACTTCGAACGACGACGCGACCGAGGCAACGGGGTCGAGCACCGACACCTCGGCGTCACCACGAAACTCGAGTTTGTCGCTGTCGAAGCGATCGACGTGCCCCGTGACCGGCTGAATCAGACGTCTTGCGCCGGTCTTCCGGTCCAGCAGCCATGCGTGGGTGTCGGAGGTCAGCAGGACGGAGCCAGGCAGCACGCGCACGACACCCGAAGCCCTACCTGCATCATTTGGCGAGCTCCCCGCTTCCGCTGGTTCGTCGTGCTTCCAGAGCTCGGTGCCGTCCGCTGCATACGCGACCACCCGATCCATCCACTCGTCCTCCGCAAGGTGGCGACAGCGAATCAAGACAAGCTGATCATCAGCCGAGAGCGCCCACATCGAATCGCAATCGGGGCGCCGTTTCCAGACCGCTTCGCCGTGCTCGTTCAAACGCCAGAGCTCGAACGCCGGCGTAAAGATGTTCACGATGGCGAAGACATCGTGGCTGTTGGCCATCGCATGAACCGCTCGGACCTCGAGATCGAGCTCGGGAACGTGGCGGCTGCGACATGCGGACAACAGCAGGAGTGCGAGCCGCGCTCCCCAAGCGGGGCGCGGTGAGTGTTTGGTGGGTCATGCAGGCGGTATCGGCACGACCAATCCAGGGTTGCGCGCCCACGCCTACAGCGACGAGCTCGACCGTGAAGGCCATTGCGGCACACGCGGCGCCACGATCTTGCCCAGGCCTTCGTACTCGAGCCGTGCCGCGTGCTCGAGGTGCGCTTCGGTGATCGACGTGCCCTCGTCGGCCGCGAGGAATGCTGCGCGCAGCGCCGCATTGCGAATGTAGCCACCGCTCATCTCGAACCGACGCGCGAGGCCCGTGAAGTCGAGGTCCGGCGCAACGGGTGCGGCATCCGGCAACATCGCGCGCCACAGTTTCTCGCGCTCGTCCTCGTCGGGGACCTGGAACCGTAGGTGCAGTGACAGCCGGCGCTGGAACGCCGGATCGATGTTCGATTCGTGGTTCGAGGTCAGCAGGCAGATGCCGGTGAACGTCTCGAGCCGCTGCAGCAAGTAGTTCGTCTCGAGGTTCGCGTAGCGATCGTTCGACGACTTCACCTCGGTTCGCTTGCCGAACAGCGAGTCCGCCTCGTCGAACAACAGAATCGCGTGCCCCGCCTCCGCCGCATCGAACAGCTCGCCGAGCTGCTTCTCGGTCTCGCCGATGTACTTCGACACCAGCTTGCCCATGTCAACTTGATAGAGCTCGAGGTGTAGCTCCTTCGCGATCAGCGCCGCAACCATCGTCTTTCCGGTGCCCGGCGGGCCCGAGAACAGCGCCGACACGCCGAGCCCCTTGCCCACCTTCGCGGCGAAGCCCCAGGTCTCGTACACCGTGCGCCGCTGACGAATCCGCGCGATCAGCTCCGTGATCGACTGCGCCTGCTCGCGCTCGATCACGAGGTCGTTCCAGGTCTGCGTGACATCGACGCGCTTGGCAAAGTGGCCGAGCTTGTCATCGAGCACCGCACGAATGCCGAGCTCGACATCTTCGGGCGTGAGGTTCCGAGCACCCGCCCTCGCCTTCGCTGCGGCCGCCGCCGCATGCATCATCGCGGGCGCGAGCGGATATGTCGTCGCGAGATACTCGCCATCGCCCTCGGACGCGTCGAGCAGCATCGTCCACAGCTTCGCGCGCTGCGCCGAGCTCGGAGGCTTCACCTCGATCACGATGACCGGTCGATCCCAGCGGAGCTGCGGGCGGTTCACACCGCAGGTCACGAACACGTTCGTATCGAGCTCCGCCACGAGCTCCGTGCCGATCAGATCGATCTTGCTCGTGTCCTTGTCGTCGACCAGCGCATCGATGTTGCGAATCAACGGTGCCTTCGCGAGCAGCTTGCACTCACGCGCGATCATACGCAGCTGCCTCGAGAACTCTGCTTGATTCTTAGAGAGTTTCTTGGCATCGACCTCCAACAGGTTGACGCCCCCTTCCTTAGCGGCCGCCGCTAGCAGACTTCGACGTCCAAGCCCCGGAGCGCCGCTCGCGATCACAATCGCACCGTTCGCTTTCACAGCATCTCGCGACATTTCTCCAACGTTCGGATGTAGTGCCAGAGCCGCCAAAGTCCTGGGGTCCGAAATACGGATCACTCCCGCCAGGTCGGGGTCGATCGAGGTGTCTCCGAGTAGCCAAGCGAGAATTCTTCGAGAAATCGTCCACGTCTGTTTGCTCTCGTGCAGATCCGGACCTCCGCTATCGCTACGTTCGAGCAGCCGAAGTCGGCGAATCGTTCCGCGCGCGCCAAGTTCGAGAGTCTGTTTAAGGTCAGGAACAACTCCGCCAACCAATTCGGTGATCGTCCGAATCGTCAACTCGCCGTTCTCCGCGAACGCAGAGGCGCGACCATCGACTTCGCGATCGAGGACCACACTGGCAAGGAGCAACAAGGCGTAAAATTCGATGTCGGTGAGCGAAAATCTCGTGCGCAGAACGATGTCGGCAGCGTCGTTGTGTGGACTAGCAAGAAGGGTCGACTCGCTCTCGAGCAGAGCCACAGCTTCTGCGCTGGTGGGTTGGGCGCGGAGGGCCAGCAGGCCCTTCATCACACGCGTGTAGCAGCCGATCCTTAAGGCATCCGGGTTGGTCATGTCTCGTGTATCGGCCCGAGCCACTCACGGTTTCGCGAGATCAAAACTATAGCTTACAGGCATTTGGAATGCCTGACTTAGCGCTCGGCTATCCTCAGCGAATCGCACATCGCTTTCGCGTAAGTGATGCGGTCAGCTGATGGAATTGGTTCGCCGATAGCCTCATCTCCGACCGGGCCGCTCGGCTCAAAGCGAACAAGGCACTGAAATGGGTGCCCGAACCAAGTCAGCTCACGGACCACGAAAGTCTGCCAAGGCCCGCGGTCCTTTGACACCCTGCAAACGAGCATCACGCCATCGTCACGCGGTTCCGATGTCACCAGTGACGACGCCAACACAGCATCTTCACGACGATTTCGATGCGCCTCGCTCGACGCTGGAGGATTCTGACACTTCTCATCAAGCATGTGCGTGCGCGGGTTATCTGCCAGATCTGAGGAGAGAGACGAGACCTCAATTGCTGGGTCTCTCAACCATCCATGCTCACCGGGACGGCGCCATATCGCGTTACCGTTGAGTTGCTGAAGGTAAAACCCGACAGGCAAAGTGATTTGTGCTTCGACTGAACGCCGATCCGTATCGACCCACGCTGTCATTCGCACAGCCGGCAGGATCGAATGACGAGGAGCGTCCAGATCAGTCGGACGGCAACCAGCAACCAACACAGCAGCCAAGCAGCAACTACGCATCGCTGTCCCCTGACAGGACATGAGCGTTTGCCGCCACCTGTTCCACGAGTTGCTCGAGCACCAGACCAGCCGCGCGAAGAGTCGCATCCGGCCCAGCATGAACCTTTCCGCTACGCCGGTGGAACCAGTTGCCGGGCATGCCAATCGTGCCGGTTCCATCGGTGAAGGCAACATTCCCAGCTTCGTCGCGGATGATCTCGAGTTGAACGCCACCGACAAACGAGTAGGCACGAATGGGCAATCCGGAGCCGAGGATGTTCCTCACGACGCGTTCTCGTGTCGAGATGCTCACACCATCCAAGCGAACACCAACAACACTCACGCGCGACACGTCCTCAGTGTCGGCTCGGAATTCGATGTCGATCAAGCCATCTCTCCGCATAATTTCACCATTGACTCCGGGTGACACATTGGCGCTTTGAATGACGGCTGTTTCCGTACCGTCCCTCGCGACCTGCAGACCGGTTCTCTTCGCGGTTTTCTCGTCCACGGTCCCCATTTTCGAGCCGGCGACGTAACGAGTCCAGTGGATGGCCGATTGAGTAGCCTGCTCGTTGGCCGTTTTATCGGTCTTCACCATCGCCGAAATTTGATCAGCAATGCCTCGCATGTACGAAATTGCCAACTTCGGATCTGTTGTGAGCATCGGCTCGAGAGTCCGACGAGCGTGGTCAGCTATCCCCTTCGCTTTGTCCGCATTTTGACCAACCAATGCTGTCTTCTCGGCCTGAAAGAACGCGGTGAAAGGGTCCGTCGACGTTCCATCTACGTCTTCCGTGGTCGCGTTACGTATGTGGTCGGCGCCCCGTTCACTTACTTTGCCCTTGAAGCCCGCGACGCCCTGCCGTGGCACTTCTTCCACCGCCCCCGTGAACAATGCAACGACTGCCTCGTTGGGATGTGAGGTTTTTTCGCCGACTGCCCGCCCCGACCACCAGTCGACATGTGCTGCAGTCTCGACCTTACGAGCAAGAGCGAGTTCAAGCGTTTTTGTGAGCGCGCCGGCCAATCCCGCCGTGACGACGTCCAGCGCCGCGAACGCCAAGGTCAGCACCAAATCCTCGTGGAACGCGGGTTGGTGGTGGTGATATCGCGACGCTTCTCCTTCGGCGGACTGCACGCCGATTTGTCGCATGTGCAGAAGGTTTCCAAATGCCGTGGCAGCATCGTTGGTCGCATCCTTCAACCTCTCGCGATTGCCCGCGCTGCCCGGGAGATCATTGCGATCCAAGCGCACCTCGGCTGCGCGATCTGCTTGCTCGACCGCGGCCTTCTCTTTCGCTGCGCGCGCGTTGGCCTGGAGCGCCTCTCGCTCGACGGCCTCTTCGTCTCCTACGTCACGTTGTCCTACCTCGTGAGCGGCCGCTTCGATCGAGATCTCGGTGATCGTCGATCGACCACCAGGCCATGTCCCGGTGATTTCTATCATTCCGCGGTGATGTCCTTTGGACGTTGGCGTGAACGCGAGTTTGATTGCCGTGTTCGGATCGAAGCCCTCTACTGAGGGGCGGTAGCGTTGAGGTGCCGCGACAAGAACGATCGATGGGTCACCGGAGTAGCGAACGGTGACCCAGGATTCGCGCGATTCGATGTTCGACGCGAAGATCTCAAAAAACTGCGTCTCGCCAACTGCGTGGTCGCCAACGTTGAAGACCGGCGGAGCTGCAATGCCAGTGTTCGCCGGAGTTCGTTCGGCACCTTCCTTACTGGAGGTGTAAGCGTGTTTCGTCTTTGCAGCCTCAGGCTCCGCTGCCGCGGCATTCTTTCGCCCGGTATGTGCCCCCATAGATCCCCCTTACTTGGTTGTGTGTTTGGAGTGGGCCGCGCGACGACGCGCGTCACCAAGGAATGCGATCAGGCGCGCGCGCCGATCGGTCGTCAGGCGTCCGAACTTGGCGGCGAGCGCGTCGCTAGCCCTTGGATTCGAGAGCCGGGTGTGCAGCGCGCGCTGATCCATGATCGGCAGCGCGGCGAACGTCTCGCCGAGCTCGCGCTCTTTGCGCGCGAAGCCGACGAATGCCGGCTCACCTGGCAACAGATCGGCATCGATGATGGCCGCGAGTTGCGCATCGTACGAGCACGCGACGATCGCAGAGGTGTGCATCGTCGCGGCACCGATGCGTGGCATGGGCATCGTGCCGGTCGCGAGGCGCGTCGGCGCGGGCGCCTGGTGAATGCCGGCGGCCGCGGCGGGCTGCTCCGAATTGGAGACGCGCGAGGCGTCGGGCCAGGACATCTGGTGGGGCTGGGCGAAGATCGTTTGGCTCATGCCGGTCGTATCGACGCGACCGGTCCGCGGTTGCGTGAAATCGCTATCTATCCGGGACTACCCGGTTTTCATCGCTACGCAACCCGGCGATGACCGGGCCGATATCACGCGCAGGGACCGCGAGAAGGAGGTCGAGCGCGCCGCGAGCGATGACCACGTCGCGGCACGGTTAGCTCTCCTACCCTACGAGGCTCGCAGCCGACTCACGCTGTTTCTCGCGGATGCACGGCGTGCCAGGCGCACGACGTCGTGGGCTATCGCTGACCGCCGGCTTCGGGAACAGCTGGGTGATCCGGCAAGCGAGCGCCGCGCTCGCGAGGTGCCGCATCACCTCTCTCGCGGTCATGCCTTGCTTCACCGCGAGGTACGCGCGCCCGCGGGGCCGGCCCTTCGGCGAGAACGAGCACTCGCACACGACCTCGAGCTCCGCGCACGCTTGGGTCAGCGCGTCGAAGCACGGGTCTTCGTCATCTTCGCCGTCTTCGGCATCCTGCGGCGCGTACTCGAGGATCATCGCCCAGCGGCCGCCGTCCTCGAGGATGGCGCTCGCCCGCTCCCAGGTCAGCACACCGCGACGCGGCGTCACGACGATCACGTCACCCCAGGTGGGCTTCGCATGCAGGAACGGCACGTTGACGAGGCGCACCTTGCGCGAGCCTTTGGGTCCGGCCGCCGGACCGAGGTCGTGCGCCCAGGGCGTCTCGCGATCGTCACCGCCGTTCGTAAGACACACCTTGATCGTCTTACCCACGTGATGACGATAGCGATCGCGCGTTCGATCAGCGAGCGGTTTTTCTAAACGCGACGAGAGAAAATTTTACGCGAGGGCGTGCAGCGCGTGTGCGAGTTGCGCGGGCAAACGATCGATCGCAAATCGTGCTGCGGCGCGAATCGCGGAGGCGATCGCGGTTGCATCACTGCGGCCGTGCGCGATCACCGCGGGCTTCGAAACGCCGGCGAGCAGCGCGCCACCGATCTCGGAGTAATCGATCCGCTTCGCCAGGCCGCGCAGTGCGGGCGCGACGAGCGCAGCTCCGATCCGCGAGCGCGTGTTCTTCTCGAGCTCCTGCTTGACCAGGCCGAACATGCCTTCGGCGATGCCTTCGCAGGTCTTCAAGACGATGTTGCCGGTGAACCCGTCGGTCGCGATCACGTCGACCACACCGCGAAACAGATCGCTGCCCTCGACATAACCGACAAACTGAAACGCACCCGTCGCCTTCGAGAGCAACGCGTGGGTCTCGCGGGTCAGCGGCGTGCCCTTCCCCTCTTCCACCCCATTGGACAACAGCCCGAGCCGCGGTCGTGCACGGCCGTGCATCACGCGATCGTACGCAGCACCCAGCACGCCGAACTGCGCGAGTTGCGTGGCCTTCGGCTCGGTGTTCGCACCGGCATCGCACAAGACCAGCGGTCCGGACGGCGTCGGCAACACGGTGACGATCGCGGGTCGCTCGATCCCCTCGAGTCGCCCCAAGACCAACATCGAGGTCGCGAACATCGCGCCGGAATTGCCGGCGGAAACCACGGCATCGCCGTGGCCATCCGCAATTCGCTGAACAGCAACGCGCATCGACGAGTCGGGCTTGCCCCGAAACGCCTGGCCAGGGTGATCGTGCATCGTCACGACCTCGGTCGCGTGAACGACTTCGATCCCGGCGTCGAGCGCTGCCGCTAGGCGCGCACGATCGCCAACGAGAGTGACATCGATGTCACCTTCGCGAACAACACGGAGTGCGCCGGCCAGCTCTGGCGTGGGCGCGCGATCGCTTCCCATCGCATCGACAACCACTCGCGCACGCACGCGCTGAGCCTAGCCGATGCGCGGGAGGGTTACTCTTCGGTGGCTTGCTTGGCGACGATTTGCTCGCCGCCATACTGGCCACAGGTCATACAAACCCGATGCGGAACTCGCGGCGCACCGCAGTTCGGACAGGCTTGAACCGTCGGGCGATTCTCGCCGGACTTTTTGCTCCATGCGGAGCGCTGATGTGCAGTGCGGGCTGGGCCGCGTCGTCGTTTTTGCAGGGCCATGGCGAACTCCGAAGAGCGGCGTTAATGCCCGATCACGAGGGCAATTTCAAGTCTTTGAGTGCAGCTAGCCGCGGGTCGATCGGCTTTTCGCACTTGCAGGTGCTTGAATTCAGGTCGGTGCCGCACTGACCGCATAAACCCTTGCAGTCTTCGCGGCACAACGGGGCGTACGGGACGGCAAGAACGAACTGCTCCCGGAACAGAGGCTCGAGGTCGATCCGGTCCTCATCCCATGGAAACAGGTCGAGGTCTTCGGTCGCGACTTCGGCGCCATCTTCGTCGGCAGCGACGGTGTCGTCGTCCGCCGGCATCTCGCTCGGCGGCATGAAGGTCACGTGGAGGCGCTCGTCGAGCTGCATGGTCACGTCGGTCAAGCAGCGGCCGCAGGCGACGTGGAGGTGGCCCTTGAACGTACCGACCGCAAAGGCGTGCGTCTCTTCGCTGTAGAGCTCGAGCTCGGCGTGGCCCGCGCCCGCGTCGGGATCGGGGTCGGGCGCCTCGAGCGCGTCGCGCATCGGCAGCCCCTTGAGCCATTGGCCGACCAGCGTGCCAGGGATGTCGAACGAGCGATTGACCGGGAGGTCGCGCGCGAGGACGACGTAGGGGCCTAGCTGTTCTTTCGCCACGGGGCGCGCACTATACGTTCGCGATCTCGACTGTCAAGCCGAGTACGATGGCGCCATGAAGCGCGCTCTGGTCTGCGTGGCGATGGCCGCATGCGGCGGTGATCCGGGGGTCGATACCTCGCCCATCGTCTACGCGACGATCGGTCCGCTCGTCGGGGATGCGGGCAAGGGCTCCTGGCGGTTTGGCGTGGCCAGCGCGAGCTTGCAGATCGAGGACATGAACCCGAACACCGATTGGTACCAGTGGACGGCACCGGTCGATCAGGGAGGCCTCGGGCACAACTCGTTCGTGGGAGATGCAGTCAAGGGCTACTCGCTCGCCCTCGACGACGTGAACCTCGTCAGCGACCTCGGCATGGACAGCTACCGGTTCTCGATCGAGTGGGCGCGGATCGAGCCGCACAAAGATGTGATCGACGAGGCCGCGATCGCGCACTACCGCGCCGAGCTCGAAGCGCTGATCGCGAAGGGCATCCGTCCGCTCGTCACCGTGCATCATTACTCGCTGCCGCGCTGGGCGTACGATCTCAGTGATGTCTCGTGCGCGAACGGGCCGAGCGCGACGAACCTGTGCGGGTTCGGCGGTCCGGGAGGTCCGCAGCTGATCCAGGAGATGGCGGATCACGCGGCCCTGCTCGCGCAACGGTTCGGCGATCTCGTCGACGAATGGGGCACGGTCAACGAACCGGTGACCTGGTTATTCGCGGGGTACGGTGCGGGTTACTTCCCGCCTGGCAAGATCGCGTTGACCGATCCGGTCGCGCAGTTCGTGCCGCCACTACGCGACTACATCGCCGCGCAGGCCGCGATGTATCACGCGATCAAGGCGAACGACCTCGTCGATGCAGACGGTGACGGGATCGCGGCGGCGGTCGGGTTCTCGATGTCGGTCGCTGACTGGGAACCGTCGCGCCACAACTCGCCCTCGACCGAGTCCGAGGATCTCGCGACGCGCGACAAGCTCGTCTACTTGTTCCACTACATGTACGTCGACGCGGTCACGAAGGGCGAGCTCGACTCCAACCTCGACGGCGTGCCCGACGAGATGCACCCGGAGTGGGCGAACACGGTCGACTGGCTCGGCCTGCAGTACTACTTCCGCGCGGGCGTCTCGGCGGATCGGCCGCTGTTCTTCGGCATCACGCCGTGCACGAGTGGCTTCGATCTAGGATCGTGCTTGCCCGCACCGGATCCGACCTACTGCTCGCCGCGCATGGGCTACGAGGCGTGGCCCGATGGCATCCGCACGGTGATCAAGGGCTTCACCGATCGCTATCCGACGCTGCCGCTCGTGATCACCGAGTCCGGCATCGCGAGTAATGTCGGCAAGCGTCACGCCGAGACCGTGGTGCGGATCCTCGAAGCAGTCGACCAAGCGCGCAAGGACGGCGCGGACATTCGCGGCTACTACCACTGGAGCCTGACCGATAACTTCGAGTGGGCCGAGGGCTTCGGCCCGCACTTCGGCCTGTATTCCGTCGACGATTCGACCTACACGCGCACACCGACCGAGGGTGCAACTCTGTTGAGTGCGATCGCGCATGCGCGGGCGCTGACGAGCGAACAGCGCACGAGCTACGGCGGCCTGGGCCCGATGAGCGCCGAGCCAGGCGCCGGTACCGACAATCCGTTCTGCTTCAAGCAACTGTGACGTAGAGTCCGGCCATGAACCCGATGCAGACGTACTGGGCGATCTTCGCGATCCTGATCGGCATCGCCTACGTGATCGCATTCACGCGCAAAGGCAGCGCGACGATGGCGATGCCGAGCCGGACGCGCACCTGCTCGCACCCGGCGGCCCCCGCAGAGGTGTTCGCTGCGATCCAGAGCATCGCGCGGCCCTTCAGGGTCGAGGCGACCGATGCGAGCGAGAACATCGTCGTGCTGTCGTCGCCCGTTTCGTTCGGCTCGTGGGGATTCTTCTATCCGGTGTTCATCACGAGAAATCCGAGCGGCGGCTCGGATCTCCTGGTCGGCTGCAAATCGAAGGTGTTCCAGGTCGGCCCGCTCGTCACGCGCTCGCACGAGCGCTGTGTCGTCGCGATCCTCGAGTCGTTGAACGGCGCCCGCGCTCGCGTCGTGCAGCGCTAGCGCTTCATCGCTGCGGCGAGCTCCGCGACGAATTCACTCACGCGCGCGGCGGCACCGGCCGCGGGCCCGGCAGCAACTCGATCGACGAGCGCGGTGCCGACGACCACGCCATCGGACGCCAACGCGAACGCGTGCGCATCGACCGCCGTACGGATGCCAAAGCCGACCGCGACAGGTGCCGAGGCAGCTTGCTTGATCAGCGCGAGCCGGGCCGGATCGACCGGCTGGGCCGCGCGCACGCCGGTCACGCCGACGAGCGAGATGTAGTAGACGAACGGTGGCGCGAACTGCGCGAGCCGCTCGATACGATCGGGCGTCGAGGTCGGAGCGACGAGTGGGATCACGGCGATGTTCTTCGCGGCCAGCGGCGTCGCGAGCTCCGCGAGCTCGTCGATCGGCAGGTCCACGGTGAGCACGGCATCGACCCCCGAGGCTGCCGCACGATGTGCGAATGCCTCGGGGCCCATGACGAAGATCGGATTGTAGTAACCGAACAACACGATCGGCGTGGTGATGCCGCGCTCGCGCAGGGTCTTCACCGCATCGAGCGCGCTCGGCAGGCTCCCGCCGGCAGCGAGCGCTCGCTCCATCGCGCGCTGGATCGAAGGCCCGTCCGCCGAAGGATCGGAGAACGGCACGCCGAGCTCGATCACGTCCGCACCGGCGCGGCACGCCGCCTCGATGATCGCGACCGACGTGATCGGATCGGGATCGCCGAACGTCAAATAAGCGACGAGCGCCGCGTGATGCTCGGCAGCGGCCTTGTCGAAGACCGCGCGGAGCCGGCTCATGGCCTCTCCGCGCGTCGCGCCGCGATCGTGGTCATGTCCTTGTCGCCGCGACCACTGAGGCCGACGATGACGGTCTTCGCGCCGGCCGCGACGACTTCTTCCAGTGCGGCGATCGCGTGCGCGGTCTCGAGCGCGCACAGGATCCCTTCGCTGCGCGCGAGCCGCTCGATCGCGGCGAGCGCTTCGTCGTCGGTCCGAGACATGTACGTCACCGCGCCGGTCTCTTTCCAGTGCGCGTGCTCGGGGCCGACCCCGGGATAATCGAGGCCCGCGCTGATCGAGTGCGCGTGCGCGATCTGCCCGTCGAAGGTCGACAGCACGTAGCTCTTCGAGCCGTGCAACACGCCGACCCGACCCGCGCCCAGCGTCGCGGCATGGCGACCGGTCGCGACGCCGTCACCCGCGGCTTCGACGCCGAACATCTTCACGCCATCGCCGATGAACGGTGCGAAGAGGCCCGCTGCATTCGAGCCACCGCCGACGCACGCGACGAGCGCGTCCGGTAGGCCGCCGGTCAGCGCCTTGAATTGGTCCTTCGCTTCGCGCCCGATCACCGATTGCAGGTCGCGCACGAGCCACGGATAGGGGTGCGGACCGGCGACCGAGCCGATCAGATAGAACGTATCGCCCACGTTCGTGACCCAATCGCGCATCGCTTCGTTCATCGCGTCTTTGAGCGTGCGCGTGCCGCTGGTGACCGCGTTGACCTTCGCGCCGAGCAGCTTCATGCGCTCGACGTTGAGGGCCTGGCGCACGACATCCTCGGCACCCATGTAGATCTCGCACGGCAGACCGAACAGCGCGGCGACCGTGGCGGTGGCCACGCCATGCTGACCCGCGCCGGTCTCCGCGATCAACCGCGCCTTGCCCATGCGGCGCGCGAGCACCGCCTGGCCGATGCAGTTGTTGATCTTGTGCGCGCCGGTGTGGTTGAGGTCTTCGCGCTTGAGATAGATCGCAGCGCCGACTTGCGCCGACAACCGCTTCGCGTGATAGAGCAGCGACGGTCGGCCGACGTAGTTGACGAGCAGGTCCTCGATCTCGGCCCAGTACGCCGGGTCGTCGCGGGCGGTGCGCCAGGCGTGTTCGAGCTCGGTGATGGCCGGCATCAAGGTCTCGGCGACGTATTGCCCGCCATACGGGCCGAATCGGCCGAGCACGGGCTGCGAGAGATCGTGGATTTCTGTCACGGTGCGACTCCTCGAACTGCGGCAACGAACGCCGCGAGCTTGGTGCGGTCCTTCACGCCGGGGGCTGTCTCGACGCCACTCGCGACATCGACGGCCCACGGTTGAACCTGGGTGATCGCCGCGCCGACGTTCTCGGGCACGAGCCCGCCGGCGAGCATGATCTTGAGCTGTGGGAACCGAGTGCGTGCCTCGCGCGCGAGCGCGTGATCGAACGACGCACCCGCGCCACCGCGACCCGGCGTCGGCGCATCGAGCAGCAGCGCCTCGACCGGCCAGACATCGAGGTGCTCGAGGTCGCGCGCCGAGCGCACGGTGATCGCCTTCCACACCGGGCGCGCGACGGCGTCGGCGATCCGCTTCACCGCATCCGGATCTTCGTCGCCGTGGAGCTGGATGATGTCGAGGTCGATGCGCGCGGCGACCGCGAGCACCTCATCGGGATCTGGATCGACGAACACGCCGACAAGCTTGGCCTGCCCCATCGCGCGCATCACGCCGGCGAGCATCGGCGCGCGCTCCGGGTTCAAGTAGCGCTTGGATTTTGGCCAGAAGTTGAGGCCGATGAAGTCGACACCAGCCGAGGCAACGGCGGCGGCATCGTCGGGCAGCGTGACGCCGCAGATCTTGATCCGGGTCACGCGAGCAACTCCCGCAGCGCCTGCGCGGGCGAAGGTGCACGCATCAATTGCTCGCCCACGAGCACGGCGTGCGCACCCGCATCGCCGAGCCGGCGAACATCGGCCGCGGTCCTGATCCCGCTCTCGGCGACCAGCACGGTACCGGCGGGCACTTGCTTGGCGAGGGTTTCGGTCAGCGACATGTCGATCTGGAATGTGCGCAGGTTGCGATGATTGACGCCGATCAAGGTCGCGCGTGCCGCGAGCGCCTGCTCGAGCTCGGCTTCATCGTGGACCTCGACGAGCGCATCGAGCCCGAGGCCGGCCGCGACGAGCACGCAGTCGGAGAGCCGCACGTCACCGGCGGGAAACGCCGCGGCGATCAACAGCACCGCATCGGCGCCCGCCGCGCGGGCTTCGGCGATCTGCAGCGGATCGATGATGAAGTCCTTGCGCAACAGCGGTAGCGAGCACGCCCGACGCGCGACGCCGAGGTACGCGAGGTCGCCATCGAAGAACTGCTTGTCGGTGAGCACGCTGATCGCAGCCGCACCGCCCGCGGCGTACTCTTTCGCGATCTCGCCCGGATCGGCGCCGGGACGGATGGGCCCCGCCGAAGGCGACGCGCGCTTGATCTCGGCGAGCACACGCATCGGCGCACCAGGCGGACGCAGCAGCGCCGCGCGAAAGGGGCGCGGGTGCGGCATCGCTTCGGCCGCTTCGATCACCGCGAGGCGGCGCTCGTTCGTGACCGATGCGAGCTCGGCGCGCTTGGTCGCGAGGATCTGCTCGAGAATATCCGGCGCGCTCATTCGACCCCCGCGAACTCTTCCGCACGCAGCGAATCGAGCGACGTGAGGTCGGCACCGTGGGGCGCCTGGCTGACCTCGCGCCAC
>JANXOP010000282.1 GCA_025357755.1 Kofleriaceae bacterium | reverse complement strand
GCACGTCAGCGGAGCGCGACGAGACACATCCCACTAGAACAAGAATCAAACGGAGCTGACGTGCGGCACTCCGCTGACGTGCGGCGCGCCAACCGCACGAGCGACGCACGGCCTGGCGGTAGTGCGGGCGGCGGGCGCTGGCTGCTGCTCTCCGAGTGCGGCGCGAGAGCGAGCAAGCGCCAACCGGGCGAGCGACGCGCGGCCTGGCGGTGGTGCGCGGCCTCTAGCGGTCGCGCGGCCGGCGCAGGCGCGCAGCGGCGGCCGCAAGTCAGCTCCGTTTTATTGTTGTTCGAGAGGGATGTGCGCAACGGTCTCGTTTGCGTTCCGCTGACCTGCGGCACGCCGCGGCTTGGCGAAGAATTTGCTCTAGAAGCCGTCAGGCCCGCCCCGGAAAGCAATAAGCTTCCGGCGTGGGATCCGCTCTGGTCGAGCTCGGCGATCGCTACTGGGCGCTCGGGCTACCGGCGGCCGCGAAGAGCGCGCTGGTCCGGGCACACGGTGCGAGCAGCGACGCGCTTGCCGCTTCCAAGCTCGCCGAGATCGCGCTCGCGCAAGGCGACGCGCAGAGCGCTCGGCTGTTCTCGAGTGAAGCCGCGAAGCGCGAGCCCGGTCCTGCGACGAAGATCTTGCTCGGTCGGGCGCAGCTCGCATCGGGCGAGCTCGCCGCCGCGCGGATGTCGTTCTCGGTCGTGCTCGACGCGCCCAAATGTGGACCGTGGGAACGCGCCTGCGCGCACTCGGGGCTCGCGCGGGCAGCGGAAGCGCAGCGCGATCTGGCGGGCGCCGCGGCGCAAGCGAGTGCCGCGTTCGATGCCGTGCTTACCGCCGCGCAGAAGCCACCGCTCGACTTCGCGACGATCGAAGAGATCTCCGCGGCGGCCGTCGCCCTGGGCCGCGCGAGTGACGCGAGCGCGAGCCTCGAGACCGTGCGTGGCCGGCCCGGTGCCGCGGCGTGTGCCGCGGCGATCTATGTCGCACGTCAGAGTGCAGGCGATCAGACCGTGACCGATACGATGATCGATGACGAGCTCGCCGCCGCGCAGGCCGAGAGCACCGGTACCGCTCACGCTGCCCTGTATCTGCGCCGGCTCGAGCGTCGCGCTCGTCGACCGAATGCGCCGGCGAGCGAGCGCGAGGCGCTGGTCGCAGAGCTCGATACCTTCGCGGCGACCTCGGCGAACGAAGGGCTCGCGGCAGCCGAACGCGCGCGGCTGGCGTTCTTGCGCGCGGGCCTGTACGAGGAGGATCCACGCACCCGCGAGCGCGCGGAAGATGCGTATCGCAAGGGCCTCGCGTTCCAGCCCGGGCACACCGCAGCGGCGTGCCGGCTCGCGCTGCTCGTGCTCGATCGCGGCGATCACGCGGGTGCACTCGCCGAGATCGAACGGGCGCTGCGGATCGATGCGAGCCACGGCATGGCGTGGCGCAACGCGGCGCGCATGCTCGATGCCTCTTCGCCGAGCCTCGGGCTCGTGGTGAGCAAGCTGCTCGATGCCGCGAATCCGGGTGCCGGCGCCGCCGCCGGATCGGTCGCACCGCGGCTGGTGACCGCGACCGCCGAGGTCGCGCGCCACGACGTGCTCGCAGGGGTCTACGCGCACGGTCATCGCGTGAAGAACCTCCTCGGCATCATCGGCGCGCGCACGCGCAGTGCTCGCAAGATCGCGCCCGAGTCCGAGCCGGTCTACGAGCGCTTGAAGGAGCTCGAGAAGGACGTCACCACGCTCTACGAAGAGTGGGCTCAGTACCTGCGATCGATGCAGGCGCCGACGCCGACGATCGAGCTCGTGCCGCTGTCGCCGCTCCTGCACGAAGTGGTGATCGCGGCCCAGGCACGCACGCAGCAGGTCTCGATCACGCTCGAGCAAGCCGCGATGCTGCCCGACGTCCGCGGCGATCGCATGCTGCTGCGCGAGGCGCTGCTGAACGTGATCTCGAATGCCGCCGAGGCATGCGCGACCGCTGAAGGCAGTGTGATGGTCAAGGTGCGCGCGATCGCGGCGCCGGGCTCGAGCGCCGCGCCGATCGTCGAGATCGTGGTCGCCGATAGTGGGCCCGGAATTCCGCGCGCGCACCTCGGTCGCTTGTTCGTGCCGGGCTTCACCACCAAGGAGACCGGCTCGGGGGTCGGCCTCGCGATCGCCGAGCGCGCGGTCTCGGCCCACCACGGCCGGATCACGGTGGACTCCGAGGAAGGCCGAGGTACGACGATCACGATCACGCTGCCGACCGATAGCAACGGCCTCGCGATCCTGCCGAAGTGGATGGAGAGCACGTGATCGGGACCATCGTTTGCGTCGACGACCAAGCCGAGGTGCGGCGCCTGCTAGGCGACGTGTTCCGCGCGAAGGGCGGCAATGTCGTCAGCTTCGACGACGGCGAGGACGCGATCGCGTGGCTCGACAAGAACGATGCCGACCTCGTGATCCTGGATCTCGATCTCGGCGCGGGCCGGCGCAGCGGCATCGAGATCTGCCGCACCGTGCACGGCAAGCTGCCGGAGCTGCCGATCATCATCCTCACCGGCCACGGCGCGATCGACGACGCGGTCGCCGCGGTCAAGGCGGGCGCGGTCGACTTCATCACGAAGGATCCATACCTCGAAGACAAGCTCGAGATCTCGGTCGACAAGGTCGAGCGGATGTTGAAGTACGCGATCGATCGCAAGCGGCTCGAAGACGAGAACCGCGAGCTCCGCGCGAGTAACGAGCGGCTGCGCAAGGCTGCTGGCCGGCGCTGGGCGATCGTCGGTGACTCGCAGCTGATGCACACCGTGATGACCAAGATCGAAAAGGTCGCACCGGTGCCGCGGCCGGTGCTCGTGCTGGGTCCCCGCGGCACGGGCAAGGAGCTCGTCGCGCGCGCGATCCATATGATGTCGCCACGCGCGTCCGAACCGTTCATCACGATCAACTGTGCAGCGGTCACCGAGAGCCTCCTCGAGAGCGAGCTGTTCGGTCACGAGGAGGGCGCGTTCACGGGCGCGACCAAGCAGAAGGAGGGCAAGTTCGAGCTCGCCGATGGCGGCACGTTGTTCCTGGACGAGATCGGGAACATGTCGCTCGAGTTCCAGGCCAAGATCCTGCGCGTGCTCGAGTACCAGCGGTTCGAGCGCGTTGCCGGCTCGGAATCGATCCAGGTCAATGTCCGCGTGATCGCGGCGACGAACGCGAACCTCAAGGAGGCGATGGCCGCCGGCAAGTTCCGGCCCGATCTTTACGATCGGCTCGCGTTCGAGGAGATCCACCTGCCATCGCTCGCGCAGCGGCTCGAGGATGTGCCCGTGCTCGCCACGTACTTCCTCGCGCGGTTTCGTCAGGACGTCGCGGGCATCACGGTCAAAGAGATCAGCGCCGAAGCGTTCGATCGGCTCGCCCAGTACGACTACCCGGGTAATGTTCGCGAGCTCAAGAACGTCGTCGAGCGTGCCGTGTACATGGCTCAGGGCGAGGTCTTGCGTGGGAGCGATATCGATACGGCGCTGCCCCCGGAGGCGCAACAAGCGGCGGTCCCGGGCACCAACTTTGGCGATGACACGCGGCTACCGCTCGATCAGCGCGTCGAGGCCTTCGAGGCGTGGCTGTGCAAGGACGCGCTCGAGCGCACGCGGTTCAAACAAAAAGAAGCGGCCGCGTTGCTCGGGATCAGCTACGACCAGTTCCGCCAGCGCTACCGCAAATACGGTCTCGGAAAGGACTAACCATGCTCCCCATTGCCATTGCGATCCTCGTGCTCGGGATGATCTACGCGATCACGATCGCTCCCACCGCGCAGCGCATCCAGGTCGCGCTCGTGCTCGTCGTGCTGACCGCGGCCGGCTATGGCGTCGGCACGCTGATCACCCAGCCAGGCACGGACCAGCGGACCTACTACCCGATCGCCGCGGCGATCGCCGGGACGATGATCGCGTTCGGCTGGATCTCGAACAAGCGCAAATCCTGGGTCAAGAACGACCCCAAGAAGCCGTAAGATCGGGCCATGGGCATCTTCTCGCGGATCAAGGGCGGCATCTCGAGCAAGGCGAACGCCGCGCTCGACAAGGCGATCGATCCAGCCAAAGAGCTCGACATGGCGATCATCGATCTCGAAGAGGGTCGCAAGAAGGCGCTGCAAGAGCTCATCACGTACAAGGCGACCGCCAAGACGCTCGATGCCGACATGGAGAAGTTCCGTGCGAAGGCGGCCGAGTGGGAGAGGCGCGCGATGATGGCGGTCCGGGCCGGCGACGACGAAGCCGCCAAGACCGCGCTCAAGGAGAAGCGTAACGCCGAGCAAGAAGCGACCAAGATCGAGCGCGACAAGCACGAAGCCGCGAGCTACGCGATCTCGCTCAACAAGAGCCGCAAAGAGTTCGAGACCAAGCTGCAGATCTTGAAGTTGCGCAAGGGCACGCTCGCTACCCAGATCGCGGCGGGCCGTTCGGCCGGCGGCGACGCTTTCGGGAACGACACCTCAGTGTGGGACAAGTTCAAGGCCGCTGAGGATCGGATCGATGCCGAGGTGATCGAGACCGAGGTCGATGCGGCGATGCGCGGTGAAGCGTCCGATGCCATGGAGTTCGATCAGAAGCTCGCGGCGGCGCAGTCATCGGCCGCCTTACTCGGCACCGGAATCTCAGCGCCTGCTCACGACGATGCACTCTCGGCCCTCAAGTCGAAGATGGCCGATGCCAAGGCGGCCAAGCAGAAGTCGCTCGAAGCCGCGCAGTCCCCTGGTCCCGAACGCGACGCCAAGAAGTGATCCTCTCGTCACATCAGCTCGGCGTTGCCGCGCCCTCCGATCGACCGCCGTCGTCCGAGAGTGACGAGGCGCTCTCGGCCCGGCTGCGCGATCTGTCGCTCGTGGAGCTCGACGCGCTGACCGCCGGGCTCGCGAGCGCCGAAGCCCAGGTCGTGATCGCGACGTTCGCCGACGACGTGGCCGATGCGCTGCACGAGGCCCGCGCCCGGGTCACGGCGTTGCGCCAGGCGATAGCCGGCCCGGACCCGCTGAACATCCTCGACCTCCAGCCCCGCCAGCGCGCCTCGGATGCAGGCCAGGCTGGTGCCGTGCGGGTCTACGACCGGCTCGTGGCACAGGCCCAGGCGGCAAGGGCGCTGTCACGGCTCGCCGATCTCGCTTCAGGGCTTGTCGGCAAGCTGTTCGAAGCCGACCGCAGGCGCTGATGCCTGACTGCGGAAACTAGACCCAAAGCTGGGCGCGAAGCTGTTGTCCAAGCTGTGACCGCCTTATAATCACCCCGCATGGGTGACGAGGATCCCGACCTTGATCGGGCTCGAACCGGCGATCACGAAGCTTTTGGTCGCCTGGTCCGGCGACATCAACGCCGCGTGTACGCAGCCGCACTCCATATCTTGCAGAACCACAGCGACGCCGATGACGCGACGCAAGAAGCGTTCGTGCGCGCCTACAAAGGTCTCTCGACCTTCGACGGGCGCAGCGACTTCTTCACGTGGCTCTACCGGATCACGGTCAACACCGCGCTCAACGCGCTGCGCGGTGGCAAGCGTGGTGCCGCGCTCGCACAACGCGGTGGGACCGAGGCCGCGCATATCGGCGGGCGGCCCGAGTCGCTCGGTCAAGAGCCCAGCGATCCCGCACAGCAGGTCGAGCGTTCTGCCGAGGTGAACCGAGTAATGGAGGCGATCGCCGAGCTCTCGCCGTCTCTTCGCGTCACCATCGTCCTCGCGACGATCGAAGAGCTGCCGCACAAGCAGATCGCCGAGATCCTCGAAATCCCCGAAGGCACCGTCGCGTGGCGTGTGAACGAAGCGCGCCGCCTCCTTCGCCTGCGCCTCCCAAACCTCCCAAATCTCGGTGATGCCGTGCCGAGTGCACGCACGGCAGGTAAATAGCTCCGATGGCCGATGACTTAGACCCGCTGCTCCGCAGCGCGATGAAAACCCTGGACGATGAAGTCCCGTCGGGTTATTTCGAGGCCCTCCCTGACCAGGTTTTGGCCAAGCTGGTTTTGGGCGGAGAGGTAGCCATGCAACAAACTGGAACCCCGAATCGCGACGCGAACACCGTGGCCGCAGCCACTCGAGCGGCATCCCCGCTCAACGATCCGAACCTCGTGGTCGAGGCCGCCGCGCCGGCGCCGGCACTCGCACCTCGCGAGGAAGACTCTGGGCTGCACGACATCCGCAGCCTCGCGCAGTCGACGCGCCAGCGCGTGTCGAAGCGGATGACCACGAGCCCTCCGCCGATGGGTGACGAGGACGTGCTCGGCGGCGCGAGCGCGAGCTGGAAGAACCTTGCCCTGCCGCAACCGGCCAAGATGGTCTCTCTCCCCGAGCTCGAGTCCCTGCCGAGCAAGGCCGAGATCAAGGCCGCGCAAAAGGCCGCGAAGGTCGAGGCCCAGGCACCCGTCGCTGTAGCTGCGGTCGCGCCGGCGAGCACCTCGGGTGCAGTCGCGTATCAACCGTCGTTCTCGTCGCTTCAACGGAAGCCCGCGAACAGCAACAAGGGTCGCACCATCGCGATCGTCGGCGTGCTCGTCGCTGCTGCGGCGGGCGTCGCGGTGTTCGTCGCGACGCAGAAGTCCGACGACAAGGTCGCGGCGCCGCAGGTCGCTCAGCGTGGTGGCGGACCGGATCTCGGTGTCGACAAAGACAAGATGAACAAGCTCGACGAGGCAACGGCCAAGCTCGAAGCGGACCATCGCGCCGCGCTCGCCGCTGCCGAAGCCCCGCCGGTCGGCACGGCGGCACCGTCCGCGGGTGCGGGCGATGCAGCCCCGCAAGAGACCAAGGTTGCCGAAAAGCAGTCTCCGCCCTCGAAGGCCGGCGTCGTTCACGCGGGTAAGCCTGGCGCGAAGAGCGCGAAGGCCGAGGCGAGCATCGCGCCCGAAGCGCCCGTCGTGGCCAAGCCCGAAGGCAAGAAGTCGGCGGGTGGCGAGCAGGATCCTTCATTCGACGCGCTCCTCAAAGAAGCCGGCGTCAAAGAGAAGAAGGAAGTCGTGAAGCTCGACAAGAAACAGCTCTCGACCGAGGAGTTCAAGAAGGGCATGGGCGCGATCACGGCGAAGGCCCAGGCTTGCTACAAGGGCACGCAGGGCTCTGCGAACGTGAAGCTCACGATCGCTTCCTCGGGTCAGGTCTCGAAGGTCACCATCAACGGTGCCTTTGCCGGCAAGCCCGAAGCCGATTGCGTCAGCGCGGCGGTCAAGTCTGCGAGCTTCCCCGCGTGGGATGGCGGTCCGCAGACCTTTGGCTATCCGATCTTGCTCTCCGAATAGGCGCGTACTAGCGTCCGCGGCCGTGAAGGTTTCGAAGGGCCGTTATTTCGAGGACTTCGCGATTGGCCAGCATCTGGTCCACGCGGTCCCGCGCACGCTCCACGGCGGCGATATCTCGACGTACATCTCGCTGACAGGTGATCGTCATCCGCTCGCGGCGTCGACCGAGCTCGCGCGCTCGTTCGGGTTCCAACGCGAGGTCCTGCCGGACCTGCTCGTGTTCCACATCGTGTTCGGCAAGTCGGTGCCGGACATCTCGCACAACGCGACCGCGAACCTCGGCTACGCCGACGTGCGGTTCCTGCGTCCGGTCTATCCCGGCGACACGCTGCTGTCGGAGAGCGAAGTCATCGGCTTGCGCGAAGTCTCGAGCGGCGAAGCGGGTGTGGTGTATGTCCGCACGCGCGGGGTGAATCAGAAGGGCCAAGAGGTCCTCTCGTTCGTGCGCTGGGTGTTGATTCCGAAGCACGACAAGACCGCGGCACTAGGCGTCAACCAGGTGCCGGCATTGCCGTCGGTGGTGACCGTCGATCGCTTGCCGGTGCCCGACGTGATGAACCTGCAGCGCTTCGCCGATCTGGCGTGGGCGATGCCGCCGGGCGACTACTGGGATGCGTACGCCGTCGGCGAGCGCCTCGATCATCCCGACGCGATGACCATCGAAGAAGCCGATCACGTCCAGGCGACGCGGCTCTATCACAACACCGCGCAGGTGCACTTCGATCAGCTCGCGATGACGGGCTCGCGGTTCGGCAAGCGCCTGGTCTACGGCGGTCACGTGATCTCGATCGCGATGGCGCTGTCGCAGAACGGCCTCGGTACCGCGCTGCGGATCGCGGCGTGGAACGGGGGCGTGCACGTCAGCCCCACGTTCGCCGGCGACACGCTGCGCGCGTTCACCGAGGTCGTCGAGAAGGTCGAGTTCCCGCACCGCACGGATGTCGGCGCGCTGCGCCTGCGCTTGCAAGCCGTGAAGAACACCACGGCCGCCGAGCTGCCGAGCATCCTGCCGCTGCTGTCCGGAACGAAGGAGCCGCGGATCGTCCTCGAGCTCGACTTCTGGGCGCTGCTACCGCGCGCAGCCCCTACGCTGTAGGTCGGGTTCTCCAGGCGACGTAGCCGGCGGCGCCGAGGATCACGACGAGCGCCGCGATCGTCGCGACGGGCGGCGGTCGGCGCGGCGGTGCGGGCGCCTCGGCGATCACGAGGGTCGCGGTCGGGGCGAGCCGATGCGCCGCAGCTTCGATCGTCGGGGCCCGGGCATGCTCGCCGTGCGCGACCGTGATGACCACGCTCGCGCTCGCGGGCGACGTGACCGCGGTCAGTGGATCGGTGACCGCGCGATGGAGCAGGGCGTGCGCGCCGGTGACACCGGGCAGTGCGCCGAGCTGGTGCTCGAGAGCGGTCTGGTCGGCGAGATCGCTCGCGTGCGCGCGATCGGCGACCGATGGGACGTCCGGCGCGCAGGCCGCGCAGGCGGCGATCAGCAGGAACGTTCGCACGGCGAGAGCTTACTGTATGGTGGGGTCGTGAACGCGGTCGAACGCTTCGCGGCCAACCTCGCGCCCGAGAGTCTGCGGCGCGTCGCTGGGCTCGAGGTCCGGCGGTTCGAGCCGAGTCTGCTCGGCGAAGCGCCTGCGAGCTACGACCTCGATCTCGAGACCGCCCACGCGCGCGTGGTCGAGCGCTGGCGCGAGGACCTGTGCGGCATGCTCAACGCCCTCGTCCGCGACGAGCTCGCCGAGGTCGCGCGACGTGAAGGCGTTCGCCGCGCGAGGATCGACGAGGCTAGCGTGCCTGACCTGCGGCTCCTCCTGTGGGATCGCGGCGCGCTCCTCGAGCGCCGAGGGGCGCCCGAGGTGCCGGCGCTCCAGCCGCGCCCGGTGATCCTCGGCGGCCATCTCGTGATCCAGGCGCCGCCGCGCGGGATGTATCCGGGCAGTCCGAGCTGGCCGCGCCCGCTGCCCCTCGAGATGCCGGCGCGCCCTCCCGAGAACGAGCCCGATTCGATCGACGAGCTCCTCGCCGCCGCGGATCGGGCGATCGGCGTGCGGCTCGGGACCCGCGGGGCGGACAAGGGCGCGTGGGGCATGCGCGCCGCGGCGCTCGTCGGCGTGATCGAGCGCGGCGGGGACGAGCCCGATTGGCGCGGCGATGTCGAGATCAAGACCGTGCCGGTCGCGATCGATGCGAGCGGGCTCTGGCGCGTCGTCGAGGATCCCGCGATCGCCATGGCGTTCGAGCGTAGCGCCGTCGCCAAGCTCCAGCGTACCTTGTGGCTGGCTCGCGCCGACCTCGACGGTGGCGATGCCACGATCGTGTCGTGGTACTTGCTCGAGTGGGATGCCCGCCTCGCGCAGCTCGCTCGCCGCTATCTTCACGACAGGCCAAAGGGCCCGGCGGGTACGGATCAGCGTGGCGTGTATCTCCACAAACGTTTCTTCGCGGATGCGGGCATGCTCGCAACACTGAACGGTCCGTCATGATCATCGACGAGCTACGCATCATCGGTTCGACCCAGACCAACGTGGTCATGTCCGCGGAGCTCATCCGTATCGCCCAGCGCGCGCTCAAGCGCCGGCCGCCGGAGCCGCGCAAGGAAGGGCTCGGACAGCTCGTGTATCCGTTCGATCCGGAGCTCGCGCGCGTCGCCGTCACGTACCTGCGCACGCCGACGCGCGTCGTGTGGGACGTCTATCGCAGCAAGGCCGGCCGGCTCGAGCCGCTCTACGACGAGCTGTGCGCCGACATCGCCGGTGACACGCGCGCGCTGTGGAGCGACGGCGATGGCATCTCCGTCGAGGCTCGCCGCGTCGACGAGTTCGCGGCCGGCGAGCGCCAGGTCGTGGGCACGGTCAAGAATGCGCTGATCGATGGCGTCGCGAGACACGGCAAAAAGCTGCACGTCGATCCCGAGCGCCCGACCACACGCTGGGTCGCGCGGCTCGACGAGAATAACGAGGTGCTGGTCTCGATCGATCTCGGCAGCGGGTCGCTGTCCGCGCGCGGCTGGCGGCGCGAAGCTGGCGATGCGCCGCTGCGCGAGCACCTCGCGGCCGTCTTGTTGATGCTGTGTCGGTTCGATCCGCGCAACGAGATCCTCGTCGATCCGATGTGCGGTTCCGGGACGATTCCGATCGAGGCGATCCACATGGCGCGTGCCACGCCGCGCAGCGTGCCGACGCTGGCCGCGCTCGGTATCGCGGGCGCCAAGCCCGAGCCGCTCTACGCGGATGCGGCGCCGGTCGTCATCGGTTGCGATCTCGATCTCGAGGTGCTCGGCGCGGCGCGCGACAACGCCCGCGCCGCGAAGGTCGGCGAAGCGATCACGTGGCAGCGCACCGATATCGGCGAGCTCCGGCCCGAGATGATCGGCAAGATCGCCGTCGAGCGCGGTAAGGCCGCGGATGCGAAGGGCGTGCTGCTGTGCAATCCGCCCTACGGCGAGCGCCTCGCAGAGCAGGATCTCGCGGTGCTCTATCGAGTGATGGCCGAGACCTGCCAGCGGTTTCGTGGCTGGCGGGCGGCCTTCCTCGTCGGCAATCCCATCCTCGAGCAGGAGTTCATGCGCGTGCTCGGCAAGCCCCGCATCAAAAAGCCGCTCGCAAATGCGAATCTGCGCGCGTACTTCTACATGTACGATTTGTAGCTCTGCCTAATCGCCGTGGTTCGCGGCCCACGCGGAGATGAGCTCGAAGTCGTCGACGATCCGCGAGTGGTAGTGGCCCCAGATGTCGGAGACCATGACCATGGTTCCCTTCGACAACTGCGGCGTCATGTAGATCGCGTAGTACTTCGCGCCGGATTGATCTTCGACCTCGCCCGCGAGATCGAGCGGC
>JANXOP010000232.1 GCA_025357755.1 Kofleriaceae bacterium | reverse complement strand
CGACGAGTATCGAGGAACCTGCCCAGGACTGCGCGGTTCTCGGCAACTTCGACGTCGCTCAGGGACAGATCGCTCGACGCCGCTCCAGGAGCTCGAGGAGCTTCGTGTCTCGTAGGCGCAGCTCGCCGGGCGAGGCGCTGGGTGAAAGCTCTACACCGGTTTGCGCCGACGCGTCGTTCCGGATCCATAGACAGAGCGAGTCTTGCCGCGCAGCTTCTCTATGAAGCAAGGTGAACCCATCCGGCATCTCGCCGCCAATCCCGTGGTACGTGACGATCCGGGTGCCGGGCCGCGTGGTCAGCAATCGCCGTCGAGCTCGTTCGAGCGTGAGGAAGAAGCGCTGCATCCTCGCGGTGATATCGAGGTAGCGCTTCACGAATCCTTCGGCGAATGGATTGAAGAAGTAGATCGCGTCGTACGCGGTCCAGTCGAGCTGGGTTGCATCCTGGTGCAAAAAGGTCGCGCGGTCGTCTAGCCCCATCTGTCGAGCCGCTTCGCGCGCCTCCCGAATCATGTCGACATCCAACTCTGCACCTGTCCAGGTGGCACGTGTAGTCGCGGCGCCGACGAGGCAAAGTTTTCCAACCCCAGAACCCACGTCGAGGACGCGTTGGGTCGAGGTGGGTGCGAGTAACGCGCACGCGCGCATCGCGACGTCGACCGGTGTCCAATGAATATCTGACCTTCTTTGTTGAAGAGGTGAGAAGAGGCTGTCGAACGTGTGATCTAGCCGAGCGCTCGCCGATCGAAATCGCGCGGCTTCTCGTTCGCGTGAGATGTCATCGGAGCGGGATGCGGCTCGACCTGCTTGCTCGCAGCGGCCTGGAGGTTCGGTTTGTTCTTCGTGCGTTCTTGCGATCCGTGTCCGAGGCATCGCCTGGGCCGGAGTGCATCCGGCGGGCCAGGCGTAACCAGTCGCAATCTCGGCGCAACAGATGCGGCTACCGCAACGGTTCTGCCGAGTTGCCGAGAAACGACATAGTGTCGTCGCGCTCGGCCGCTTGACCGCGACGTGAATGGGCGTCTGACACGACTTCTTGTCGTAAGCTGCGCGCGATGACACGCAAGAGCGGTCGCGCGGTCGTGGTGCTCGAACCACGGATGACCTCGCCGGTCATGCGAGCCTTCGACCGAGTCTTGCGCGCCGTCGCGAGCAAAGATGTGACGGTGACCTTCGCGGGCGAAAGCGGATCTGGGAAAGAGGTCATGGCGCGGCGCCTTCATGACCTCTCGTCAAGGCGAAGCGGACCATTCGTCCCGATCAACTGCGCGGCCATTCCGGAGGCGTTGTTCGAGAGCGAGCTTTTCGGGCACGAGCGCGGTGCCTTCACGGGTGCGACAGACCGAGGCTTGGGCAAGGTCGAGATGGCAAGCGGTGGAACGCTGTTCCTCGACGAAGTGGCGGAGATGCCGGTGGCGATGCAGCCGAAGCTCCTGCGATTTCTCGAGACCCATCGATTCATGCGCGTAGGCGGAGTGAAGAAGCTCGAGGTCAACGCGCGTGTCGTCCTCGCAACGCTGCGGCCGCTCGAAGAGGAGGTCCGTGCAGGCCGGTTTCGCGAGGACCTCTACTATCGAATTCAAGGCATCGTGTTGAACGTCCCGCCGCTGCGGGACCGACGGCGCGACATCCCAGCGTTGATCGACTCGTTCCTCGCGCAACTATCGGAGATCCATGATTGCGCTCCGCCGAAGTTGACTCGAAATGCTCGAACGGCGCTCGTTGCACATGACTGGCCCGGAAATGTTCGTCAGCTGCGGAACGCGATCGAGTTCGTCACGATTCTTCGCTCGGGCAAGACGGTTCGATCGCGGGACTTACCTCCGGGACTGCAGCGACCGGCCAGTGATGTGGAGGTGCCTCGCATCCCGCTCGAGCTCGATCTCGGTCAATCCCTCGCAGCGATCGTCGACCGCGTGATCGACCACGTGATCGCTGCCGAGCGAGGGAACTTGACGAGCTCTGCAAGGCGGCTCGGGGTCAGCATTCGGACACTCCAACGCAGGCGTCATGCGTGACTTGCTTCCGCGCGACCGCGGAGACCCATCGCGAGTGGAGAGCGCGCGCTGGAACGCCATGTCGTCGGATCCGCGCATCAAGTAGGTCGAATGGCACGACAGTTTGTCGTTTTCGTTCGATCCGCGGTGGTAGCGACGTTAAAGCGTCGGGCTCGCCGCGGCGGCCGAGCACGCAGCGGTCGGTCCGAAGTGTGCATTCGAGCTCGGAGTGCGTCTCATCAAACCCCTCTGGCGCCTCACCAGCGTCCCATCCCGATCGGACGATCTTGAGGAGCGATAGCATCGACACCGTGCTCGAGGTTCGGCTTCGGCACGAGCCTGGAACCCTCGCGCTCGTAGCGGGCGCCATTGCCGAAAAGAAGGGTCTGCTATGTGAGATCGAGACGATCCGAATCTTGGACGAGTATACGCATCGCGAGATCACGATCGAGACCACCTCCGCTGATCAGATAGCCGCGATCATCGCAGCGATCCAGTCGATCGAAGGGGCCCAAGTCATCTCGACCCGGGACCGAGTAATGGAAGCGCATCAAGGTGGAAAGCTTCGGGTCTCGAGTCGGTTGCCGCTAAAGACGAACCGTGACCTCCGGACGATCTATACGCCCGGCGTTGCACAGGTCGTTCGTGCGATCCAAGCGGACCCTGCCCTGGCATGGACGAAGACGTGGCGCGGCCGATCCGTCGGGATTTTCAGCGACGGTAGTCGCGTCCTCGGGCTCGGGGACGTAGGGCCGCTCGCGTCGCTGCCCGTCATGGAAGGGAAGGCCGTGCTCTACGCCGAGCTTGCCAAGCTCGATGCGGTCCCCATCGTTCTCGCGGTCGGCAGCCCGCAAGAGTTCATCGAGACAGTCGTTCGCGCGTCTCCAGGGTTCGCCGGCATCCACCTCGAGGACATACGATCGCCCGACTGCTTCTTGATCGAGGCCCATCTCCGCGAGCGGCTCCACAAGCCGGTGTTCCACGACGATCAGCATGGAACTGCGACGGCGGTCCTGGCCGCACTGATCAACGCTGCCAAGGCTGTCGGGTTGGCGCTCGACTTCGCGCGCATCGGCGTGATCGGTCTGGGCGCCGCGGGCACAGCAATCGCAGCTCTCGTCGGGAGATATGGTGTGGGCCAAGTACTCGCGTGCGATCCAAACCCAGAAGCCAGCGCGCGCGGCGTCGCCGTCGGCGCGTGCCTGGTCGACCTCGAGACGCTTCTCGCGCAGGCTCATGTGGTGATCGCCGCCACAGGTGTACCTGGACTCATCAAGCCCGAACAAATCCAGCGCGGCCAGATCGTGTTCGCGCTGTCGAACCCGGGGCCAGAGGTCGAACCGAAGCTTGCCCTGGCCGCCGGCGCGGCACTCGCGTCGGACGGTCGCGCGATCAACAACGCGCTGGCATTTCCAGCGTTGATGCGTGCGGCGATCGAGACGCGAACGCGCGCCATCACGAGCGACATGATGATCGTCGCGGCACAAACCATCGCCGAACAGGCCGAGCCGGGAGCCCTCGTTCCGTCTCCTCTGGACACCAACCTGCACGACGCGATCGCCCATGCCGTCGCCCGCTGCGTCGTAGCCGCCGGTGCCGTCGATACTGCCCGTCCATGACGAAGCATCGGCGAGCCCCGAAACATCAGGGACTTGGCATCACCGACGCAGATCACGAGTTCGATCGCCTCGTGCCTCCCGAGTTTCGCCACCTTTCACGCGCCCATTGGACACCCATCAGCGTCGCGATACGCGCGACTTCCCTGCTCGATGCCAAGTCAGGATCTCGCATGCTCGACATCGGCGCGGGCGTCGGCAAGCAATGCGCCGTCGGCGCACTTTCATCTCGTGGTCATTGGTTCGGCATCGAGCAGCATGGCGTGATGGTGTCGACCGCAAGAGGACTCGCAGCAACGTTGGGCATCGCCGACCGGACCACCTTCATTCACGGCGATGCATTCTCGATCGATTGGGCCGACTACGATGGCTTGTATCTCTACAATCCATTCGAGATCTCCTTGATGCAGCCCGGTTCGGCCCGGGATCGCGAGCGCGATGTCGCGCGCGTACAAGAGCGCTTCGAATCGATGCGTGCGGGAACGCGCATCGCAATGCTTCATGGCTTCGGTGGCGTGATGCCCAGCTCGTACGAGCTCGTACATCAAGAGCGACTAGCTGGTGCCGAGCTGGACCTCGTACTTTGGTCGAAGCGGTTTCCTCGACGCACCATCAAGAGGCTTTCGTGACACGTGCTCGCGTCGCAGGGGCCGCGATATGATGGCTGCCGCGGCTTCGATCGGCACCGCACTACGATGGCACGTCGCCGTCTCAGATCGCGCGTTCGACCGTCTCTTGCCGAGCCCGGTTCGCGAACGCTCGTCGGTTCACTGGACACCCGTATCGGTCGCCGTCAAGGCCGCGACCTGGCTGATGCCGGAGGCCGGCATGCGTGTTCTCGACGTCGGGGCTGGTCCTGGAAAGGTGTGCTGCATCGGCGCCCTGTCGCGCGGCGGTACGTGGCACGGGATCGAACGCGATACCGCGCTCGTCGACGTCGCGCGTGCGACAGCCGAGTTGTTCTCGCTCCAGAAGAACACGACCTTCTGTGTCGGTGAGATGGAGACCGTGCAGTGGAGCGAGTTCGACGGCTTCTATCTCTACAATCCCTTCGCTGCGATCCTGTTCGGCCCCGCGCCTTTCGATTCGAACGTGCGACTGCGCATGTTGACGGACCAGATCGCGCGAACCGAGCAGCTGCTCGCAGACCTGCGGGAGGGTACGCGGGTCGTCACGTACGAAGGATTTGGCGGTGCGATGCCCGATGCCTACGCTGTGGCGAACGTCGAGCGCTTCGGCGACACGCAGCTAACACTTTGGATCAAGCACCATGCGAAGCGGCACAGATAGCCGTGTCGGTCATCGCGCGGCCCGGCTCACCAGACCTGCTACGTGCGGCGCCCACCGAGGCTTCGACCTCGACGTGCGGAGCGAGCGACGAAGATCGCGATCGGATCGTCGAGTCCGGCGACCGCCTCGGCGATCAGCTCTCCTGCGATGTGCTTGGTCCGGACGAGGATCGCTACCAGCGCGGGAGTCCAATCAGCCGCGAGCTCGTGCAGCTGCGCTCTGCGCCGCACGCGTGAGGTCACTCATCGCGTTAACGGCGCACCCTTTCGTCGCGCGAGACGCGATACGCGTCCGGCGGATCGGCAGGAGAACGCATCGCGAGCTCCAGTTTGGCCTTCGCATGCGCGCGCGTCTCGCCGTCGCCCGCGGTGGCCGCCAGGCGCTCGAGATGATCGCGCGCACCGAGGTCGTGCAGCGCCCACACGCACTTGCGGGCGAGCGCGCGTCCCGCATCGATCTTGTTGTAGTCCGTCGAGTCGTGCGCGACCTGGTAGAGCGCGTCACTCGTCGCTGGATCGCGCAGATCCTGCAGCGCATTCGCGAGGTCTTCTTGCGCGACGTGCCAGTGCTCGACGAGCAGCTTCGCGAACACCGGAGCCCACTCCGCGGTCAGCCCGACGCTCCAGACGGTCGAGAGCACGCGATCGAGGGCGACGGGGTCTCGAAGCGCCAGGGCCGCTTCGAGGGCGCGCGTGATGTCGTCGTGCTCCATGTCACGAGGGTACGCTTACTGCGCGAGGTGCGCGACCAGCACGATCGTGACGAAGCGCGCGATCCGACCTGCGATATCGATCGAGACAAAGGTTCGCAGCCGGATGCCGATCACGCCGGCGAGTAGCGCGACGAGGACCTGCGGAGGGAGACCCACCGTCGCCCCGAGCGCGATCATCGTCAGCTCGCTCTTCTCCCAGCGTTTACCCAGCGCGCGCGCCTTCGCGATCCGGGCCTCGAGCTTGGGCCGGCTCTTCGCGCCGGCTCTCGAGAGGCCGCGTGCCGACAGGTAGACCGACGCGTGCGTGACCGATTGGCCGAGCGCGGTGATCGTGGCCAGGACGATCAGCTTCGGGAGGCTGTAGCCGGATTCGACGCCGAGCGCGATCATGGCGGCTTCGCTGTTCGCGAGCGGGAACACACCCGACAGGATCGCGAACAGAAACATCGCGACGTAGATGCCGCCGAAGCTGTCCAGCGTGTGGAGAACCGAGTGCACGCTATCGTTATAGCCCAGCCGTGCATCACGTTCGCGAAGTCGCTATCCTGCCGCGCGATGGCCATGACGACCGGTGATTTACATCTGGGACCCGACTTCGCGGCGAAGCTCACCAAGGCCTTGCCGCGGCTGCTCGCCGCCGGCGCACTCCCCGATGACTGGGATCATCGCGCGACGACCTACGATCTGTCGCGGTTCGACTCCGACGCCGGGTTCGCCGCGCGCCTGGACCAGGTGCTGTCCGAGATCCTCGAGAGCGATGGGCCGCAGCAGCTCCGCGACCGGCTCACCGCGGTCGGGTTGCCGTTCGATTACGCGCGCCTCGGCCAGCCACTCTCCACCGTGTTCGAGCTGTACACCCAGGCGCGTACGAACGCCGCGCGCTGCGTGTCGTTTGCCTCGGTCACCAAGCCCTGGCTTGCCATCATCGAGTCGCCGACCCGGAGCCTGCCGGTACACGTCTATGCGGAGTCGGCGCTACCGATCTCCGATGCCAAGAAGCGCGAGCTGCGAGCCGCCGGCTGCGAGCTGCACGAACACTGGCGCGAGACCGTGGCTGCGCGCACCGATTCGATCCACGTGCTCGTCACGGATGCCCCGTTCGCCGGCGACGTGCAGGCGAGTACGGCGGACGCGATCTGCTACGCCGTCTCGCACGGCGGCATGCTGTTGATCCGCGATGCCAGGCGCATCGATCCGCAAGGCGTCCAGCTGATCCGCAAGCGTACCGTCGCCGCACTGCTCGCCGCGGATGCACGCGCCGAGCTCGCGCACGTCGCCGGGCTCACGCCGACCGCGCTGCCCGAGGCGACTTTTGCAGCCTGCGAAGCCAAGCTGCGCGGTCTATTTCCTCAGCTCCGCGACAGCCTGTACTTCTGCACGGGGCTCGCCGCCGAGGCCGCGGTATTCACCGCCGCCGCGGAGGTGCTCGGGCCGAAGCCGGTGGCGCTGTTCTATGCGCAGAACGGCTACGGTGGCACTGGTCAGCTGATCGCCGATCTCCTCGCACGCGGCGGCGCGATCACGCCCCGGCCGCTCGAGGTGATGGGCAAGGATGCGAGCACGCTCGTCGATCACGTGCTCGCGGCACTCGCGGCACTCGACGGCGCGCCTGCGTGCATCTTTCTCGAGACGCCGACGAACCCGGAGCTCCAGGTCCACGATTTCGGCGCGCTGATGATCGGCGTACGTGCGTACGCGCAGCGCTGGGGGACGAAGGTGCCGATCATCGTCGACACGACGTTCGCGCCGCTCTACCCGATCTTCGCGAAGGACTTCGCGCAGGACTGGCCGTTCGTGCTGGTGAAGAGCGGCTCGAAGTACTTCACCAAGGGCAAAGCAACGCTCGGTGTCGTCGCGTGCGCGAGCGATTCGATCGCGCACGCGATCGTCGCGCGCGCGCTCTCTCTCGGTCAGGACACGGACTCGTTCGCGCGCCCTGCACAGCTCGCGGAGCTGAGCGCGGGCCTCGGTGACCTCGTACCGCGGATGGCCACGATCAGCGCGCACACGATCCGGCTCGCGACCGAGTTGCGGAGAGCCCTCCGCGCGCGCGGCCACGAGATCACGCTGTACGCGATCACCGAGGCACAGGTCGCGGAAGGAATGGCCACCGGCGTGATCTCGTTCTACCTGCCGCCGGCACCGACCACGTACCCGGATCTCGTCGACGAGTTCGTCGCCTACTTGCTCGCGCATGCGCCGACGCTGGTCAAGAGCCGGGTCAGCTACGGCCAATCTACTGGCGATGGCAAGCCCGACTACTTCTACGTGATCAACCCGGAGGAGTCGACGCAGGGCGCGCTGTCGGCCGAGGTGAAGAATGCGCAGAAGCACGACAACGTGCAGATCTGCCGGATCTCGGTGCCGGAGCACGCCGACGTAGACGGGCTGCTCGTCGCGATGGACGGCTTCTTCGCGCAGAAGTACGGTGCGTAGCGACGCGCGGCGCTTGCCCTATCCTGGAACCGGGCGACCTCTCATCTCGCTCATGACAAGATTTACGAAGGTCCGGGTGTCGATCGGCTTGGCGATGTAACCGATGCACCCCGCGTCGAGTGCTCGCGTCCGATCACCGACCATGGCGCAACCGGTCACGGCGATGGCGGGAATCCCCAGCTCGCTCAAGCGACCCACGAACGCGATGCCCGTCGGGTCGGAGAGGACGAGATCCAGTAACACCAGGGTGGGTGTGGCATCGGCGAGCGCCGCCAAGGCTGCGCTCGTATCCCTGACGGCGATCGGGCGAAGCCCGCGAGCATGGAGGAGGTACACCAGAAGCTTTCGGCACGCCTCGTTACGTTCGACGATCAAGATCTGGTCGTCCACCTCTCGATTGTCGCGTGCCCGGACGCTTGGACTCAGGCAGCCCTGGGTTAGGTCTCGGGCTCGTTCGGGTATGGTGCCAAAAGAACCGCACGTCGACGGGTTTCGGGGTTGACTTCGAATCGTCGTGCCCCCGACGGCGAAGGAGAATCTACGATCGGTCCACCCCTGCGCGGCACGCGTGACATACAGTCAGGCACGATGCGACTCCACGAGCTCTTGACCGCCCGACGCGACGAGATCATGCAGCGGTGGAAGGAGTGCGTGCGAGGCACGTTGGCGATGGAGGCGATCCCGACCGTCGAGCTGGTCGATCACCTTCCGCAATTCGTCGACGAGATCATCGCGACGCTGAGTGCCGGCGCGCGAACTCCGCCCGTCGAACCTTCGACCGAGGTCAGCGCCACGGCGGCCGAACACGGCACGCAGCGCCTGCGTCTCGGGTTCAGCCTGGACTCGGTGATTCGAGAATACGGCGCGTTGCGAGACGCCATCCTCTCGACCGCGGTGGAAGCTGGCATCCTGCCCAGCCTCGACGAGATTCAACTCGTCTTCGACTGCATCATCACGGGCATCGCGCACGCCGTCTCCGAGTACACGTACCAGCGCGATGCCGAGCTGCGTCGGCAGGCGAACGAGCACTTCGCCTTCATCGCTCACGAGCTGAGGAACCCACTCGCCTCCGCGGCGATGGCGTTCCAACAACTCAAGGAATCGGGAACGATGCCCGCGCTCCGGGCCGTCGCGATCCTCGAACGAGGCATCCATCGCACGGCGGAGCTCGTCGACCAGACGCTCCAGACCGCTCGCATCGCCTCGGGGATCGAGTTGCGGCGCCAGCAGACGACCCTCGGTGCGCTCTTCGCCGATGTCGAGCTCGGCGCGTTGCCGGAAGCGCAAGCCAAGGGAATCGAGTTGCGCGTCGTGGCCACGGGCGCGGATCCACTCGATGTCGATGTTCGGCTGATCGGTTCTGCGATCGGAAATCTGGTTCGCAACGCGGTGAGGTATTCGCACGGAGGGGTCGTCGAGCTCCGTGGACACGTTGCCAACGACCGCGCGGTCATCGAGGTCGAGGACTGCTGCGGCGGCCTCGAACCAGGCAAGGTCGAAGCACTCTTCGCGCCGTTCGTTCGCCTCGACAAGACCCAGACCGGTTTCGGGCTGGGGCTCGCGATCGCGAAGCAGGCGGCCGAGGCGCATGGCGGAACGATTCGTGTGCAAAACCTACCGGCCAAGGGCTGCATCTTCGTTCTGGAAATCCCGATCCGCTAGAAGAACGAACGCTATCCCCGACGCAGATCGCGCGACCCTCGTCGCGCTAGGATGGCCGAGTTGAAAGGCGCGATGAATTCGGCTGAACGGGACCTCGCGGCGCTGCAAGGCGTGTGGGAGCAGGTCGGGCTCGAGGCAGATGGGGTGATCGATCCACCCGATCCGCATTCCGGGCCGGGCGTGCTGTGCACGTTCGCCGGCACGAAGTTTTTAGTGCGAGCGCCGGATGGGAGCTTACTGCTAGCCGGCTCGTTCGAGCTCGAAGGGGCCGGCTCGGTCACCTGGATCGATTCGATCGGCGAAGACGCAGGCAAGCGGTTGCCCGCGAGCTACCGGCTCGATGGCGATCGGTTCGTGTTCATCGCGGGCAACGAAGGTGAACCGCGGCCGACGAGCTTCAGCACGACGATCGGCCAGACGATGCGCACGTTCGTACGGCGGTGAGTAGCGACCACGAGCGGATGATGTGACGCGGATCCGATCGAAGGGCTACCTGGGCTTGGTGATCTGGGAAATCGAGCTCGAGTGCGCCGCACGCGCGTTCGAGTGACGCCACGGAGACCGGCGGGTCGTCGATGAATTGCTCGAGCCACGCGCTAACGGTCTTGCGGACGTGCAACGGCATGGGACGTTACTACCGAGTTGCCACGATCGACCGGAGCTAGAAGATACCAAGTTTCCGTAGCCAGCGAGGTGAGCTAGCGTGCAGCCATGAAGCTTTACTACTCGCCCAGCGCTTGCTCGATGTCGCCAAATATCGTTGCCCACGAGGCAGGCATCCCGATCAGCCTCGAGAAGGTCGATGGCCGCGCGAAGAAGACGCACGACGGCCGCGACTTCTGGACCATCAACCCGAAGGGCTACGTCCCCGCGCTCGAGCTCGATAACGGCGAGATCCTGACCGAGGGGCCTGCGATCGTGCAGTACCTCGCGGATCTCAAACCCGATGCGAAGCTCTTGCCGCCCGCGGGCACGTTCGAGCGTACGCGCGTGCAGGAGATGCTCGGCTACATCAACAGCGAGCTGCACAAGACGTACAGCCCGTTGTTCGATCCGTCCGCGACGCCCGAGGTCAAGGCCGAGCGGATCACCTATCTGAAGAAGCGGTATGGCTACGTCGAGAAGCACCTCGACGGAAAGTCGTACCTGTTCGGTGAGCAGTTCGGCGTCGCCGATGCGTACCTGTTCACGGTGACGACCTGGGCAAAATTCGTGAAGCTCGATCTCTCGGAGTTTCCGAACCTCACCGCCTTCCAGGCGCGCGTCGCCGCGCGTCCGGCGGTGCAGGCTGCGATGGCGGCCGAGCGCGCGACGCCCAGCGCCTGAACGACGTCCCGTAGTCACCCGACCTGGACGGTTGTCGAGTTCGGCCGAAACCGACGACATGGGGTTGGTCAAGGCGCTGGGCGTGCTCGCGGTCTTCGTTGGGTGTACGCCTCCCACGCGGGTGGTCGCGCCCGGCTCGCCACCAATACCGCCGGCACTGCCGCCCGTCGTCGTGATGCCGGTCGCCGAGGCGAGCGAGCCCGTGCTCGCGATCAGCCCGTATCTCGTCGAGTCGCTCCCGCCACTCGGCGACAAGCAGGGCCAGACCGACGTGCACGACCCCTCGGTCGCGATGACCGCGCAGGTGATGAAGGTCGAGCGCGGGCACGACCGGGCACGCGTGCGAGTTCGCCGTACCGATGGTCGGATGGATCGCAACTGGACCGCCGTGTTCGTCAACGCCGCCGGACAACACCTCGGCGATTGCAAGATCGTCGCGTGGGATGCCAACGAGCTCGAGTGCGTGACCACGCTGCCGCTCGCCAAGATGAGTACGGAGCTCGAGCTCGAGCCGCCGCCGCGCGA
>JANXOP010000264.1 GCA_025357755.1 Kofleriaceae bacterium | reverse complement strand
CCGCGATCCGGAACCTGATCCGCGAGGACAAGCTCCACCAGATCTACTCGCAGATGCAGATCGGTCAGTCGAAGTTCGGCATGCAGACGATGAATCAGTGCCTGTGCGAGCTCTACCTCAAGAAGACCATCACACTCGACGATGCGATCGGTCACTCGAGCGAAGTCGACGAGCTCAAGACCATGATCGCGAATGGCGGCGGCAGCCTGGGTGACCAGGCGCCCAGGCAGCAACCACCGGCACGGAGGTAACACATGGCCAAATTCCAATGGGAAGGCACGACCCGCGCCGGCGAGAAACGCAAAGGCGTGATCGAGGCAGACACCGCCGGCGCCGCTGAAGAGCGGCTCAAGAGCGATGGCCTCTCGAACATGCGCGTGCGCCGCGAGGGCGGCTTCAACATCAACATCCAGCTCGGCTCCGGGGTAACGCCGAAGGATCTGCAGATCTTCACGCGCCAGCTCGCGACGATGATCGATGCAGGCCTGCCGCTCGTGCAGTGCCTCGACATCCTCTCGAACCAGAGCGAGAACAAGTCGTTCCAGAACGTGCTCCGGGGCGTGAAGAACAGCGTCGAGCAAGGCGCCACCTTCTCCGATGCGCTGCGCAAGCACCCGAAGGTGTTCGACGAGCTCTACGTCAACCTCGTCGCCGCCGGTGAAGTCGGCGGTATCCTCGACACGATCCTCAACCGGCTCGCGATCTACATCGAGAAAGCGGTGAAGCTGCGCGGCCAGTTGAAGAGCGCGATGTACTACCCGGCGGGCATCATGTTCGTCGCGGCCGGCGTCATCGCGGTCATGCTGATCAAGGTCATCCCGACCTTCGAGAAGATGTTCCGCGACATGGGTAACGCGAAGTTGCCGCAGGCGACCCTCGTCGTCGTAGGCATCTCGCACGGCTTCATCAACAACTGGTACCTGATCCTCGCGATCATCACCGGCGTCGTGATCGGCATCAACCTCGCGAGGCGAACCGCACAGGGCAGAGAGCTGTTCGATCGGCTGTTGCTGAATATTCCGATCATCGGGCCAACGCTACGCAAGATCATCGTCGCGCGCTTCACACGAACGCTCGGCACGCTGCTCGCCTCCGGCGTGCCGATCCTCGACGCGCTCGAGATCTGCGGCAAGACCGCCGGCAACAAGGTCGTTCAGCAGGCGATCATGCGAGCGCGTGAAAAGATCTCGGAAGGTCACGACATGGCGACGCCGCTCGCCGAATCGAAGGTGTTCCCGACGATGGTCGTCCAGATGATCGGCGTCGGTGAACAGACCGGCGCCATGGACGCGATGCTCCAGAAGATCGCCGATTTCTACGAGGAAGAAGTCGATGCCGCCGTCACCGGTCTGACCTCGCTGATCGAGCCCGTGATGATGGCGTTCCTCGGCGTCGTCGTCGGTGGCCTCATCATCGCGATGTACCTGCCGATCTTCAAGCTGGCTGGCACCGTCGGCAATTGACCAGTCCGGCGCCCGTCGCGCCTGCCTCGCCTTCGGCAGACGATCCGAGCAAGCGCATCGTCCGGCACCTGCTGCTCCGCACGGGCGTGATCACCGCGGTGCTGGGCCTCTCGGTCTGGCTACTGGCGAACGGCCAGAACGCAGCACGGCTCGCGATCTGGCTGCAGTCATCGGTGATCGCGGCGACCTATCTCTCGAGCATCGTGTTCGGGCTCCAGCTTCGCCGTGGCGTCGCCCCCCGCTCGGTGTCGCGCCAGATGCATGTCAACGACATCGTGTTGACCACGGTGCTCGTGTTCATCACGGGCGGCGCTCTCAGTCCCTACGTGTTCTTGTTCGCGCTCACGATCGTGTCGGCGGGTGCGCTGTCGTTTCGCCGTGGTGCGATCTACGCGACCACCGCCTCGGTCACCGCCGCGACGGCGGTCGCGCTCGCGGCGCACTCGCACGCGCTCGCGTTGCCGATCGGCCAGATCCGGCCGTGGGAGCAGAGCTGGCTCGACCTCGCGCGCACCCTCGGCATCAACCTCGCGGCGCTCACCGGCGTCGGCGCGCTCGCCGCGATCTTCGGTGATCAATTGCAACGCAGTGCGGAGACGCTCGCGACGACGCGGCGTGAAGCCGCGGATCTCGCGGTGCTCAACCAGGACATCGTGCGCTCGCTGAGCTCGGGCCTGATCACGATCAAGCCCGACGGCACGATCCTCTCGGCGAACCACGTCGCGGCGGACATCCTGGGTTGGGTTCCCGACGCCTTGCCCGGCATCGCGATCGACAAGGTGATGCCGGGGGTGTCCGTCTTGATCGCGGAGAACCGCCAGCGCGCCGACCTGCCGCTGGTCACCGAGAAGCGGTTGACCATGATGCTCGGCGTGACCGTGTCGCCGCTGCGCGACGTGCGCGACGAGGTCATCGGTCGGGTCGTGAACTTTCAAGATCTGACCGAGCTCCGGCGCCTGGAGCTCCACGCTCGTCGGGTCGAGCGACTCGCGACGGTCGGCCAGCTCGCCGCCGGCATCGCGCACGAGATCCGCAATCCGCTCGCTTCGATCTCGGGTTCGATCGAGCTCCTGCAAGCCGCGCCACAGGCGACCGATGACGACCGTACGCTGATGCAGATCGTGAACCGCGAGATCCAACGCCTCAACGTGCTGATCGGTGACCTGCTCGACTACGCGAATCCACGACCTAGCGAGCCGGTCGATTTCGACCTCGCCGGCCTGGTGGAGGAGACGCTACGCGTCGCGCGCGCCGAGGCCGCGTTCGCCGAGATCGCGCTCGCGAGCGAGGTCGATCATCCACTCGCGATCCGCGCCGATCCGGCGAAGCTACGCCAGGTCCTTTGGAACCTGGTGCGCAACGCGCGCGATGCGGCGGCGGCGGGCGGAAAGCATGTCCACGTCAGCGCGCGGCTGCGCGGCGGTAGGGCCGTGGTCGAAGTGCGCGACGACGGCCCCGGCATCGCGAAGGAGCTCGTCGCGCGAATCTTCGATCCCTTCGTCACGACCAAGCAAAAGGGCACCGGTCTCGGCCTCGCGACGAGCCACGCGATCGTCGCCGAGCACGGTGGGCGGATCGATGTCGAGACCGAGCTCGGAAAGGGCACGACGATGATCGTGACGCTGCCCGCGAGCTGAGTTAGCTGTTCGCGATCACGTGCGCGAACAGGTCCGGGTCGTCGATCGGCCGGCGGATCAAGCTGTCGTCGAAGCGAGCCTCGGGCGCGCGCTTCCGAAACTCCTGCACCGCGATCCCGAAGTTGAGGATCGAGGTTGGAGCGAGCTGTGCGCCGAGTCCGCTGTAGTTCGCCCTCTCTTGCCGCAGCAGCCACGGCACCTCAGCCGCGCCATGGAACACGTACAAGACTTGCTCGGTGGACTCGTGATGCGTGACGACCTCCTTCGTCGTCGTCTTGCGCATGATCAACCCGCCACTCGCGACCGCGCGGCCGAGATCGAACTTCTTCTCCTTCACCTTCTCGACCGTGTCGTGCTGTTGATGATGGCGCGCGCGGACGAGCGCCGTGATGTCGGACCAGGGCAGCCGTTCCTCGCTCTGGACGAGCGCGTCGGCCTCGAGCCCGAAGCTGCGCATGATCACCATCGCGCCGTGCGGGATGACCGCGGCGGTGTGAACCAGGATCGCTCGGTGACCACGACCGCGCAGCTTCGCTAGCACCGCGCGCGCCGCCTCTTCGTCGACGGTCGACATCACGATCGCGGGCAGCCCGGCGGTCAGCTTGAGCCGGACCTCGTAGGGCGTGGTCCCCAGGTCCGCGGCCAGCGCCTTGGCCTCGACCTCGATCGGCGTCCCGAGCGAGGCGATAGCAACGATGATCCGCTCGGGGTCTCTCATCCAGACACCATGTTATGCGCTAGCCTGAGTCCGTGCACTGCCCCATCTGTACCCAGCCTCTCGAAGGCGGCGAGCTCGTGATGGTGTGCGGCCACTGCCACAAATCGCTCGGCGGCGGCCTGTCGGTCGGCGCGACCGGCGAGTTCCGGGTGCCGAGCGAAGAAGCGATCCGCGAGGCCGCGATGTCCGAGCCCGGCGAGCACGTTCAATCGACGAACGTCTGCTCGTGGTGCGGCAAGCTCGAGCGCGAGGTCAAGAAGCTGCTCGGTCGAGGCAACGCCGCGCTGTGCAACGAGTGCATCGCGCTCGCATGCGACGTGATGGAAGCCGAGCTCGGCTCCGACTGGCGCTAACGCTTGTAGCTTCGCTTCAGCGTAGCGCTCCGCATCGGTCGCGGCCGAACCTGTTCAGCCAGCAGCTTGATGCACATCAAGGCGCCACGGCGGTGGCGCACGTAGGGTCAGCGCATGAGCCGTCCTGACTACTTGCTCCCGGTGACGATCGCCGCGCTGACCACGCTCGTCGCGATGGTCGCGATCACCGCCGTCACGGGCGTGTCGCAAGAGACGTTCGAGATCGTGCGCGCATCTCGGATCTATGCGGATGACCTGCGGGCATCGGCGGGCCCGCTCCGC
Organism: Kofleriaceae bacterium; assembly: GCA_025357755.1. GTDB lineage: Bacteria > Myxococcota_A > Polyangia > Haliangiales > Haliangiaceae > JABFXX01. The sequence goes on along the minus strand of JANXOP010000264.1, from coordinate 11,556 downwards.
GCGTTGTTCGGGATCGACTCGGCATTCCTGGTGCTCTACGCGACCCTTCTCGTGACGTTCGCGCGACGCATCGCGACGCCCGAGACCGCGGGCATGATCCGGATCGCGATCGGTGCAGTGCTGGTGACCGCGCTCCTCGATATGGTGGAGGATCACTTCGTGCTCGCGATGCTGCGAGGCGCCGAGCGGGGGAGCGATCCGAGCGCCGCGCAGATCGCCTTCGAGCACACGGTGAGCCAGGTGAAGTTCAACATCAGCTACCTCGCGCTCTTCGTGCTCGGCTTGCACGTGCCACGAGCCACGCGCGCGGGCTCCGTGCTCGCGTGGCTGCTCACCGCCGGTACGCTCGTCCAGGGTGCCTGGCTGTTCGCCGCTCCCGATGCCTGGCTGCCGGCAGGCAACGTCGGCCGATGGATCGGGTTTCTGATCGGCTTCGGCTTGATCGCGAAGCTCAGCCGGCATCCGAGAGCCGGCGGCGCAGGCGCGATAGGTGCTCCGGCGTGACACCGATGTACGAAGCGACATGGCGCAGCGAGATCGCCGGCTCGAGCGCGGCGTAGCGCTCGCGAAAGCCGAGGTAGCGCGCTTCGGCGTCGAGCGCGAGCAGCTCGTACTCGCGCGCTGCCTTGGTCAGGTAGAGCTGCTCGATGATCCTGGCGACGACGCTGGCCCACGCGGGCGTGCGGCTCGCGGCCTCGCGCAGCACCGCCCACGGAAAGATCAGCAGCCGCGCATCGGTCTCGGCACTCGCGGTCGAGCGCGCCGGCGCACGCGAGAGCAGGTCGCTCATCGAGCCGACGCCATCACCAGGACCGGCGAATCCGCGCGTGACCTCGCGCCCATCCTCGAGGATGAAGTACTCGCGCATCACACCGGTCAGCACCGTGCCGCAATCGACCGCGTGGTCACCAGCCGCGAGGAAGGTCTCGCCTCGGACCAGCACGCGCGCGCGCGCCGTGCGCTCGACCTGCGCGAGCTCCTGCTCGGTCAGGGGCGCCAACCTGCGCACCCCAGCACGAAAGGCCTCGCGATCAGCGACGGTGAGGACTTCGGAGCGCAGGCGATCACTACACACCGCGCAACGGTGTGTGGTCAAGGTACGCCTCGGGTGGCGGTGACCCGCTCAGTACGGCGCGAAGTGCTGCCGCGATCCGCGCCCGGCATCGAGCGCGGCGAGCTCCGCAGCGGTGAACGCGCCGGGGGCGCCGCTCGGCACGTGCGCTCGGATCCACCCGATCACCATCGCGCGTGCACGCTCGCCAGCGATGCCGATCGGCGTGTCGCCCTCGGCGCACTCGTCCCACATCTCGAACAGGACCGCGCGGCGCTCGTCGAGGTTCTGCGTGCTCGCCCACAACCGATCGAGGTTTTGCTGCATCAGGATCGCGGCCTGATCGAGCTGCTCTTGCGTGCGCACCGCGCCACGCTCCGCACGCTGATCGCGCGTCGCATCGAGCATCTCGAGCTTCTTCGATGCGAGCGGATCTCCGATGTGGAACCGTCGCATCAGATACGACGTGATGTCGAGGTTGCCACTGAGGATCGGCACGCGTGTGAATCCCTTCGTCTTGCGCCAGAGCTGCTCGTGACCAACCGTATCGGTCGCCTCGCACATCGGATCGCCCCAGCCGCAGCCGCCGTCCACCGCCTGCAGCGCCTGAGGAAGATCCTGCATGCGCGCTGCTTGCTTGAACGATCCCGGATCGGCGAGCCACGCTTTCGCCTGTTCTTTGAAGGCTCGCCCTTCCTCGGCGAGCGCTCTTGGCGTCAGCTCGAATTTGGCATCGATGTCGGCGTCGTCGTTGAAGTGCGCCGCGCCATCGCGCTCGACCACCATCGTCGTGCCGGGCACGTGCATCACCTGGCGGCCATGCGGCGCGCTATCGATCGCGACCGTCGCGACAGCTGGTGCAGCGACGTGACCGGAGACATCCGCGATGTGCGCGAGCGCGGTGTCGCTGGGATGGAGCTCCGGACCGCGCATCCCGAGCCCGCGCTTCGGCACGTCAGGCATCTCGACGATCGCTGCCGCTGAAGGCTCGGCGGTCATCGCCGGCACGACCGAGCCCGCGGGCCGAGCCGCACCGCCGATCGCCGCTACGCCCGGACGCGACGATGCGGCGATCGCGGGCCGCCGGTCCTCGAAGAACTCGATCTCTATGACCTCCGGAGGAGGCCCTTCCCGCGTGACCGCGCAAGCGACGGGTGGCGTGACCGCGAGCGCCGGCGTCGCGCCGCGCCACAGCGCGATGATCGCGAGCACACCGACGTGCATCACCCCGGAAGTGAGAACCACACGCCAGGCCCGCATCGCCGCGTTTTGACCGGGCACCCAGCCAGACCGTTGCATCGCTTCGCCAGTATGCTGTCGTCATGCGACCCTTGCGATCCGTGGCGCGAATGCTCGCGTGGATCGCGATCCTCGTCGCAGTTCCGATCGCGCTCGGTTCGCTCGCTGGTCGGATCGGCCTGCTCGTCGCGGTCACACTCGACCTCGTCGCCGTGCTGTGGCTCTGGCTCTGGCTGCCGCGCAGCGCCCACGCGATGTTCGAGTCCGGCCGGTTCCCCAAGGCGGTGCGGCGCTACCGGATCATCGGCGCACTCACGCGCTCGGCCACCCGCGAGCGAGCCGCGCTGCACTCGCGGATCGGCTGTCACGTCGCCGCCGGCCAGCTCGATCTCGCCGATCGCTTACTCGCTACGATCGATGACGCCCAGCTCGATACACAGGAGCGCGCCGTGTGGCTCAACAATCGCGCGTGCGCGCTGCTCGCACGCGGCAGCGACCCGCATGCCGCACTCGCCCTGAGCGACGAAGCGAGCGCCCTGCGGCCCGACGTCCCCGCGCTCCAGCACACCCGCGGCATGGCGCTCCTCGCGGTCGGCCGGACCGATGACGCGATCGCGATCCTCGACGGGATGCGCGCGGCCGGCGAGCTCTCGCCCCGGCTCGAGGCCGAACGCTGTCGCGAGCTCGCGGCGGCATGGACCGCGAAGAACGAGCCCGCGTACGCGGACGACTACCGGCTGCGGGCCGCCGCGCTGGGGCGCTGAGGCCACAATTTGAGGATCAGCGCCTCGACGCTGATGTGGTAAACAGCCGGGCCATGTCGGAACAGTTGATCCCCCTGGGCAAGCGCGCGGAAGCCTCGCGCCCCGCCCCCGTGATCGCGCCCGACGCGCCGCGCGTCTACATGGAGACCTACGGCTGCCAGATGAACGTCGCGGACAGCGACCTGATCGGGAGCGTCCTCGCCACGGCGGGCTACGCGATGACCGAGCGCGCCGACCAGGCCGACGTGATGTTGATCAACACCTGCGCGGTGCGCGAGAAGGCCGAAGACCGCGTGATCGCGCGCGCGAGCGAGCTCGGCGCGCTCAAGAAGAAGCGGCCGGGTGCGGTCCTCGCGATCGTCGGCTGCATGGCCGAGCACCTCAAGGAAGGCCTGGCCGAACGCGCGCCCGCGGTCGACGTGATCGCCGGTCCCGATAGCTATCGCCGGATCGCCGAGATGCTCGCCGCCGCACGCACGGCACAGGCGGGTCCGACCAAGCGCCAGATCGACGTGCGCCTCGACAAGGAAGAGACCTACGACGGCCTCTCCGGCGCCGCCGGTGGCGATGGCGTCAGCGGCTTCGTCACGATCCAGCGCGGCTGCGACAAGTTCTGCACCTTCTGCGTCGTGCCCTTCACGCGCGGTCGCGAGCGTGGCGCCCCGCCGCGCGAGGTCCTCCGCCAGGTGCGCGAGCTCGCGGAGGCCGGATATCGCGAGGTCACGCTACTCGGCCAAACCGTCAACTCGTATCGCTGGCCCGACGGCAACGACGGCGAGGTCACCTTCGCCGAGCTGCTCCGCGCGGTCGCCAAGATCGAGGGCATCGAGCGCATCCGGTTCACCTCGCCCTACCCGGTCGACTTCACCGCCGACGTGATCGCCGCGATCGCCGAGGAGCCGAAGGTCTGCAAGTACGTCCACCTCCCGGTCCAGTCCGGCTCCGACGTCGTCCTCGAGCGGATGCGGCGCGGCTACACCGTGCAGGACTACCGCGACATCGTCGCCGCCCTCCGCGCCGCGATGCCGCAGATCTCGCTCTCGACCGACATCCTCTCCGGCTTCTCCGGCGAGACCGACGACGACCACCAGCAGACGCTCGCTCTCATGCGCGAGCTCCGCTTCGACAGCGCGTTCATGTTCTCGTACTCCGAGCGCGACCTCACGTTCGCCGCGAAGAAGCTCCCCGACGACGTCACGCCTGCCATCAAGGCGCGCCGCCTCACCGACATCGTCGATCTCCAGACCAAGATCAGCGGCGAGGTCTTTGCCGCACACGTCGGTCGCAACGAGCGCGTGCTCGTCACCGGCCCGAGCAAGCGCGACCCCGCGCAGCTCGTCGGTCGCAGCGATGGCTTCAAGAGCGTGATCCTCCCCGCGGGCGTCGGCTCGGTCGGCGAGATCGTCGAAGTCACGATCAAGCGCTCGTCGATGGCGACCCTGTTCGCGACCGAGTAGTGCGAGCGCTGATCGTCGGCTTGTTCGCAGCGTGTGGCGCCAGTCCGGCACCGGTGCGACACGCAGCGGTGCGACGCGAAGCAAGTCCGCCGATCGTGCCCACTCCATCTCGCAGGTCGCGCCCATCGCTACCATCACCCTGTCCGGCACCCGACTACTCCGATGTTCCCGATTCGGCATCGATCTTCGGCGCTGTCTGCGACGAGACCGGCCACTTCCTCCAAGGAGCTGCGATCGTGGCGAGTAGCAGCGCGGTTCGACGAGTCGAGGCGATCACCAGCGCGCGCGGCGTGTACTGGTTCGGTCCACTCCCTCGCGGCGAGTACCTGGTCGCGACCTACTACGCCAGTTGCGTGGATGAAGCTCTGAACACCGTCGAGGATCACCCTCGACAGCTCGTGCAGAAGCTCGTGCTCGCGTCGTGCGAACCGTAGTTCGTCACGCAGGAACGTAGACCGACTGCACCACTTCGTCCCCGAGGCGCTGGGTCGAGACCAAGCGCAACGGTGGCCGAGCGCCTGCGAAGAACGGCTTACCAGTACCGAGGACGAACGGCCGAGCGTACACCCGGTACTCGTCGATCAGCGGCGACATGACCGCCGCGAGCTCCGGCCCCGCGACGTCGAGCTCGCCCTCGACCGTCGCCTTCAGCTCACGTACGAACGCGAGCACGTCGCCGCGTACCAGCGTCGCATTTGGACCGACTGCGGTGAGCGTGCGCGACGCGACCCACTTCGGTTGTCCTCGCCACGCGGCGGCGAACTCGCGCTCGGGCGTGTCCCACTCCGGCTGATCGACATCCCAGTAGCGCATCACTTCGTAGATCCGCCTGCCGTAAATGCAGCCGACGTGGCCTGCGACGACATCGATGAAGTGACGAAACACCACGGGGCCGGGAGGCGGCATGCACAGCGTACCCGCCGCGTCATCGACGTAGCCGTCCAGCGATTGCATCATCCCGAACACGAGCTTGGCCATGCGCGAAGCTTAGATCGGTCGCGAGCCGTTCGCGCACGCGGCTGCGTGGCGAGATCCTTTACCAAGCACCCCACGGCGACTGCTCTTTCGTGGCGTGCTTGACCGCGCCGATGGTCGATCACCCACGGGTACGCGACTTGCTGGCGCGCGCGAACACCCAGACGATCGCGTTGGTCGAGCGCCGCTTGCTAGGTGTCGATGCGACGCTGCTGCCGTCGTGGTGACGGGCGGAGAGTCTTCGTCGTGATCTGACGGTCGAGCGTAACGATGGTCTGGCCGTGGTCGGTCGGCGAGCGTGGACGGGGCTGGTTTCCCCCGAACGCCTTTCGCAACCCACGCGTCGAAGCCGCGGCACGTGCGTTGTGCGCTGCGCTTCCACACGTGTTGCTGCGCCAACAAGAGTGTGGCGACCGGTTGTTCGCCAGCCGGCGACGTCTGCGGCGCACGCGCGCGGACGGTAAGATTTGCCCACAAACCGACCGCTTGGCGCGGATCGGCGAGACGAGGCAGCGGTGGTGCATCGGTCCAGCGCCGCTTGCGCCACTCGAACGGCTGCGACCTCGATGCGTCGCAGCGGCGAACCATCACATGGTATCGCGACGCCGCGGGCCTGGAGCGCGGCGACCACCTCGGCGCCAATCTCGCGCCCCGCCTCGCTCGTCGTCTGGCCGAACGCACCGAACGCGATCAGCAAGCGTTGGCCGTGCAGCACGTCGTAGACATCCTGGTGGTGGAACAAGACCGTGCCTCGATCGCGACGGCGGCGCGACACTGCGGCGCGAGGCCGTCGTGGATCGTCAACCCGCCGATATTTTCCGGCGACATGCCGGATTCCGCGCGACGGCAGATCGCGGCGCGACGGAAGGGATCAGCGCGAAGTTCGGACCGTGAGACCGAGGCGGCGAAAGCTCTCTTCACGCTCGATAAACGCCAGGTCCTCGTCGCCGAGCTCGCTGAGGCTGAGGTCGAGCTCTTGGAGCTGCGCGAGCATCGCTGAACGAGCAAGGCATTCGAGCAGTAGCTCGGTGAAGTGGCAGCCCCGAATCTCGAGCGCGCGCAGCGTTGGAAGCTCTGGAGCCGAGAACATCCTTTTCAACCCCGGCGCGTCGGCGTAGGACGCCGTCGAGCGGAGATCCAACTCCAGCCGTTCGAGGACTGGCAGCCTCCACGCGCCGAGCGTGGCGAAGTCCTCGGGCAGGAAGTTGTCGTTCGTGAGCTCGACGCGCTTCACGGTTTCGCTGTACCAGCTATCGATCTGTGCGGGCTCCGCTGGGTGATACAGCCGTTCGAGACGACCGCTCAAGCGGAGCGTGTCTAGCTCGGGGATCGCGATGTGGATCCCTAACCAATCAACGACGAGCTTCCTCGGTGATCGATCAGAGTCGGCACAACTCACGACCTCTAGCTCGCGAAGGTTATGGGCGTACGTCGGCTTGAGGAGCTTGATGATGTCCGCAGTGGAGCCCGCATCAGCGAGCTCGACGTGCAGACCACGCAGGAATTGGCAGATCGGACGCTCGAGCAACTGCTGGAGCTTCGGAAGAAGATCGCCCCCTGCGCTGGGCAGGCGTGCGTAGACGCGGCTCGCAGACCCCATCGTCCACAGGACCCGGAACGGTCGATTCGGGTCCTGCGCAGTGACGACGTTACCGGCGGCGTCGCCAAAGATCGCCGCAGCATTCGCGTCGACAAACGCGGCGAAGTCGTCACTGGCGTGCTGCCGTCGGATCAGCTCGCCGCGCAGATCGTTCTTCTTCGCGAGAGCCTCTCCGTAGGCGATCCATGCGGCAGAGTCATCAGGGTCGGTCTCGATGCGCTCCACGAGAGCACGAAACCTGAGCTGCTCTGGCGTAGGTCCCATCGAATGCCCTTCCCTCTCTATCGTCGCACAACGAAACAGCCCGCAGTGCCGAAAGGCGGACGCGCTATCCTCGACGCATCCTGCGCGTCTTCCCTGGCTGCTGCTTGCCGTGTCCGCCTGCGGAAAGCGGTGTACTTCGTCGCGGTCGCGTCGCCCTTGATGATCGCGACCAATCGCAAGCTCGTGCACTTCGGCATGGCGCTGATCCTGTCGGCCGCCGCGATCCACGTCTTCGTACCGACCGGCTTTGCCTCGGCGTGATGCTGCTTCGCCGCCGCGATGTCGCTGTACATCGTGACAATGTTCTACCGGATGCCCTATCCGGCTCCTGCCGAGGGTACGTGCAGTCGCTAACGCAGCAACACGAGCTCTTCGGACGTCGTCGGGTGCAAAGCAAACGTGCGATCGAAGTCGGCCTTCGTCGCCTTCATGGTGATAGCGATCGCGGCGGACTGCACGGAACCGATCGAGCTCCTCTAGAGCAGAGCACCACAGACCTATCGCCACACCGATCTCGAAGCCGCACGACCCGGACGTGTTCTCGAGCCATGCTACCGTCACGTCGGCCACGCGCGCGTCGCGTTCCGGGCTGGTAGCGCGAAGCACAGCCCGCTGCTGCGATCTCGTTGTCAGCGGTGACCGCAGAGCCACGTCGCGATCTGATCGCGCTTGGTCCCGCGAAGCTTCGTCCGGATGTACGGGGGGGGCCCAGGTGATGCCGAGCACGGCAGCTGCGTGGGCGAGCCATGCGGGCAGGCCCGCGGCATCGCAGGTGTCGAGCTTCAACGCGTCGTCGCCCGTCGTGGCGCTACCGAACTGCGTCTGCTTCCAGCGGTCGAGCCGGACGATGTCGACGATCGAGACGTCGAACCACTCGTCGTCGCGGCTATCGATCTTGATGTGCCCCTGGTAACGCGGCACGGTGCCCGCCTGCTCGTCGGAGCTGAGCGATGCCTCGAACCACAGCGAATCGACCTGGCCGATGCCGATCAGCGGACCGAGCGCGTGAGCGGGTGACTTGGTGGTGCGGTCGGCGAGCTCGCCTGCGACCTCGCCGAACAAGGCGTCGAGCGCGGGCGTGCGCTTCGCATGAATGCGCAAGCGCTGCCAGAGCTCGAGGTTGTCCTTCTTGAAGTGTGGGACGAGCGCGTCGATCGACTCGGCGCTGCCATCCGCGACGAGCACCGCGAGCATGGCGTCGTCCGGCGTCGCTTCGTTCGCGACCATGCCTTGAATCGCTCGAAGGATCCGCGCGTTCTTCGCGAGGGCGCGCGTCCGCGTGCGCCGCGTCTTCGAGCCCCAGCTGTCGAGCTGGCTGCAATCGACGATCGCTTGCACCGCGCGCGCCCACGACCGCGAGAGCTGCTTATCATCGCCCTCGTCGTCGACCGCGAGGCGAAGAAACAAGTGGTTCCGCCCCCCGGACGTCGCGGCGAGGAGGCCGCGGATCAGCGGAGGCGGCAGCGCCTTGCCCCACCTGCCGAGTCGCGACGTCTCGATGATCTCGAGGGCAGTCTCGATCGTCGGCTCCGCGCGCCTGGCCACACGCGTTCGTAGCACGAGCGCACTCGAGAGACGTGTGACTCCGGCATTCGCTGGCGCGGTAGACTCCGCGCATGGCGAATCGCTCGTATCTCTACGCGACCGACACGATCCCCTCGAAAGGTAAACCGAACCCCAGCTACGGGCTCGCCGAGTACAACTGGGATGTCCCGCTCGTGTTCAAGCTGATCATGGCGGGCTCGCCGCGACGCACGGCTTCGGCGATCTGGGGTCAACCGATCGGCATCATCGCGGACCGCGCAGGGGCGCAAGAGCGCGTCGAAGCGTTCGCGAAGGTACTCGTCGAGAAACATCCGAAGAGAAAGGATCTCGAGGCGCAGCTCGAGGAGATGCGCGCGGTCCTCGCGAAGACGCCGAAGACCAAGTACCTGCTGCTCGAGACCGGCGAGATCGCGGACATGATGGGCGACGACCTCGTCGATACCGTCGACAGGGTGATCGCGGAGATCCCGATCGCGGTGAAGCTCGCCGCAGATCCCAAGAAGGTGGCGCTGATGCGCAAGATGAAGCTCGAGGACCTCAACCTCGGCTACTGGAGCGACGTCCTGTACTTCGATCTACCGAAGCCGAAGAAGCCGAAGAAGCCGAAGAAGCCCGCGGCCAACAAGCCGGCTGCGAAGAAGCCTGCGCAGAAGAAGCCGCTCGCTGCGAAGAAAAAGCAGCCCGCGAAGCGGCGCTAGTTGAACCCGTGGTCACAACGATCCTCGCGAATCGCGAGGACGATCAGCTGCTCGATGCCCCGCAGGCCTACTCCACCGATCCGCCTCCGCCGTGAGCTGCCGCACGGCGTACCACGGTCGATCGTGCCGATCGATCGGGCTCGCGCATGTCGTTCGCGCCCGACGGCGCACTCGCCGTGAAGAGCGGGTCGGAGATGCACGGTCACTGGAAGCTCACCGGCGACCAGCTCGAGATATCGCTCGACGTCATGGGGAAGCCGATGGGCACCACGTTTCGCGCACGGATCAAGGACGACCGGCTCGTGCTGTGGAGCGGCGACCATAGCGAGATCTATGGACGGGTCGGAGCGAGCTTCGAGCCCGCCGAGAGCCCGAGCACCACCGGCGATCCCGTCGTGCGCAAGATCAAGGGCGTCACGTACACGCTGCCGCTGCCGCCGAGCTACCGGCTCGGCGAAGCCACCGAATACCGCGAGATGTGGATGCCCACGCACGGCGACGGCTTCACCATCTCGATCAAGATCAGCGACCGCGGCCAGACCTCGCGGCCCGACGGCAGCTTCGGCACGCCGACCTGCAAGGAGTTCGGTGGTGGGAAAGGCGGTGGCTCGCAGACCAGGAAGGGTGTCGAGCGACAGATCTACTACGACATCATGACGTGCCTCGAAGGCACGTCGCTGTATGCGCAGTGCAGCGTCGAGCACACCCGCGGCTACGTCGTAAAATCCGAAGCCAAAGCCGCGCTCACTCTGCAAGCCGCTGAAGTTCGCACCCTGAAGACGCACCGAGCTCGTGCTTCATCCAGCGGACGGGGTTGTACGCGTTATCGACGCTGCCGATCACCGCCGCCGCAAAGCCGAGCGAGTACATCGCGAACTCGTTCGCAGCGGGGGCGATCGCAGCTTGCCAACGCGCTGCTTCGGAGGGATCTGGGATCGGGGCGTTCGTCGTAGGCGAATAGAAGACATCGAACGTGTGTGAGCCCAGCCTCGTGCGCCGCGGTCCCGCGATGCTGTTCTCGCCGGACGACGTGTCTCTGGCTTCGAATCGTGGTTTGAAGGGTCGCTCAGACCCGGCGGTGCTTCTGTCCCCACAAGTCGCGCCAGAGGTGAAGCCGATCAGGGATCTGCTCAAGGCCGAAGAACACGACCGTGCGGGCGGGCGTGATCTGGATCGAGGGCCCAGCGCACGTCACCACGAACCGCTCGCCGCTCGCGTACGCCACTTGCGCACGAAACGACGGTACGGCACGGAGATCGCGTAGCTCGGCGACCCGAGTCGCGAATCCGCGCAGCTCCGCTTCGTCTGCGAACTCGAATGGGAATGTGAGCTGGCCGGGTGCTAGTTCGAACCATTCCGCGTAGCCGGCAACCGGTGGGGCCGACCACGCGATCATCGGCGAAGCATCGGTGTCGAGCAGGTCGCGCGGCCCGCTCTGCGTATCATCGAAGTGCAGGATCGTGAATGCTTCGGCTATGCCCGCTGACACCGTCACCAGCCCATCGGCATACACCTCGTCCCGAAACGCGGCGATCAGCCACTGATCAGGTGCCGCCTGAGAACACGCGACCAGCGCTGCAGTCAGCGTCTCGGCGGTATGGAGGTTGACGTCCCCGAGATCGATCCGGTGACGGCCCGGACCGTCGAGATCCCAGTCGACGGCTACGCGTTTGAGTGACACCGGCATCGCGCGACGGTACCGCAATCTCATCCCACTCGACGCGTCGTGTGCGCGTAGCACATCGAGGTGCGCGAGCACTTCCGGTCCCCCGGGTAACGCACGCGCTTCTTCGATCAACGCGAAAAGGCAGGTTGAACGAGGTCGGGCGGGACGTGGGCACGGGGTCGCGGAGGGTCGGCCGGCAGGCCGAGGTGCTCCAAGATCGCGCGGGTCGCGTCGCCCTCGGGCAAGATTGCGAGGATCCGCATCGCACCGCCGCACGCGGTTTCGGGTCTGGCTCTA
>JANXOP010000254.1 GCA_025357755.1 Kofleriaceae bacterium | reverse complement strand
ATCCGGCCTACGCGAACAAGCAACTGCCGAGCCAGCCGGCCGAGACGGTCTACGGTCGGATCGATGTCGAGCGTCGCGCATTCGCGCGCACCACGTCGCTCTGGTGCGACGCGACCTGGCAGAGCGACACGTTCCTCGATCGCGGCAACACTCAACCGCTGCCCGATCGCTGGTTGCTCGGTGCGGGCGCACGCATCGAGCTGGTCCCGCACCTCGGCTTGTCGTTCTCGGTCGCGAACCTCGCGAACGAACGCACCGAGCAACTCACGCTCACTCCGCCACCGCGTCCGGATCTCGCGATGGTGCCGACCCCTCTGTCTGACTATTTCGGTTTCCCGCTACCTGGTCGCAGCTACTACCTCGCCCTCGATTGGAGTCTCAAATGAAGTCCCTACTATTGGTTGTTCCGTTCCTGTTCTCGGCCGCATGCGGCGACAATGCCTCGCAGCCAGCTGCCGATGCAGGTGTCGATACTGCGGCCACCGCGGATGCCGCGCCCGCCATGCCGCGAGCCGTCGCCGTTGCCGGTGACTTCTCCGCGCCGCCCGGAACGATCGGTGCGCTTCAGATCGCTTCGCTCACGGTGCAGCAGGGCCTCGTCGCCGGCATCGTCACCGACGATCCGCAACTCCGCAAGCTCGGCAACACGCTGTACGTGATCAACCGCGACACGAACAACGTGACCGGCGTCGACGCGACGACGTTCGCCCTCCTCGGTCAGCTCGGTACCGGCGCCGGTTCGAACCCGCAGGATGTCGCCGTCGTCGGCTCGACGCTGTACGTGCCCGTGCTCGGCGGGACCGGGGTGGTCTACGGCAAGCTCGGCGACAGCACGTTCACCGCGATCGATCTCGCGGCGGCGGTCGGAGATCCCGATGGCAAGCCGGACTGCACCTCCGCGATCGCCGTCGGCACCGATGTCTATGTCGGCTGCGGCGATCTCGCGGGCTTTAGCCCGCGTGGCAACGGCGTGCTCGTCGTGATCGATGCGGTGACGAACACGGTGCGCACGCACATCGCGCTGCCGGTCCCGAACCCGCAAGCACTCTCGAAGATGATGGGCACGAACATCATCATGACGACGTACGACTCGTCAGCCGGCTGCACGATTTCGATCACGCCGGGCACCACGCCGACGGCGGCGTGCATGACGATGAACTCCGCGCTCGGTGGTCAGCCGATCGCGTTCGATGTCTCGGGCACCACGTTGTGGTTCGCGTACTCGGCCCCGGACTTCTCGCACAACTGGGCGCGCTCGTACGACACGACCAGCTCGACGTACGCCACGAACAAGCTGACGCCGGATACGCAATCGATCACCGATATCGCGGCGTGCGCCGACGGCAAGGTCGTCGTGATGGACGCGCCGTCCGGCTCCACCAACCCCGGTGGGTTCCGCGTCTACAAGGGCACGAGCGAGCTCACGACGGCGGCCTTGCCGCTCGGCATCAAGCCGGTCTACGGCGACGCTACCGTCTGCTACTGAGCGACTACTCGCGGGGGCGCACGCAGTAGGCCTCGGCCACGATCTCGATCGTCGTCGTCGGCGAGGTGTTCTTGTAGTCGCAGCGCCACGACGCGGTGGCATCACCGCTCGTGATGTTGACCGGTCGGGTCGCGAGCAGCTGGGCGAGCCACTGCGGATCCGCGTAGCAGCCGCCGGTCACCAGCAGATCCTGCGCTCGATCGCAGCTCGCGACCGTCGTTGCCACGAGGCCCGCGCCGACCGAGACCCGCGATTCTTTGCGCGTGAGATCCGATTTCTGACCGTACGCACCCGGCGGTCCCGAGGGACCTTTCGGACCCTGCGCACCTTGCGGACCCTGCAGTCCCTGCGCGCCCTGGAGGCCTTGGATGCCTTGCGGACCTTCGACGCCCGCGGGACCCGGATCGCCTTTCGCACCGCGCGGGCCTTCGGGACCCACAGGACCGATACCACCCGGTCCGCTCGGACCGGCCGATCCTTGCGGCCCCGGGGGACCGAGCGGACCCGGTGGGCCACCGAGCCCCGAAGCCGAGCCCTTCGCGAGCAGCACCGCGGCAACTTTCTGCGCGTCGATCTCACCGCGTTGCTCGAGCTTGCCGAGCCGCTGATCGTGATCGGCCACCCGCGCGGGGGTCTTGTCGTCGGGCGGCGCTGCATCGGGGCGGCACGCGGCCGCCACCAACCCGAGCAACACGGCGCGTCTCACGGCCTCATCGTACACGCAGTCTGCGCAGTTTTTTTGCCCCCACCCAGTTGATGGGCGTAGCTGGAGCAGATGATTTCGCTGGTCGATGTTCGCCTCGACCACCCACGCGGTGGCGCACCGTTGATGGCCGAGGGCAATCTCCATGTCGCAACCGGTGACGTCGCGATGGTGGTCAGCGCCGCGGGCGTCGGCAGCTCTCGCCTCGTCGCCGCGATCCTCGGTGAGGTCACGCCGAGTGCGGGCCGGATCGAGGTGCTCGGGCAGAACGTCGCGAAGCTGCGGCGCTCGTCGTTGCGCTTGCTGCGGCGCAAGGTCGGCATCGTTCCTCAAGATCTCTGCCTTCTCGAAGATCGCAGCGCGCAGATCAATGTCGCCTTGCCGCTCGAGATCGATGGCATCCCGCGCTCGATCTCGATCGCGAAGGCGAACGAGCTCCTCGCGCAGCTCGGGCTCGAGGATGAAGCCTCGCTACCTGTCGAATGCCTGTCGAGCTCGGCTCGCCAGCGGGTCGCGGTCGCGCGGGCGCTCGTACGCGATCCGGCGCTCGTGATCGCGGACCACCCGACGATGTGGCAGGACGCGGCCGGCGCGGAGCTGGTGTGCAAGGCGCTCGCGACCTGCGGCGCGACCGTGCTCGTGTTCGGTCGCGACTACGCGCTGCGCACGATCGCGGAGCGCTCGAAGTGGCGCCAGCTGGCGCTGATCGATGGCGCGCTCGAGCCGCTCGGCGACGTGCGGCTCGACGGTCACTCGATCGAAGAGCTGCTGATCGGTATGGAATCGGTGCCGATCCCGAACCTCCTGCCGTTCCCGCTCTCGGCGCGGACCGCGGGGGTCGCGTGAAGATGCGCACGATCCGCAGGCTGAAGACGCTCGCGCCCCGCCGCCTGCGCGCGCAGAGCGACGCGACGATGGAGCCCGATCCGGGGCCGGCTCCGGAAGAGATCTTCGATCGCACGACCGGACCGTTCACGCATCGCCGCTCGATCTCGCTGCCTGGCGCCGCCGACGAGGAAACTTGATCGCCTCGACCCTGCGTCGTGCGCTGCGGTTGATCGCGGAACGCAAGCGCGCAGCCGCGTGGACGGTGCTCGCCGCACTCTGCGCGCTCACCGTCGCGGCGATCGCCCTCGTGGTCGCGAACAACGTCGAGGGCTGGACCACCGCCCCGAAGGTCGGTGGCGGCAGCATGGTCGTGTATCTCGGCGAGGGCGTGAGCGCGGACAGCGCGCGCGGCCTCGTCGCGCAGCTCGCGAGACAACCCGGCGTCGAGGCCGCGGAGCTCGTCGCCCCAGAGCTCGCGGCGAAGCGGCTCGAGCAAGCGCTCGGCGCGGATGCCGCGCTGCTCGACGGCGTCGATCTCGCCAGCTTGCCCGCGACCGTCGAGGTCACCCTCGCGCCCGGCGTGCGCGACGTGATCTCGATGAGTCCGATGTTGCGTGCGCTGCGCAGCTCGCCGGGTGTCGAAGACGTGATCGTCGAGGATGGAGGCGAGCCGCCCAGCGGTGCCCTGGCCTCGATGCGCATGCCGATCTGGATCGGCGCCGCGTTGCTCGCGGGGCTGGCGCTCGTGGTCGTCCTCGCGGCCATCCGCGTCAGGTTCGAACGCGATCGCCAGGAGCACGCGGTGCTGCACTTACTGGGCGCGTCGCCAGCCTTCAGCGTGGTGCCGACCGCGCTCGCCGGGGCCGTGCTCGGCCTGTCCGCGTCGCTCGGCGCAGCGCTGCTCGTGTGGTTCGGGCTCGATTACTTCGGCGACGAGCTGTCGATCCACGTCACGATGCCCGCGCTCGGCGCGATCGCGATGTTCGTCGCGGCCGGGGCAGGGCTCGGGCTCGTCGCGGGCGGGCTCGCCGGAGTGGCTCGTGTCGCGCGCTAGTTGCCAGCGAGCAAGGATCATCGGGGTCCACCTCGCGCTGCTCTCGGCGCTCGCGAGCTCGGTGCGTGCTGCGCCGATCGATCCGCACTCCGCGCTCGCGAACCAGCTCGCGGCCGAGACCGACACGCTGGCGAAGAGCCTCGCGACCGTCGACGACAAGCTCCAGAGTGCCGACCGAGTGCGCCTCCACCGCCTGCACGCCGCGATGCGCACGTTGCATGCCCCGCTGCCGGTCGGCGCGACGCCCGACGAACGGATGGCGGTCGCTCGCCGGCGCGCCGCGGCGCGGCTCCTGCTCGAGCGTGATCGGCACGAGCGTTCGCTGCTCGCCGACGAGACCGCGCACCTCGCAGACGCGCAGAAGGCGACCTCCGCGGCCACCAAGCGCGCCGCCACGATCGCGCTGCCCGAGGCCCTGAGCGCGCCGGCCAAGGGCACGATCGCGCGCCACTTCGGCGAGTACCTCCACGAGCGCTCGAAGGCGACGCTGTCTCGCCGCGGCGTCGATCTCGAGGTCGAAGATCACGCTCCCGCGACCGCGCCCGCCGATGGAGTCGTGCGCTACGCCGGGATGATCCGCGGCCTCGATCACGGCGTCATCCTGGATCACGGCGACTACCTCACCGTCGTCGCCAAGCTCGGCGAGCTCACGCTCCCTGTCGGTACCCGCGTCGCGAAGGGCGACCGTCTCGGGCGTGCCGCGCACCATCGCATCTACGTCGAAGTTCGCGCAAAGATCGGTCCCGGCGGGCTGCCGATCGATCCGGAGCCCCTGTTCAAGCGATAAGCTCTGCGCATGTCGCGCGCTTCTCACATCGCAGCGTTCGCCGCCGGTGCGGTGGCGGTCACGACCACGCTCGCGATCGCGGTGCCGAAAGACACGACGCGGTTTCGTACGTTCGATGGCTTCGCGCAGGCGCTGTCGCTGATCGAAGCGAACTACGTCGATGCCGTCGACGAGCAGGCGCTACTCCGCGACGCCCAGCGCGGCATGCTGCACAACCTCGACGTTCACTCGACGTACTTGCCGCCGAACCGCTACCAGAAGCTGCGCCAGGACACCGAGGGTGAGTTCGGGGGGATCGGTGTCGTGCTCGCGCCGGGGTTCATCGACGACGCGCGCCCGAGCGTGCCGCCGTTTCCGATCATCGACGAGCTCGCCGAGAATTCACCCGCCGCCGTCGCGGGACTGCAACTCGACGATCGCGTGACCGCGATCGACAACGCGCCGACGGCGGAGGCTGGCAAGGAGCTCAAGGAAGCTGGAGCGTGGGAGGCGAAGCTGCGCGGTGGCTCGGGGACGCGCGTGACCGTCTCGGTGATTCGCGTCGGCTGGAAAGATCCGAAACCGTTCACGCTCGTGCGCGCACAGGTCAAGCAGGCGACCGTGCACGCAAAAACCCTCGAGCCGAAGATCGGATACCTCCAGATCTCGCGCTTCTCCGAGGCCACGTCGGGCGATGTCGCGACCGGGCTCGGCGAGCTCCGCAAGCAAAACGCGCTCGGTGCGCTGGTGCTGGACCTGCGGGGCGATCCCGGCGGGCTCGTCGATCAAGCCGTGCTCGTAGCCGACCAGTTCCTCGACGAGGGCACGATCGTGACGATCCGGGGTCGCAAGGGCTCGGTCGAGACCCAGACCGCGCATAAAGGAGGAGGCGGCGTCGGCGTCCCGATCATCGCGCTCGTCGACGGTGGAACCGCCTCGGCCGCCGAGATCCTCGCGGCCGCGCTGCACGACCACGATCGGGCCACGCTCGTCGGGCTGCCGACCTATGGAAAGGGCACGGTCCAGACCTTCTACGATCTCGAGGACGGAGGCGGCCTGAAGCTGACAACCGCCCGGTATTTGACGCCAAAAGGCAACTCGCTGGAATCTAAGGGCATCGTCCCGGACAGCCGCGTAGATGCGTTTACTCCCGAAGAGATCGTTGCAGGGGGTGGCAGTGGTAGCGGAACTGGTGCCACAATAAACGCCGCGGGGTCGGACGATCCTCAACTCGCGGTGGCGCTCCAACTCGCAAGAGCTGCGCTCCACATCGGGAACAAGTAGTCCGCAAACCGGCTGTTTAGGCAACGCTTGGACTGGTACAACCAATCAGACCTCGGGCTCTCGCCCGATGTCCACACGGGGCGCATCGCACGATGTTCAAGCTGGTGATCCAGGATGACGAGGGGAAGACTACGGTCGTTCCTCTGATCCGTGACGAGATCACGATCGGTCGCAAAGAAGGCAACACGATCCGGCTCACCGAGCGGAACGTGTCGCGTCGGCATGCGCGCATCCTGCGTAGCAACAACGAGGTCCAGATCGAGGACCTCGGCAGCTACAACGGTATTCGCGTCAACAATGCACGGATCGCGGAGCGGGTCTCGCTACGGATCAGTGACCAGGTCCAGATCGGCGACTACAAGCTGTATCTGAAGGCCGAAGGTGTCGAGCAGGTCGACGACGCGCGGACGATGCCGATCGAGCGGATCGAAAACGTCGGCACCGCGACCGAGGCGATGCCGGCGATCGCACCTCCGACCACGACCGCACCGACGGCGCCGATTCCGGCCACGCCGTCCCCCGCGACAGCCCGCGGCCTCGGTGTTGCCGATACCGATCCCGCCGGCCGCCCCGTCCAGACCAACGCGCAGATCCAGGCGCAGGTCAATCCGCAGACCGGCTACGGCAAGCTCGTCGTGTTGTCGTCGAACTTCGCCGGCAAAGAGTTCGAGCTCACCCGGCCGCAGATGATCGTCGGGCGCACCGACGAGAACGACCTCGTCGTCAACCATCGCTCGATCAGCCGCAACCACGCGAAGATCACGCGCGACACCGAGACCCAGCGCTACACGATCAGCGACCTCCAGTCGTCGAACGGTGTGCGGGTCAACGGCCAAGACTACGGCAAGGTCGAGCTGCGTCGTGGTGATGTCGTCGATCTCGGCCACGTCCGGCTCCGCTTCGTCGAGCCGGGTGAAGATTTCTTGTTCTCGCGCGACGCGGTGATCGCCGATGTCGAAGGCACGGGCCCCAAGAAGGGCATGCTCGTCGCGGTGATCCTCGCGATCATCGTCATCGGTGCGGTCGGCGTGTTCTTCGTCATGAAGAAGGGCGGCGAGAACCCGACCCCGATCAAAGATACGGGCAGCGACAAGCTCGTCGTCAACGGTAGTGATGGCAGCGGCTCGGCCGCGCTCGTCGTGCCCGATCTGGCGATCGACGCCGCGCCCGCCATCATCCCGGCCAATGCCGAGGCGCAGAAGGTGATCGCCGAGTGCGAAGGCTACCAGGCTGCTGGCAACTGGCCGGACCTCAGCAGCTGCGGCACGCGGCTCCTGTCGATCGATCCCAAGGCCGCCGAGCAGTACAAGACCAAGGCGAAGATGGAGTCCGCAGCTGATCGTAGCAAGGGCCACATCCAGCAGGCACTCAAGGACGAGAACTACAAGCAGGCGAAGAAGGAGCTCGGCGACATTCCCGATGACTCCGTCGTCAAGGCGTCGATGCGCGACGCGGTCGCTGCTGCCGACGAGAAGTTGTTCTCTGATCGCAAGGCCAAGGCTGCGGCCCTCGCGCAGGGGAACAAGTGCAGCCAGCTCGATACGTTGATCAACCAGGTCACCACCCAGGATCCCGACGTCGGTCAGCGGCTCAAGAACGACAAGGATCTGACCTGCAAGACCATCGCGGTCACGCCCGTCGAGACCGACTGCACGACCGTGCTCCGCAACCCGACGAACGCCGATTGCAAGCAGCAGTTCTGCAAGGGTCATGCGGAGAGCAGCAAGTGCGGCGGTGGCGGTCAGGCGGCCGTCGGCTGCAATGCGGATACACTGATGAACCAAGGCACCGACGCCGAGTCGCGCGGCGACCACACCGGTGCCGTCGTGCTCTTCGAGTCGGCGCTCAAGTGCAAGGGCCCCGATGGCCACCTGTACCAGCTCGCATTCCTGTCTGCGTGCAACGGCGCGCAGTTCGCTCCCGCGAAGAAGTACTGGAAGAAGATGTCTCCAGAAGCACAGAACAGGGTGCTCCAGATCGCGATCCGTAGGAACTGGACCAAAGACCAGCTCGACAACTAAACCGCTTTAGTTGCCGCAAGTTTGACGCGGGCGACGGGACTGGTGTAACCAGATCGTAGTCTGGGTGCACTACCCCCGGAGAACCCATGCGTCCAATTGCGACTGCGCGTCTCGTTGGTCTGTCGCTCGCGCTCCTTGCTGGAGTTGCAGCGGCCCAGACCGTCCCCGGGGGAGATATCCAGCTGGATACCTTCCGACCCGCGATCGATTCGCGCGGGTACCTCACGGTCAACGCATCGCAACCACTCGGCGACAAAGAGCTGTCGTTTGGTATCGGCGCGCTCGACTGGGGCCATCACCTGCTGTCGTTCGGCAACACCAACAACAGCTCGTTCTTCGGATCGAAGTGCGCCGGCAACGCGGGCGCTTGCTACTCGATCGACAACGTCGTCACCGCGACTCTGATCGCGGCGTTCGGTATCCATGCAGGTCCCGCCGAGCTCGAGTTCGGCGCCTCGGTGCCGTTCGTGATCATGGGTGGCGATCGCGGCCCCGATATCGATGCAGCCGCTGGCGATCCGAACGGTGCGAACCAGTTCCACCTCTCGGGCCAGGGCATCGGCAACGTCGGGCTCCACTTCAAGACTCGTTTCATCAAGACCAGCCGCCCGCCGCACGTCGGTCTTGGCTTGATCGCCAGCCTCTACCTGCCGACGCCGTCGACGTATCAGAACAAGTTCATCGGCTCGAGCAAGCTCAGCCCGCAGATCATCGGCATCCTCGATAAAGAGTTCTTCGATCAAGGCCGGCTGCGCATCGCCATCAACGGCGGCATTCGGATTCGCGACACGGTCCCGTTCACCGACACCGCCACGACGAACGGCGCGACCCCGACCAACGGGGTGATCACCTCGAGCGGCGAAGTTCCGTTTGGCGGCGCGGTGGCCTGGGGCATTCGCCCGCAGAAGTTCGATGTCGTCGCCGAAGTCTTCGGTGCGATTCCGATCGGCAACCACATCAACTACCAGCCGCTCGAAGCCGACCTCGGCATCAAGCTCTACCTCGCGCGCAACTCGTTCCTCTCGCTCGGCGCTCGCCGCGGCCTGATGACGGACAAGGGTGCGAACCCCGACATCGGGGCATTCATCGGCATCGTGTTCGAGCCGAACATTGGCGACCGCGATGGCGACGGCATCAAGGACGACATCGACAAGTGTCCGGACGACCCGGAAGACTTCGACGGCTTCGAGGACGAAGACGGCTGCCCCGATCCGGATAACGACCGCGACGGCATCCCGGATGTCGACGACAAGTGCCCGAACATCCCGGAGGACAAAGACGGCTTCCAGGACGAAGACGGTTGTCCCGAAGGCAACAAGAACGATCGCGACGGCGACGGCATTCTCGACGACGTGGACAAGTGTCCCGATGATCCGGAGGACTTCGACGGCTTCCAGGACGAAGACGGCTGCCCAGATCCGGACAACGATCAAGACGGCATCCTCGATGTCGACGACCTCTGCCCGAACGATCCGGAAGACAAAGATGGCTTCGAGGACGAAGACGGCTGTCCGGATCCGGATAACGACAAGGACCGCATCCTCGACAAGGATGACAAGTGTCCGAACGAGCCCGAGACCTACAACGGCTTCGAGGATGAAGATGGCTGTCCCGATCGCGGTCGCGTCGTCGTGACCGACACCTCGATCGAGATCCTCGACATGGTCTACTTCGAGTACGACAAGGCGATCATCAAGAAGGAGTCGTACCCGATCCTCGATGCCGTGGCGTCGACGATGCAGGGCAACCCCTCGATCCAGCTGATCGAAGTCCAAGGTCACACCGACGAACGCGGCGATGACGCGTACAACCTCGACCTCTCCGATCGTCGCGCTCATGCCGTGAAGGACTACCTGGTTGGCAAGGGCGTCGCCGAGGCGCGCCTCACCGCTCAGGGCTACGGCGAGACTCAGCCGATCGATCGCAATCACAACGAGGCAGCCTGGTCGAAGAACCGCCGCGTCGCCTTCTTGATCCTCAAGCGCGCGACGGACTAGCGCGCTAGGTTTACGGCGTGATCAAACTGATCGTCTATCTCGCGATCATCGTCGCCATCGTCTGGTTCTCGGTGACGGTGAAGCTCGGGACCAAGACGCTCGTCGAGCACGTCCGCGCGATCTGGCACACCTCCGAGGTCCAGGACCTCAAGCACGGGGTCGAGGATAAAGCGGGCCCCACGGTCGACAAGCTCGAGCGTGGTGCGAAGGCCGGCTACAAAGAGATGGTCGGCTCCGATGTCGACGCAGGCGTGCCGGACGCCGCGCGATGAGGTTTCCGCTGACCGACCTGTTGATCGAAGAGGCGAAGAAGTTCGAGCTCCGGTCCGCGTGCGGTGACTGCTTCTATTGGAGAACGTCGCACTGCGCGCACGACTGGCCCGACGAGGGTCAGCGCCGCTGGCCGCTCGACGCGCCCGATCCGGTGACAGGCGAGCGCCCGACCGAGGTCGCGTTCTGTAAAGAGTTCGAGCTCCGCTAGGGAGCCAACGAGACCTCGGTCGTCCAAGCCCCGCAGCGCCGGATCCGATCCTTTGGCGTATCGCAGCGCGAGATCATCAGCGCCTTCTCGTTCGCGCCGAGGCCCGTGGCGGCCAGTGGAATCGCGAGCTCGAGCACCCATTCTTCGTCGTCGTTCGAAGGGTCATCGAGTGTCCCGTCGCGATCGATGCTTGTCCTGATCCCCACGAGGTTCGGCGTGACGACACCCGTGGCGTCCGCATGAAAGGCGAGTCCACCGAGCCGCACGTCGAAGTATTCGCCAGTGCGGATGTCTTCGTCGGCGGCATAGAGCCCGAGATAGACGTAGCGGTCATCGTGGAGCAGAAAGGCTTCGGAGTACGGGCGCGCAGGTTTGTGATCGTCGGCCACGAGTACATGGCGCAGGGTCCGCCCGGACCAATCTGGTTCGTCGAGCTCGCCATCGAGCTTGATCGCCGCCGTGGTCGTCGGGATGAGGTCGCGGTGCTCTGCTGGATGCGATCTGCACGCGAACAGCATCGTGCAGACCAGGCCGCCTCGGATCATGCGCCGGCGCCGCTCGCGGTGATCGTGAACGTGTCGATGACCGCGTGCGTTTGATAGTTGTAGGTCGTCACCGTGATCGTCCCGCTCGCGTTGCGGTTCACGAGCGAGTAGCCGTAGTCGGTCCCACTCGTGAGCGGTGCACCGCCGATCCCCATCACGATCTCCTTGGTGTTGCTGTAGTGCGAATACGTGTGGGTGTGTCCGACGATCAACAGCGTGAGGGGATGTGCGTCGATGATCGTCTGGCTCTGCGAGCACGAGGTCTGCGTCACGGCATTCGTGCCTTCGTGGCGAACCACGAACGTGTAGGTCGTGGGTTTCGCGAGCTCGGACGTGAGCCAGCTCGCCTGCGTCGTATCCCAGGCGTTGCACGCAGTGACCACGAACTTCGCGGTCCAGCTGTTATCAGCTGCGACCACGTTCTCTGTGTAGTACGGCAGCGTCTCGTTGATCGGCCCGAGCATCGTGCTCAGGAAGCTCGTGTAGTTGGCCGTCATGCCATCCGTGCCGTGAGGACCACAATTGGACGCCGTCGCACCGGTGCACTCGTGGTTGCCGAGCGCTGGATACTGGATCCCGCTGTAGTGGTTGCGAGCGGTCATGTACAGCGCGAGCTGCGCCGACACCTGCGAGGCCGTGTCCGCGAACATGTAGTCACCGGTCGAGACCACGAACGGAACGGCGGGAGTTTCGGCCTCGATGTCCTGGTAGATCTTCGTGATGATCGCCGTCGGATATCCGGCGGTATCCCCTGGATTCGGTGGTCGCGTATCGCCCACGATGCCGAAGCGAAGGGCATTCGAAGTCATGCCCGAGCCAGAACCAGAACCGGAACCGGATCCCATCGAGGGACCATCTCCCGCCTGACCTCCGTCGCCGTTCGCTCCTGACGACGACCCGCAAGCAGCCACTAGCATCGCAGCGCACCAGACAACAGCTCGCATGGCCGCCACGGTACGCGTCTGGGTGCGAACTATGACTGACATGCAATCGCATGCGCGCAGATGAGAATCTCCAACGTCGCTCATGTCGGGAGCGAACTACCCGCGACCTTTGGAAAAGCCGTGGTGTGAACGAGGAGGTTTGGTTCGTCTTCGCGTCTCGATCGAGGCTCTCAAAAATCGTGGATTAGAATCGAAGTTGTGATCGAAGCTGCACGATTCGGGGCATAAGCGCGCGCGATCAAGGCCGCCGATGGCTCGCACGCAGGGTCGAAGGCGACGAGCACCGCCGAACCACGGGTCTTCGACCACATCGGCCGCAACCAGTGCCTCGAAGAACCGAGGAAGCGCATCGATCTAAGTAAATTACTGATATCATGGGGAGAATGAACAGAAGGTCTGTGGCGTCGGTCATTATTCTCACCCTCATCACGTTCGGGATTTACGCGATCGTGTGGTTCGTCAAGAGCAAGGACGAGATGGTCAAACAGGGGGCGGACATCCCAACTGCGTGGCTCATGCTCGTGCCGATCGCGAGCATCTACTGGATGTGGAAGTGGGCTGGTGGCGTCGAGCACGTCACGAAGGGCAAATCCGCCCAGGCGATCAACTTCATCTTGGTGTTCCTGCTCGGGCTGATCGGCATGGCGATCATCCAGAGCACGTTCAACAAAGAGATCGACGAGGGCGCACAGCTACCGATGGCCCGCGTCGCCTGAACGTACCAAGTTTGATTACGGCTTCTTGTACGTCGCGGTGAGCGATGCCTTCGCCAGCGTGTGTGCCGTGACCAGCGTCGCGATCTGAGCTCGCGTAGTCGACATGGACGTGCCGGGAAGTGTCGCGACATCGAGCGCGAAGAGATCGAAGCGGTAGGTATGCAGCTGCGGCGGGCAGGGACCCTGGTACCCGTAGACCCCCGACGTGAAGCTCTCGGCTTGGTGTGATCCCGTCACGTTAACCGGCAGGTATGCGGTCTGTACGGCCGCGGGCAAGGTCGTCGCCGTCGCCGCAATGTCGTAGATCGCCCAGTGGATCAAGTTGTTCGCATCTGGATCGGTGAGCGTGATCGCGAAGCTGAGCGCACCCTTCGCATCGCCGGTCCAGGTGAGGACCGGTGACGTGTTACCAGGTCCCGTGCACGTGTTCGCGTCGGGGAACATCGAGCCTGCGAGGGTCGAGCTCGCGAGTGCGAGCACACCCGCTGCAGGCGCATCGAGAGGGGTCCCGGTCGGCGCATCGATCGCGGCCGAGCCGGAAGCATCGTCGATTCCCGCAGGCTCGCTGCCACTGCAGGCGACCAAGACGACCAGCGCGAAGATCTTCACGCCTCATCGTATCGCGGATTCGCTACGCGGATTCGCGCCCGCGCACGAGCATGCGCATACGCGGGGACACTATGATGTGGTGTGGAGCTGGTCTTTAGTCGCGAAGTAAAAGAGGCACGCGAGGCCAAGAAGCCGATCGTCGCGCTCGAGTCGACCCTCGTCGCGCACGGGCTGCCGTACCCGGATAATCACGGCATCGCACTCGAGCTCGAAGCAGTCGTGCGCGAGCACGGTGCGATCCCGGCTCACATCGCGATCCTCGACGGTAAAGCGTGTATCGGTCTCGAGCTCGAACAGCTCGAGCAGATCGCGAAGCTCGGCCGCGATCTCGCGAAGGCGGGCGCCACGGATCTCGCCGTGCACCTCGCGCGCGGCACCTCGGCGGCTACCACGGTGAGCGCGACCAGCGTGCTCGCGGCGAAGGCGAGCATCCGGGTGTTCGCGACCGGTGGCATCGGAGGTGTGCATCGCGGCGATACGGGCGATGTCTCGCACGACCTCGTCACGCTGTCGCGTACCAAGATCGCGGTGGTCTCGGCGGGCGCGAAAGCCATCCTCGATCTGGCTCGGACCATGGAGA
The DNA here is from genome assembly GCA_025357755.1 of Kofleriaceae bacterium. GTDB lineage: Bacteria > Myxococcota_A > Polyangia > Haliangiales > Haliangiaceae > JABFXX01. The sequence goes on along the minus strand of JANXOP010000254.1, from coordinate 20,834 downwards.
TGCTCGAGACGCTCGGCGTGCTCGTGATCGGCTTTGGCACCGATGAGCTGCCCGCGTTCTACACGCCGCGCTCGGAGATCGAGCTCGAACATCGCGTCGACAATGTGAAGGACCTCGCGAAGATCCTGCAGACCCATTGGGAGGAGCTCGATGGTCAGGGCGTGCTCGTCGCGAATCCCATCCCGGCCGATGCCGCGCTCGATCCGCAGATGATCGATCGAGCGATCCAGACCGCCCTCGGCGATGCCGAGACCCGCGGCATCACCGGTAAACGGTTGACGCCGTACCTGTTACAACGCCTCGCCGCGGTGACCGGTGGTGCATCGATCAAGGCGAACCGCGCTCTCGCGCTGCACGATGCGAAGATCGCGGCGCAGCTCGCGGTTCAGTTGATCGTGTAGACGCGCAGCGCGGTGCCGCCTCGATCGAAGCCATTCGAGCGCTCGAGCAGCCAGATCTTGTCGCGCATCACGCCGAACCGGAACCGCAGGCCGCTCGCGAGCACGCGCATCTTCCTGACCGCCTTGCCATCGGGACCGGCCTGGAACAGATCGAAGTACTCGGGGTCCGCCTTCTGGCGCGCGACGGCGTCGGGATTGACCGGATCGATCCGTAGCCCGATCCAGGTCGAGCCGTCGGCCTCGATCGAACCCTGCAGCGATTTCGCATCGTACTGGCCGAGGGGTTGGTCGAGCTCGAGCGGCGTGGCCTTGCCTGCGCGCCATGCGACGAGGCCGCTGTTGTCCCACGCGAGCCGGACGAAATCGATCGATGCCGTCTTGGTTTCTCGGGCCGCATCCGCGAGCACCTGAAACCGCTTGCGCTGCTCGAAGAGATCGCCGATCGGGTGCTTCTCGCTGATCTTGCCGGTGACGAGATCGTAGGTCGCTTCGACTGCTGGCATCCGCATGTTCTGTTTCGGATCCCACTCGCCGCCCTTGAGCCCGTAGGCCTTCGTCCATCCATCGGACCAATGGTTGACGTGAAGATCGAGCGCCTTGTTCGTCTCGGTCTGATCGAGCTCGAAGCCGCGCGATGCGATCCGCTTGCCGGTCTCGATCGAATCGAGCTCGATCTCGTGCCTCGTACCTTCGAGCCGATGCTGTGCGATCCGGCGCTGACCGTCGCGCTTGATCACGCCGAGGTTCGTAGCGGGACCGACTCGATAGACGATCGGCTTCTTCGCCGCGGGGGTGAGATCGATCAGTGCGCCGACCTGTTCGGCGTGCTCGTCGAGTCCGACCACGAACGCCTTCGTGCCGAGCAAGTCGATCGTCAAGGGATGGAGGGTGAGCGGTGCGAGATCGACGATCGCTTCGGGCGCGCCCGGCGTGACGAGATGGAGCTCCGACTTCGCCTGGCCATCCGAGACGACGTAGGCGAGTCGCGTAGCATCGAACGCGATCGCATCATCGATGTAGCCCGCGGAGGCGGTCAGCGTCCGAGCCTCGGTCGCGCCGACCAACGGTGGTACCGGCGCCCTCGCGGGCACCGGCGTCACGGGCGGCGTGCCGGCGAGTGCTGCCGACGATGCCAAAAGGATCACGCCCACACGGCTCATCATCCCTCATCGGATCCCACGGACCTCGGGGGCCAAGCAAGACCAATCCGTTGTAGTGTCAGTGCCCTATGGGCGCGATTGCCTTTACCCGCAACTACACCGACCACAGCAACGATACGGGCTACCAGTTCGAGTTCCATTGCGACAAGTGCGGCAATGGCTATCGCTCGACATTCCACGGCAGTGCCCTCGGCATGGGCTCCAAGATCGCGAAGGGCTTGGGGAGTCTGTTCGGTGGCGGCACGCTCTGGGCCGCGGGCCAGGCGGGCGAGTACATGAAGGACGGCCTCCGCGGTCCCGCATGGGACAGCGCCTTCCAGACCGCGGTCGAGGAGATCAAGCCGAAGTTCCACCAGTGCACGCGCTGCGGCATCTGGGTGTGTCCGGAGGTCTGCTGGAATGCCGAGCGTGGCCTGTGCGAGAACTGCGCGCCGGATCTCGCCGAAGAAGCCGCGTCCGCGCAGGCCAAGGTAGCGGTCGAGCAAGTCAACGAGAAGCTCCGCAAGGTCGATCAAGTCGCGGACTTCGATCCGAATGCTCAGCACGCCCTCGGTGCGAACTGTCCGGGCTGTTCGACGAAGCTCGCACCGGGCGCGAAGTTCTGTGCCGGTTGCGGCAAGCCGGTCGTGCAAGCCTCGGCGGCGAAGCACTTCTGCACGGGTTGCGGCACGGAGCTGGTCGCGGGCGCGAAGTTCTGCAGCGGCTGCGGCACCGCCGCTGCTTAGAGAACGAGCGGAAACGCCGCGATCTCGGCCATCACGCGCGCGTGCTCGCGCTGCCACGCGGCGATCCGCGCTTGATCGGTGTGCGCGCGAGGATGCGCGACCTTGTAGTAGCCGGTGCTCGGACGATTGCTCCCGGATCGCCAGACGATCGCCGGCAACACGGGCAAGCCCGAGTGGCGACACGCGTTCGCGACCTCGCCGAGCGCCGCGTGCAAGGCCGGTGAGCGCGGATGGAGATCACCGCTGATCGAGGCGAGCTCGCGATACGTGATCGAGGGCTTGCCCGCGGCGAGGCGCTTGCGGAGCTGGCGATAGACTTTGCGTGCGAGTGGCGACATGACCTGGGTTCCTTTAGTTGCTCGGTGGATCCGTGAGCGTTCGCGCGACCAAGGCCTTGGCGGCGGCTCGGGTCGCCGCATCGGCTTCGAGCTGCGCCGCACTGACCTCGTCGAGCACGGGATCGGAGAGTGGATCGCTCGTTCGATACTTCGCGGCGTCGAACAGATCGCGCGGCGTGATCGCGTCGGTTCCGTTGAGATCGGCATTCGTTCTCGCGACCTTGATCAGCCGATCGATACTCCGCGCCGTCAGCGACTTGCGCTTCTCGACGATGTGCACGAGCGCTTGCTCCGACGCGGAGCCGAGCGGACACGTCGCGCGCAAGACCGACGTGGTCATCTCGGCGTTGCAGCGAATCCCGTACGGTGCGAGGCGCGCGACTTGCCGATCGCGCGCCTCGATCACCCGCTCGCGCATGAAGACCGAGGCCTCGCCAGGGCACGGCGAGCGCAGCTCCTCGAGCTTCACGGGATTGACGACGACCTGCAGGTCGATGCGATCAAGCAGCGGCCCCGAGAGCCGGGAGCGATAGCGGTCGATCGCGAACCGCGGGCACGTGCACTCGCGCACGGTCGTCCCCAGCCAGCCACACGGACACGGGTTCGCCGCTGCTACCAACAAGAACGACGCGGGCAGCCGCAGCATCCCGTTGACCCGGACGATCGAGACCGCACGCTCCTCGAGCGGCTCTCGAAGGCCCTCGACCGCCGCGCGCGAAAACTCGGGAAGCTCGTCGAGGAACAAGACGCCGTTGTGCGCGAGCGAGATCTCGCCGGCGCGCGGCAGTGATCCGCCACCGAGCAGCGCCGCACTGCTGATCGTGTGGTGCGGTGATCGAAATGGTCGCTCCTCGATCAAGCCGCCTTCGACCAGCCCGAGCGCCGAATAGATCTTGGTGGTCTCGAGCGCTTCGTCGCGAGTCATCGTGGGGAGCACCGTCGCGAACCGCCGCGCCAGCATGGTCTTGCCCGTGCCAGGCGGCCCCGCGAGCAGCAAGTTGTGGCCACCGGCGACCGACATCTCGATCGCCTCGCGCGCCGCGTACTGGCCGCGGACCTCGCTCAGATCGACCAGATCGGCCTTCCTGACCCGCCGCTTGCGACGCGGCTCGGCCGCTGCCGCGAATGGCAGGTCCTCGTGGTTCTGGAGTGCCTTGACGATCTGCGAGACATGCTCGACCCCATACACGTCGAGCCCTTCGACGAGCAGCGCCTCTGCCGCTACCTCTTGCGGCACGATCACGCCGCGCATCCCTCGATCGCGCGCGAGCATCGCCGCGGCGAGCACGCCATTCACTCGGCGGATCTGGCCCTCGAGCCCCAGCTCGCCGAGCACCAGGAGCTCGAGGATCGGGCCCGGCTCGAACAACCCGTCCGCGATCATGATCGCGAGCGCGATCGGCAGATCTAACGCGCAGCCGTTCTTGCGCAGATCCGCGGGCGCGAGATTCACGACGACGCGCTTCAGCGGCAAGTCGTGACCGATCGCGCGCAGCGCGCTGCGGATCCGGACCGCCCCCTCTTTCACCGAAGGCGCGGGCAGCCCGACGACACTGTAGGAAGGCAGCTGACCTGGCGCGATGGCGCACTCGACATCGACCGGCACCGCATCGATCCCGATCAGCGCGCACGAATGAATGAGTCCGACCACACGGTTCGCATGATCACAACTCGGGCCAACTCGAAGTCCTTGTATTCACGACCGCGTTGTCCGGCTTGCGGCCGTTTCTTGTCCGGGTGTCCGACGGAGCTCGGACTAAAAGCTCATCATCGGCCCAGTCCGACCTCGGCGCTCGGCAGCGCGCCGCTCGAGCTCGCCGCCCTCGGAGACATTGAAACCGGCGCGTCAACCCAGTTGAAAACGGAGTTACATGAAGCCTCTAGCGATCCTGTTGTGGTTTGTCGCCTGTCACGATTCACCGTCGAAGTCCGAGCCCGCCGTGACGCCCCCCGCCGCTGGCGCCAGCGCCAAGACGCCATGCGAGTACATGGCGCGGGGTGACGCCGAAGCCGCCGTCGAGCTCAAGTTGCCGGGCACGACCGAGCACGCACCCGAGACGTGCCAGTACAGCTCGCCGGAGTTCTACGGCGCCTCGCTCACGTTCGGAGACTGGGAGAGCATCAAGCAGGCGGCCTCGACGGGACATCCAAAGCCCGTCACCGGCGTCGGCGACGAGGCGGTGACGATCGGCGCCGGCACGATCTACGTGCGAAAAGGCAGTCGCGGTTTCTTGCTCGTGATCAACGGACCGGTCGTCGACCATTCGACCGACCAGGGCCTCGCTAAAGCAAGTGCGCTGGCCGTCTCCATCGCGGCGAAGATGTAGACGGTCCCACGGTCGCCTTCTTCATGACCGCGGCGACGTTCGCGGTGCTCCCCTAGTGCTGCGTGTAGTGGATCTTCAAGCCACTGCACACCCGGCTCGGCACGCCGGCGATCAAGAACGGCTTGAACTTCCATTGCTTCACGTACGCGATGACCTTCGCGTCGTAGCTCGGAAGCCCGGAAGGCTCGACCAGGAATTCCTTGCCGACCGACCCTTGCTCGTCGATGCAGTACTCGACGACGACCTCGATCGCCTCGACCTTCGATTTGCCGATCACGGTCTTGTCCCTATCGTCGGGCTGGATCTGGGTGACCCCGGAGATCCGCGTCATCACCTCGTGGTTGACGTGCAAGATGTTGTCTTTCGCGTCGGAGAAATCCGGCAACGGCAGCTCTTCATGCGCGGGGTGCTTATCCTTCGGGTAGACAAACAGCTGCAGCGTGCACGCCGGCACGGCCTGACTCCCTAGCTTGAACGGTCGGAACTTCCAGCCTTCGATGATCGGCTTGTACGTGCTCACGAGCAGTGGCGAGACCGTGTCGCGCGCGCGCACGCTCGTGACGCTGCCCTCCGCGTCGACACAGATCTTGAACCACGTGTAGAGGAACTTTTGATGCATCGTTGCCATTTCTGCATCGAGTGCGGCCTTCGCCTCGGGCATCGTGGTGAGCTCGAGATCGCCCGCGATCACGCGCGAGGCGAGCGCGTCGGGCGTGACGGCAGGAATGCCATCCGCTCGCCCCTGGCGGCCCGCAAAGCCGATCCGCGCGATCGTCGCGCCCTGATCGGGGTGGAGATAGTCGAACCCGATCTCGATCTCGACGCCCGGATCATACATGGCGACCGCGACGCCGTAGAGCGTATCGCCACGCATGCTCGGGACGAGCGGCAACGTCGCCAGACACGCCGCGAAATCGGCGAGCTTGTCGGCGCCGATCTGGCGCGCGACCGGGAACTCGGTCTGACACGCCGCCGAGGGAAACCACAGGCCGGCGTACTCCAGAGGCTCGCGCGCGAAGTTGCGAATCGCGGCCACGTCGTTGCGCGCGAACGCCGAGAAGAAGTCGAGACGGATCGACTCGGAGATCCCGTCCTTGGTCGTGGGCTTTTCGGGGCCCGTGGGAGCGCACGCGACGCAGGTAAGCACCATCACCATCACCAACTTCATGCCGCACTTATAGCTAACTGCGCCCGCGCCCTCCAGATCTGACCTGCAAGGTTTCTTCACAACGCCGAGCACGTTGCGGAAACATGGGATCGCCATCCTGGACCAGTGAAAGGACGCTTCACATGATCTGCCTCGCACTCGGTCTCGGTCTTCTCGGTTTTGTCGCGGCTCGCCGCGCTCGTTGTCACCACCACGGCTTCGCCGATGGTCATCACTACGGTCCACCCTGGGCTCGCTGGCACGGCGGCCATCACGGCCGCGGCATGCTCTACATGATGTTCTCGCGGATCGACGCGACGCCGACCCAGGAGCGCGCGATCATGCACGAGATTGGTACCCTCAAAGCGAAGATGCGCGATAGCAGGGCCACGCTGCGCGACTCGCGGGGCGACCTCGCGGCGGCGATGCGCGGCCCGACCCTCGACGATGCGGCACTGGGGGCGGTGCTCGGCCGCGTCGATGCGGTGACCACGGAGACCCGGGGGACCGTGCTCGCGGCGCTCCGCAACATCCATGCGGTCCTCGACGAGCACCAGCGCGAGAAGCTGGCCTCGATGCTCGATGGTGGGTGGTTCAAGCGTGGCGGCAGCCCCTACCGCGTGTGAGAGGATAAGGCCGTGCGCGTGCTCCTCATCGACGACGACGCCCGCCTGGCGGAGCTCTTGATCGGTTACTTCGATCCGCAGGGCGTCTCGCTCGTGCACGCGAACAACGGCCACAACGGGCTGCATCAACTCGTCGCGGGCGGCTTCGATGTCGTGCTGCTCGACGTGATGATGCCGGGCCTCGATGGCCTCGCCGTGCTTCGCAAGATTCGCGACGCGGGCCATCGCACGCCGATCATCATGTTGACCGCGCGCGGCGACGAGGCCGATCGGGTCGTCGGACTGGAGCTCGGCGCGGATGACTATGTCGCGAAGCCGTTCTCGCCGCGGGAATTGCTCGCGCGGTTGCGCGCGGTTGTGCGCCGCGCGGATCCGGCGGCGGTCGCCGAGAAGCTCACGGCGGCCGGCATCACGGTCGATGCCTCCGCGCGCGAAGCGTGGGTCGATGGCAAGCCGGTCGAGCTGACGGGCCTCGAGATCGATCTGTTGCTCGCGTTGCTGCGTCGCGCGGGGCGTGTCGTGCCGCGCAGCGCGCTGATGGACCTGGCAGGCCGTGGCGATGTCGCGGTCGGCGAACGCGCCGTCGATGTTCACATCTCGCGGCTGCGCAAGAAGCTCGGCGACGACGCCGCGCAGCGCATCCGCACCGTGCGCGGCATCGGTTACACGCTCGCGCGATCGGCGGACGATCCTTCATGAGTCATCCCTACCGCGAAGATCCAGGCTTTCCCGAGCGCGACGAGATCCGGGTCAAGCTCGGCAACGTCGAGCGCCACGGCGTGTGGACCGTGCCGCAAGAGCTCGACGTCAACGTCTTCATGGGCAACTGCGAGCTCGATTTTCGCGAGGCGCAGCTCGGGCCGGGGCTCACGACGATCCACTGCTCGATCAAGTTCGGCAACCTCGAGCTCGTGGTGCCCGAGACGATGGCAGTCGAGCTCGAGGTGGTCAGCATCGCGGGCAACGTGATGCAGCATCGCGAGACCGCGACGACGATCGATCCGGCGCGCCCGCGCTTGCGCGTGATCGGCACGGTCAAGGCCGGCAACTGCGAGGTGTTCTCGCTCGCGCCCGGCGAGACCAAGCACGACGCGCAGCATCGCAAGCACCACGATCAGCGGATGCGCCACGTCGAGCGTCACCACCGCAAGCACGCGCGCAAGTGGCGACAGGTCCAGGCCGAGCGCGAGATGTGGACGCGCGCCACCGATCGCGGCCGCTGGATGCCGTGGTGGTTGATGTCGCGGATGCGGCGCCGGATGTTCACGTGGTTCGCCGTGATGTTCGTCGGCGGCGTCGCGATCGGGCATCACCTGTGGCCATTCGCGCACTGGTACTACTACGCGCTGTCGCTGTTCGTGATCTCGTCGGTCTCGGGTGCGGTCGCGTTCCGGTTGACCCGGCCGATGATGTTCGCGATCAAAGCCGCGACCGATATCGGAGACGGCAAGCTCGACGCGCAGATCGATCCGCTCGATCATAGCGGCGAGATGCGGTTGCTCGCGAAGGCGCTCAATGACATGGCGACCAAGATCAAGACGCAGCTCTCGGATCAGCGCCAGCTGCTCGCGGCGGTCTCGCACGAGCTGCGCACGCCGCTCGGCCACATGCGCGTGCTGGTCGAGACCGCGCGCGATACCGGCAACATGAAATCGCTCGACGAGCTCGAGCGCGAAGTCCTCTTGCTCGATGATCTGGTCGGGCGGTTGCTCGCTTCGTCGCGGCTCGAGTTCGGCTCGCTCGAGCGCCGTGAAGTCGATCTCGGCGAGCTCGCGGCCGATGTCGCGACCGCCGCGGGCGTCGCGGCCGAAGCGGTCGCCGCCGAGGGCGATGTCAGCGCTGCGGTCGATCCCACGCTCGTACGGCGCGCGGTCGCGAACCTCGTGGAGAATGCGCGGGTCCACGGTGGTGGGGTGGTCGGCGTGAAGATCGAACGTCGCGGTGCGCAGGTCGCGATCGAAGTCGACGACGCGGGCCCCGGAGTTCCGGCCGACAAGCGCGACGAAGCGTTTCGCGCCTTCTCGCCCTCGACGGGTGGCGGGCTGGGCCTCGGCCTCGCGCTGGTCTCCCGGATCGCGGTCGCCCACGGGGGTGGCGCGTGGATCGCGGACCGCCCCGGCGGCGGCGCCCGGATCGGCTTCACCGTGACGGCTCGCGCGTAGCTCCTCGACATCGCACGCGAAATCAGCCCCAATACGCGTGTCCACCGTGCGCGTGCCTCGAGGCTCCTTATACGCAGCGTGCGAAACATGTCCCTCACTGGAGCAACGCTAGACGTGTCATCGAGGACCGATGCGCGAGCGCGGTTGCTCGAGAGCCTCGCGACCGGCCCGGCGCGCAAAGGCTACGCGGTCGCCTACGACCTGCTCGGCAATCGCGCGGAGGCGGAAGAGGCCGTACAGGAAGCGCTCGCGCGCGCGTGCGAATCGATCGATGACCTCCGCGACACCGAGGCTGCGCCCGCGTGGTTCCTGCGCGTCGTCACCTCGATGTGCCTGCGCAATTTGCGTCGACGCCGCCTGCGTCGTTCGCTGCTCGGGTGGTTGCCGGGTAAGAAGCAAACGTCCGAGCCGACCGCGGCGCCGTCGACCGCGACCGAGGTCGCCGCGCCCCGCGAGGACATCGCGGAGCGCATGCACGGCCTCGCCCGCGCCGCACCGGCAGAGCTGCTCGCCTCGCAGCAGGAGCTCGGTGCGCTGTTCGGCCGGCTCGAGCAACTCTCGGCACAACAGCGCACCGCCCTGGTCCTGCGATATGGCCACGATCTTCCGGTCGGTGAGATCGCGGAGATGCTCGGCGTCGAGTTGGCCACCGCCAAGACCCACCTTGTTCGTGGCCTCGCTCGGCTACGCGATCTGATGGAGGAGCACCGATGAACCCGATGTGTAATGTGGTCGCAGAGCGCGTCGCGCTCGGTGAATCGCTTGGTGATGTTGCCGAACACGCGACGACCTGCGAGCGCTGCAAGCTCACGGTCGCGCTACCAGGCTCGCTCGCGAAGACCGGGCACGCCGCAGATCCAGGCATGGGCTTCGCGTCGCGCGTCACCGCCGGTGCGCAACATCGAGTCACGGTCCGTCGACGCCAGCGCCTCGCTGCGATCAGCCTCGTCAGCGCGGCGGCGGTCGCGGCGCTCGTGCTGCTGTTCGTGCGCCCGACGGCGGAGTCCGAGTCCGTCGCGTATGTCCCCGAGGCGCTGATCAGACAGCTGCCCTCGACGAATCCCGATCCCGCGAAACCAGATCCGTGGATGCCGAAGCCACCGCGCGCGGTCGATAAAGACGTTCGCTCGCTCGTGCATCTCGCCAACACCGAGCGCTCGATGCGGCTCGGCGCCCGCTGGAACCGCCTCGAAAAATCTCTCGCGCCGTACGGCGCCGTTCTGAAAGGAACCCAACCATGAGCCGCACCAAGACGTTTCTCGCTATCTCGCTGCCGTCGATGATCCTCGGCGGCGTGCTCTTCGGCAGCCTCGTGGGTCACGCCGATTCGGGTCGCGACGCTCACTACTGGGCCGCGAGCGATTCGACGATCGTCGCGCAAGCCGATCCGCGCCCGGCTCCCCGGCCTGCCCCGATCCCGCGTCCCGCGCCGGTCGCGCCCGTGGCGCCCGTAGCGCCCGTCGCGCCCGCATCTCCGGACAAGGGCATCTCGGTCGAGGTCCACGATGGCAAGGTCACGGTCTCCGGCATTCCCGACATCGTGAGTAGCGCCCTGCGCTCGGCGCAAGACGCGATCAATTCGTCGACCTTGCCAAAGGACGCGAAGGACAAGCTCGCCAAGCACATCGAGAACATCCGCACCAAGATCACGGCGCGGCTCTCGCACATCAACATCACCGACCTCGAGCACCTCGGCGATCAGATGACCGCGATGGGCGACGACATCTCCCACGAGATGGAGGAGCTCGGCCGAGAGATGGAGAAGTACAACGGCCAGCTCGGCAAAGACTTCGAGAAGAATCTGTCCAGGTCGTTCAGCAAGAGCTTCGGTCCGAAGGGCTTCCACGTCGACATCAACGGGCTGCACGGCGATCTCAACACCAGCGATGACGATGACGATGACGACAAGCTTTCGTCACCTCCGGATGTCGACGATGATGACGAGCTCGACGATGCGGTGAAGGACCTCGGCGACCTTTCGCTCAAGGGCCCGCAGCGCGATCAGATCCAGAAGCTGCGCGCCGACAGTGATCGTGCCGTCGCGACCGCGAAGAAGCAGCTCGACCAGGCCTCGGACTCGCTCAAGAAGCAGCTCGATAATCCGGCCACGAGCGATGCCGATATCGCGCGCTCGATCGACGCCGTGACCCAGCAGGAAGCCGCGATCCGCAAGGCCCGCATCCTCGCGTGGCACGACGCGCGTCGGGTGCTCGACGATGCGCAGCGTAAGAAGGTTCAGGACGCGGCCTCCAAGGCCAAGAAGCCTTCGAAGTAGGACCCGACATGCTATAGCTCGCGCATGCGCTGGCTCGTCGTCGCGGCGATCATGGCCGGGTGCTCCGGCGGGTCGAGCGTGCCAGCTCCCAGGCCGGTGCCGATGGATGCACCGGTTCGAGTGGTCGGTCCCACGCCGCAAGAGGCGCCGATCGTCCGCGCTGATGATCTCCATCGCGCGCCGATCTCGAATCGCCCGGGGCGACCGATCGACGTGATCCTGCGCAGCTCGCCACCGGGTGCCGAGGCCTCCGTCGACGGTGTCGGGCTCGGCACGACGCCGGCGTACTGGAACGGGATGGCCGATGGTCGCGAGCACGAGTTCGTGTTCGTGCTACCCAGCCACGCGGTCGCGCGCTACCGCTTCGTGCCGATCACGAGCGGTGTGATCCATGCGCGGCTCGAGGCAATCAGCGACGATGTCACTACGGGCGTGCCGAGCTCGGATCAGCCGCCCGGGATTCCCGCACTGGTACCCATGCCGCCGCTCGTCGACGCGCCCGCCCCGATGATCGCGCCTCCGACCGTACTCGCGCCCGTCCTCGCGCCCGATGCGGGCGAGCCCTCGGGCGTCGGTCCTCACAACTAGTTGCGCTGCCGTCCAGCCGACGCGACAATCAGGCCTTGGCGAAGCCCGTTCGGCCCAAAATCGGTTTCGTGCTCTCGGGAGGCGGATCTCGCGGTGCGTACGAGGCCGGCATCATTCACTACCTGCGGACCGATCTGTACAAGCAGCTCGGGCGGCACGTACCGATCGATATCGTCAGCGGCACCAGCGTCGGCGCGATCAACGCCGCGTTCATGGCCGCGACGATGTCCGATCCGAGCTCGCAGGCCGAGCAGATCGTGGCCGCGTGGCGCTCGCTCCAGATCGAAGATCTGATCGGCCTCGAGGCTGGTGATCTGTGGCGCGGTGCGAAGATGTTTTTCGGCGGCGATCCGCCGCCGCCACCGCCCGGGAGCTTCCGCTACGGCGGCTTGCTCGATACGAGTGGGCTCGAACGCTTCGTGATCCGATCGATTCCATGGCGCGGGATCGATCGCTCGCTGCGCGAAGGTCATCTCCACGCGCTGTCGGTGTCGGCGACCCACGTCGGCACTGGCCACACCGTCGTGTTTCTCTCGAGTGCGGAACCGGTGCCGCGTGAATGGAGCCGCGATCCGTTCGTGCGCCATCGCCCCGCGCGGATCGGGCCGCGCCACGTGCTCGCATCGGCGGCGATTCCGATGCTGTTCCCTGCCGTGAAGATCGGCGAGGAGTACTTCACCGATGGCGGGTTGCGCCAGAACACGCCGATGTCGCCCGCGATCCGGCTCGGCGCCGATCGGTTATTGCTGGTCTCGCTCAAGCACGTCGGACCGACGACGAAGGCGGTCCAGCAGGCGCACGTCGAGGCGTATCCCAAGCCGCTGTTCCTCGCGGGCAAGGCGCTGAACGCGCTGTTGCTCGATCACACCGAGTACGACTTGATGCGCATGCAGCGGATCAACATGATCCTCGAAGCAGGCGAGGCTTCGTTCGGCGCGAAGTTCGAGGAGACGATGAACCACGAGCTCGTGAAGTTGCGTGGTGCACCGCTGCGCCGGATCCACGCGGCACACATTCGTCCGTCCGAGGACATCGGCAAGATCGCCGCGGACTTCGTGCGCGCGGGTCGCATGAAGGTGAAGGGCATCATCGCGCGGCGGTTGATGAAGCAGCTCACCGCGGGTGAGGCCGCGAACGAGAACGATCTGCTCTCGTACTTGCTGTTCGATGGAGACTACTGCGCGGAGCTGATCGAGCTCGGGCGACGCGATGCGGCGAAGAAAGCCGACGAGCTCGCGGCGCTGTTCGATCCGGGCGCGCGCGTCGAAGACGTTCCCGTCCAGGACTGATCTTGACCGGCGGACGTGCCATGTTCCGGGCATGAAACGCATGGTCCTGTTGCTCGCCGCCGCGTTGATCGCGTGCGGTGGGTCCAAGCCGCAACAAGCGGCGCCTCCCGTTCCGCCACCGACCGGTGACCTCGCCGGTGGGGTCGCGCCGAAGGCGCCGGGCAATCCCGATACGACGCCGCTGCCGCTCGCATCCGACGTCAAGAAGGGCGTGTTGCCGAACGGCCTCACGTACTACATCAAGAAGCACGGCAAGCCCGAGAAGCGCGCGCTCTTGTGGCTCGCGGTCGACGCGGGCTCGATGCTCGAGGACGACGATCAGTCGGGCCTCGCACACTTCGACGAGCACATGTCGTTCAACGGAACCAAGCGGTTCCCGAAGCAGCAGATCATCGACTACTTGCAGTCGATCGGCATGCGGTTCGGCGCCGACCTCAACGCGTACACCAATCAAGACGAGACCGTGTATCAGCTCGAGGTCCCGACCGAGCCGCAGTTCATCGGCAAGGGGCTCGACATCCTTCGCGACTGGGCGGGCGATGCGACCTACGACGAAAAAGAAGTGAAGTCCGAGAGCGGTGTCGTTCTCGAAGAGTGGCGCCTCGGTCGCAGCGCGAACCGCCGGCTCTACGACAAGCACCAGAAGGTGCTGATGAAGGGCACGCGCTACGCGATCCGCGACACGATCGGCAACCCGGAGACGCTCAAGAAGGCGGATCGCTCCGCGCTCTATCGGTTTTACAAGGACTGGTATCGCCCCGACAACATGGCGATCGTCCTCGTCGGCGACTTCGATCCGGCCGAGGTCGAGAAGGCCGTGCTCGCGCGGTTTGGCGATCTCGCGAATCCGGCCAAGGAGCGCGCGAAGGTCGCCGGCGGCGTGCCGAAGGCCGAGGGCACGCGGATCTCGATCGAGAGCGACAAGGAGCTCGCCCAATCGCAGGTCGCGATCCACAGCTTCATCGCCCATCGCCCGAAGGCGACGATCGTCGATCTTCATCGCATCGTCGTCGAGCAGGTCTATCAGGCCGTCGTCAACGAGCGCTATGCGGTGCTGCGCCGTCGGGCCGATGCGCCGTTCATGAACGCGTTCGCGGGCGTCGATGGCGAGAACCGCGAGACCGACGATTTCGTGCGCTCCGCAACCGCGAAGAACGGCAAGGTCGAGGAGTCGCTGCGCACGCTGCTCACCGAGGCGCTCCGCGTCGAGCGCCACGGCATCACGCAACCCGAGCTCGACCGCGCGAAGATCGTGCTCGCCCGTGCCTTCGACGAGAGCGTCGAGCGCTACCCGACCGTCGATAGCCGCGACGTGGTCGCCGAGCTCGTCCGCAACTTCCTCGAGAAGGAGTTCGTGATCCTCCCCGAAGAAGAGCGCGACCTCTCGAAGAAGGCGCTCGCGAGCGTCACGGTCGACGACATCAACGCTGATCTCAAGACGTTCGGGGGCGCCGAGAATCGCGCGATCGAAGTCTCGCTACCGACGAGCGAGAAGCCGATCACCGAGGAGCGCGTCAAGGCGATCATCGGCGAGGTCGAGAAGGCCGAGATCCCGGCCTGGGAAGACAAGGCGATTCCGACCGCCTTGATGACGAACCCGCCGAAGCCCGGCAAGATCACCAAGGAGAAGACGTTCGAGAAGATCGGCGTCTATCAGTGGACGCTGTCGAACGGCGCGACGGTGATCATCAAGCCGAGCGACTTCGAGAAGGACTCCGTGTCGTTCGTCGGCGATTCGCCGGGTGGAACGGCGCTCGCCTCGGATGCCGACTATCGCAACGCTCGGTTCGCGACCACGATCGCGCAGCTCGGCGGCGTCGGCGAATTCGATGCCGACACGCTGACCAAGGTGCTCGCAGGCAAGCAAGTCTCGATGGGTGCGACGATGTCCGAGACCAGCGAAGGCCTCAGCGGCTCGGCCTCGGCGAAAGACGTCGAGACCATGATGCAGCTGGCGTATCTGCGCGTCACCGCACCGCGCAAGGACGAAGAGCAGTTCAAGCAGTGGCAGCAGAATGGCGCCGAGTCGCTCGCGAACCAGGAGCGCTCGCCGCAGTTCCAGTACTTCAAGCAAGCGGCGATCGACGAGTACAAGGCCAACGTCCGCCGCACGCTGCCCAAGCCCGAGGACTACGCGAAGGCCGATCTCGACAAGGCGCTCGCGTTCTACAAGGCGCGGTTCGCCGATGTCTCGGATTGGAACTTCGTGATCGTCGGTGACGTCGATCTCGCGAAGCTGCGCCCGCTCGTCGAGACCTATCTCGCGAGCCTGCCTGGCAAGGGCCGCAAAGATGCCGAAAAAGACCTCGGCATTCGCAAGGTCCCCGGTGTGGTGAAGAAAGAGTACGACCTCGGGGTCGAGCCGAAGGCGACCGTGCGTCTCGATTTCCACGGTGCCGACACCTGGTCGTTCGACAAGGAGCGCGACGCGTACACGCTCGCGCAGGTGCTGTCGAACCTGCTCCGCGAGGAGCTGCGCGAGGAGAAAGGCGGCGTCTACGGCGTCGGCGCGTTCGGCAACGTCCAGCGCAAGCCGTACCAGGAGCGCGCGTTCGGGATCTCGTTCGGCTGCGCGCCGGACCGCGTCGACGAGCTCTTGAAGGCGCTGAACGAGGTCGTCGCGAAGGTCATGAAGGACGGCGTCGACGCTGACCACCTCGACAAGATCAAGCAGATCTACACGCGCGGTCGCGAGACCGAGCTCCGCACGAACCGGTTCTGGAGCCAGCGCCTGACCGCCGCGTTCCGCTACAAGGACGATCCGAACGACATCCCGGACACGACCAAGACGCTCGCGCGCATGACGAGCAACAACGTCAAGGCGGCGGCGCAGCACTTCCTGGATCCCAAGACGCTGTTCCAGGCCGTGCAGATGCCGGTCAAGGCAGACGCCGCGCCGGCCGCTCCCACGAAGAAGTAGCTACTTCGCCGGGGGCGCCGCTGCCGCGGTCTTCGGTCGCATGACGCCGAAGATCACCTTCTTCGGATCGAAGAAGTGCTCTGCCGCGGCCTTGACGTTGTCGCTCGTGGCGCGCGCGGCCATCGCATCGGCGTCGGTGATCGCCTTGAAGTCATCGCCGGACCACAGCGCCTCGTGGATCGCCTGACTCCACCAGGCGTTCTCCTTGATGTTGGTCTCGTGCTCGCGCTTGATCTGCTCGCGGACCTTGGCGAGATACTCCTCGCTGACGCCTTCTTTCGAGATCTTGGCGATCTCGGCGTAGGCGGCCTGCGTGAGCTTGTCGACGTTCTGCGGATCGCAGGTGAAGCTGATCTCGAAGTCACGACGCGGTTCGGGCTCGCGGATCATCGAAGCGAACACGCCGACGCCATAGACGCCGCCCAGGTCCTCGCGCAGGACCTCGCGGAGGCGAATCCCGAGGACCTTCGAGAGGACCTCGGCGTCGCGCTCGGCGTCGAGCGACCACTTGTCGCTACCTGTGACCTCGATCATCACGTGGCTCTTCGGCTCGGTGCCCGCGAGGATGGTCTTCTGCACCGGGCCGTTCGCGAACTTCACGCCGATGTTCTTCCACTGGCTCGGCTTGCCGGTGCTCGGCAGCGAAGCGAGGTACGTCGCGACCAGTGGCTTCAATACTTTCGGATCGACGTTACCGACGAACGAGAACGTGAAGTTCGAGAAGTCGCGGTAGCGCGCCTTGAAGACCGCGATCGCCTTGTCGGGATCCACCGCATTCAACATCGCGAGCGTTTGTGGACGATGACGAACGTGGTTGTTCGAGCGCAGCGTGTTCATCTGCTCCCAGAACTGCATCTCTGGCAGGAGCTGGCGATGGCTGATCCACTCGCCTTGATCGTGCTTCCACGCCGCGAATGCGCGCGCATCCTTGCGCGGCGCGGTCATGCGGAGGTACGCGAGCTGCATCATCGTCTCGAGGTCGGCCGGTCGGGTCGAGCCGCCCACCGTCTCGGCGAGCTCGCTGTAGCCCGCGCTGACGTTGACGAGGTGACCGGCGAGCACCTTCTCGAGCGAGGTCGGATCGAGCTCGCCGACACCCATCGAGGTGAGCAGGCCCGAGAACCGGACCTGGCCGTAGTCGGTATCGCCGAGCAGCGACGTGCCGCCCTTCTGCCAGCCATCGAACAGGATCTCGTCGTTCTGAAACGTCGTCGGTTTGACGACCACGCGGATGCCGTTGGACAGCGTCCACACGGTCGCACCGAGCGTGGCGTCGATCGTCTCGTTCGTGATCGTCCCGGGCTTCGGCAGCTGCGCGATCAGCGGCTGGTCGGCGCCGACGTCCTTCCAGGCTTCGAGCGGGGCACGGCTCGCCGCCTCGACGACCTGGTGAACCTCGGCTGGCGTCGGCATCGGCGTGGTGGTGCCCGAGGCGATCGCGATCACGCGGCCGGTGCTTGCACTCCAAGACCTCGCGAGGTGGTCGAGCTCGTCGAGCGTGACCGACGCGAGCATCTCCTTGGTGTACGCGTTCTCGAGCACGCGGCCGCCCATCTGCTCCTTCTCGAAGAAGTTGCGCGTCATCTCGTCGGCGAGATCGGTGTCCTGGGTCTTGTCCCACTCTTTCATCTCCTTGTCGCTGCTCGCGAGGGCGCGCAGCTTGCCGCGATCGAGCTCGGTCTGGACGAAGCCAAACTTCTCGACCCGCGCGCTCTCCTTCAGGAGCGCCGCGAGCGCCTCCTTGACCTTACCTTCCTTGACCTGCGCCTGACGGGTGTATGCATCGCCGCCGCGAACACCGGCACCACCCGTCGAGCTGCCGGCGAACATGAACGGCGAGTCGGGCTCGAGGCCGAGCTCCGAGAACCGTGCGCCCATCATCTCGTTGTAGAGATTCTCGAGCACGAATCGACGGAAATCACCCTTCGTCAGCTCGGGGCGGTGATCGAGCTTGTCGGTGATCGAGACCTGCGTGAACGGGAACTCCGCGTCGGTCGCGATCGTGATCGCGGTCGGTTGATCGTGCGGTACGGCCGGCTGCACGCGCGGGCGCTCGGCTACCGGGTTCTTCAGGTCGCCGAACCGCTGCTGGATCACCTTCTCGATCTCGGAGGGCTCGAAGTCACCGACCGCGATCACCGCCATGTTGTCGGGGCGATACCAGTCCTTGTAGAACCTCGCGATCGTGTCGCGCTTCGCGGCCTTGAGGATCTCGGGCAGCCCGATCGGTAAGCGCTCGGCGTACTTCGAGCCAGCAAACATCACCGGCCACTGCTGCGCGTTGATGCGCTCGAACGAGCCGCGACCGGTGCGCCACTCCTCGAGCACGACGCCGCGCTCCTTATCGACCTCGACCGGATCGAACGTGATGTCACCGGCCCAGTCACGGATGATGTCGACGCCCTTCATCAGGATCGCCTTGTCATCGGTCGGCACGGTCAGCTGATAGACCGTCTGATCGAAGCTCGTATACGCGTTGAGGTCGGCACCGAAATCCATGCCGATCTTTTCGATGTAGTTGACGATGTCCTGCTTCGGGAACCGCTTGGTCCCGTTGAAGGCCATGTGCTCGACGAAATGCGCGAGCCCGCGCTGATCATCGTCCTCGAGGACCGAGCCGGCATTGACCGCGAGCCACAGCGCCGCGCGGTGTTCGGGCTTGCCGTGCTTCATCACGTAGTACGTCAGCCCGTTCGCGAGGTGACCGACCTTGATCTGCGGATCGATCGGCGTGACCTCGGCCATCGGATCGACGGGCGCCGCCACGGGCTGGACCGACGCCGCAGGCCGATGCTCGGCGACCGGTGCCGGCGCTTGCGTGCCACCGCACGCGAACGCAAAAACGAAGGCGAGTCCCCAACGACGCCATCTGATCCGATGATCGTGCATGTAGTCCGAGTGTAGACGCATGAAAGGGCGAGGGCAGGGCAGGGCCAGCAATGTCTGTGACCTGCTACCTGCTGGCCTTCCCTACTGAGGGATCGACGGATCGGGCTGCGGGACCTGGATGTCCGGCGCGTCGTTCTCACCACCACCGCCGAGCAGCGAATCGATCGCGGGCACGATGATCGCCGAGGCAATCCCGAGGGCGGCGGCCGGAATCATCAGGCCGCCTTGCCCGGCCTGGAAGTCGGCCGCGAACGGTGTGCTCGCCGCGCTCGCCGCGATCGCCTTCGCGGGATCGTTCGCCTTGCCGGTGACGATGTCGGCGCCGGAGATCGCGGCGATCTTCATCGCGACGTCGGGCGGATTGGCCCACGCGGTCCTGATCACGCCGCGCATCTTCATGCCCTTCGCATCGACCTCGATGCCGATGCCGAGCTCGTTGACGAGCGAGATAGCGTGGATCGCGGCCGAGCCCTCGGGCCGGATGTCCGTGAGCGACGGTACGACCCCGGTGAGGTTCAGCATCGAGCCGCGGCCCCAGAACACCGCGGTCCAGTCACCGTGCGCGAGCTCCGCGCCGATCGGCGTGAGCGCGACGTCGGCCGCCTTCGTGACGCCACCGCGATGTTGTCCGACGCGCAGCGCCTTGCCGGCGCCATCGACCCACGCTTCGAGCTGGAGCGTGTTCGCGCTCGGGATCTTGAACCGGCACGCGTCCTTGGGTTGCTCGTCGGTGAGATCGAGGATCGTCGCGAGGTCCTTGCACGCCGCGAGCGCGGTCGTCGCCGGCGCGACATCGGTGAGCGGCGCGGTGATCTGGATATCGACCGAGCCCGCCGGGATCACGGCGCTGACCGGTCCGGCGAGCGACTTGGCGAACGTGTCGAACGTGACGCCACCCGCGAGTAGCGCGGGAGGCAGCGCACCGGTCAGCTTCGCGATGTCCGCGGCGACGAAGCCCGCGGCATTCGTCGCGTCGATCTTTGGCGCCGTGACACCCGCGAGAATCCCGAGCGTGCCCGCCGGATGACCGGTCCACACACCGCGCGCAGCGACCTGACCCCGCGTGACCTCGAACGCGAGTCCGAGATCGCCGGGTGCGCCACCGAACAGCGGGAGCTGCGGCGCGTAGATCTCGACATCGCCGCGGCCGCCCGCGAGCTCCGCGGCCCTGCCCTTGAGCGCACCCTTGCCGATGCGCTCGAACAGCTTGTCGTTCGTCGCGCACACGTAGTAGTCGCGCAGCGGCTTGCACGTGTTGCCGTTGAGCGAGTCGCCATCGGTCGCGGTCTTGCCGCGCGTGCCGTGCTTGGTCGCCATGAACTTGTCGCGATCGCCGACCGGCATCACGCCGATCACGCCATCACTCGTGATGAACATCGCGAAGCCCTTGTCGGCCGAGAGGCCGGCATCGGCCGGCGTACCATCCGCCTTGCCGAGCAGCGCGGCGATCAGTGCCTGCGCGGTGCCCTTCATCGGCGCGAAATCGGGGTTCGCGGTGAGTTGCTGCGCGGTCGTGACCGCATCGAACACGAGCCCGATCGCCTTGGGCGTGGCGACGATGCCGACCTCGGTGCCATCGGGTGCCAGATCCCACAAGACGTCGGTGTTGCCCGGCCCGTCGGCAGCGCTATCGAGCAACGACGGGTTCTTGCAGGCAGCCGCGGTGGCCAGGACGATCAGCCAGGTACGCATGGCCCGGGTTTTAGTATGGAAGCCAGTACAATGCCCTCGATGACCGGCGCTTATCTCGAGCATCCTGACAAGGCCGGCATCCCCAAGGACAAGCGCAGGCTCGGGGTGCTGCTGCGCCTGACCGCCCTGATCCGTCCACATCGCTGGCGGTTCGTGCTCGCGGTCGTGACCCTCGTCGCGGCCTCGGCGATCACGCTGACGTATCCGCAAGCCGCGCGCTACGCGATCGACGTCGGCATGCATTCGAAGGACAAGGGCGACCTCGATCTGATCGTGATCGCGCTGCTCGGGCTGT